>CAYMUX010000005.1:0-57561 GCA_964393845.1 uncultured Nitrospiraceae bacterium
TCGTTGTAACCTATTGTAGTATATGGCGTTTGAGTTTATAAACAGACTCTAGTTAATCCTGCTATAAAAACCGGACCTTCAATTTATTCCTAGTGAATTATCGTATCAGACATGGTGAATTATTATATACAGCAGTCCCTTAAAATATTCTCGACTGCCTTAACATCAGCGTTTACTAATATTGGTGGTTTGGATAATTTAATCGCATTATCAGGATCTTTTAATCCATGGCCGGTAAGCGTACAGACAATAGTGTCTCCTTCTGAAAAGAAACCCTGTTTTGATAACTTGATCACACCAGCCAGTGATGCAGCGGAAGCGGGCTCACAAAAGATTCCCTCTCGCGATGCAATATATTTATAAGCATCCAGAATCTCGTCGTCGGTGACCGCATCGATTATTCCTCCGGATTCGTCTCTTGCAGCAACCGCCCCTTTCCAGCTCGCAGGATTGCCGATTCTTATTGCTGTGGCAATTGTTTCAGGATTTTTAACGGGTTCACCCTTAACGATCGGCGCTGCGCCGGCAGCCTGGAAACCCAGCATTTTAGGTAAAGTATTTATTCTTCCATTTGAGTGATATTCTTTATAGCCCTTCCAGTATGCAGTTATATTCCCTGCATTGCCGACCGGCAAAGAATGATATAGCGGGGCCTTGCCAAGTTGATCGCAAATTTCGAAAGCCGCAGTTTTTTGTCCTTCTATCCTGTATGGATTTATAGAATTAACCAGGGCAAAATTGTATTTTTCTACGAGTTCTTTAACTATATTCAATGCGCTGTCAAAGTTTCCATTAATCTGTATTACCATTGCGCCATGAATCATCGCCTGGGCAAGCTTGCCCATCGCAATTTGACCTTCAGGTATAATGACAATTGCCCCTATGTTTGCCCGTGCGGAGTATGCCGCCGCAGATGCAGAGGTATTGCCGGTTGATGCGCATATAACGGCTTTCGCACCGTCTTCCACTGCTTTTGAAATTGCGAGAGTCATGCCGCGGTCTTTAAATGATCCGCTTGGATTAGACCCCTCATATTTAAAATACAGGCTTATTCCCTTAATTACTTCATTAATATTAGAAGCCTTTATTAAAGGAGTGTTCCCTTCATTGAGAGTTATAACAGGTGTTTTCTCTGATACAGGAAGAAAATTTCTATATTGCTCAATCAGTCCATACCAGGGTTCCATCATTATTCCAGAATATCGCCTTCTACAAGTTCTACGTCAACACCCTGCTGCTTAAGAAAGTCGATTCCGCTGTTGACGCTTCTCTCATCACCTTCAAGTTCCAGGACCATCTCTCCGATCGTCTCAGTTACACGGGCCCTTCTGATATTCGGCGTTATGTCAAACTTTTTTGCCATCCTGAAAATTATGGGTTCCTTTATGAGGTCCTGCGGAAAGGTCAATTTTACTCTGGTTTTCATTGCTTCCCCCTGAAGTCATTCATCTTGCTCAATTTAAATATCTGTGACATCAAGCCTTAAGCTCCGCCTGCAATTGCAGGGACTATGGAAACCTCATCGCCGTCTTTGACTTCCGTTTCTTCATTTTTCATAAATCTTACATCTTCCTCATTTACATAGATATTGACAAATCTTCTTAACTTGCCGCCTTCAGATATCCTCTCCGCAAGTCCGGGATATTTTTGGTCCAGACCGTTAATAAGTGAAATTATTGTTCCGGTCTCACCATCGACTTCTTCTTTTCCCTGGGTCAGTCTTTGAAGGGGGACCGGGATCTTTACTGTTACTGGCATTTATATTCCTCCTTTTTTGCTATTAATCTTCTCAAGGACTTCTTCAAACGACTTCAAGTTCGGGTTAATATGATACGGCTCGCCTGTATGACCGACTATTGCTTCCTTTGTCTTCAGACCATTACCAGTAATACAAAGCACTGTGGCAGCATCTTTATCTATATGCCCGCTTTCTATAAGCCTTATCGCTGACGCAAGCGTAACGCCGCCGGCAGTTTCAGCAAAAATCCCCTCTGTCCTGGCAAGGAGTTTTATTGCTTCTATTATTTCCATGTCTGAAACGTCTTCTCCATAACCGCCGCTTTCTTTTATGACACGTGTAGCATAGTATCCGTCAGCCGGATTTCCTATTGCAAGTGATTTGGCAATTGTATTGGGTTTGACAGGTTTTATAACATCAACATTATCTTTTATGGCCTTGACAATCGGGGAACAGCCTGTCGCCTGTGCTGCAAATACCTTTGTGTTCAACCTGTCAATCAGGCCAATGTCTTTCATCTCTTTGAAACTCTTCCATATCTTTGTAAGCAATGAACCGCTTGCGCAGGGCACAACAACAGCATCAGGCGCCCGCCATCCAAGCTGCTCTACAATCTCATATCCATGGGTCTTGGACCCCTCCGCATAAAACGGCCTGATATTAATATTTACAAACGCCCAGCGGTATTTGTTGGCCACCTCACTGCAAAGCCTGTTAACTTCATCATAGTTGCCGTCAACAGCTATGAGATTCGGTTCATATACGAGTGAAGCTTCTATTTTACTGCGCTCAAGGCTTGCCGGTATGAAAATAAATCTTTTAAAACCCCCTACTGCGCCGTGAGCCGAAACAGAATGAGCAAGGTTGCCGGTAGAGGCACACGCAACGGTGTTGAATCCAAACTCCCTGGCCTTGGTCAGTGCAACCGCTACAACACGGTCTTTAAAAGACAGGGTGGGATGCGTGACGGTATCATCCTTTATATACAGTTTCTTCATGCCAAGATATGCGGCAAGTTTATCTGCCCTGACAAGAGGAGTAAATCCTGAATGCAGTCCGCTTGTAGGCTCTCCGTCAATCGGCAGCAGCTCTATGTAACGCCACAAATTTTGGGGTCTCGACAATATCTTTTCACGGGTCAAAACTTCTCTTATTCCATCGTAATCATAAACAACTTCCAGCGGTCCAAAACAGAACTCGCAGACATATATGGGGTCAACGCTGTATTCCCTTCCACATTCCCTGCATTTAAGTCCTTTTACAAAACCCATTTATTTGTGCCTCCATTGTGCCACAGGCATCAGCCTGCATTTAGAAATAATCTGCATTCCCGGTCTCTCGGAAATGAGTCACTTCAAGTATTCTTCAATAGATTTATTTAGATAGGTATTATGCTTCAAGTAGTCAGATTTATTCAAGAGTTGGGGGGGATAAAGAATTAACCTTATTTGATCAGCAATTCATACCCTGCTTGTTCAAAATGTTTGTCATTGGTAAATGCCTTACTGATACTAAACATCTTCATTACTTCAAAGCTTGTGCAGTCGGTAATGCCCCAATCTTTATCCATTCTCTGCTGATAAAGCGTCCATGCATTATTGAATATTTCTTTGGTAATTTCAACAATCTGAACGCTTGGGGACTTCTCCAGTTTGGATACGAACTCAATCACTGTCTTTCTGAATTCTGTTTTACTCAACGAGTTGATGGTTTCGACAATGATATAGTTTGTAGTAAAAATCTTAATCTGTTTTTTAAGAAGCTCTTCGAATAGCTTCAATGATTTTTTGTGATAATTGTCGCTCTTATTGATTGCCGCAATCCAGGCAAAACTGTCTACAAAAACAGAATCCTTCATTTGGACACACCATAGAGATAATGATCGTGATGTTCCGCAAGGTCTTTAATACCGGTTTCAACAGCTATGTCTTTTAAATCAAAAAGAGGGTCTCTCCCTTTTTTAACTTTTACCTTCTTTCTGCTCTCTTTTATCCCTGCTTTTAAATAATGGATTATCTCAAGCAGCTTAGGCATGTCTTCATCAGGCATATCCTGCAATTCTCTCAGAATCTCTTTCATATATTTAGTCTGCGCTTGCATCGAACCTCCTTTGAGGGATGAAGAGTTATTTTGACTTCAAACCAAGTGTTTTTTTAAGCTCCTTGTGTGATACCCACTTCTTATTTTTTCTCTTTACATCCAATGCCGAGTTATAGTCAATCTTATCCAGTTCGATTTCCTTTAACCTTTTAAATTCATTGTAGTCAAGAATAACGGCAACAGGCTTGTCATCTTCTTTAATAACTTGCGTCTTAATCATGATATGCCTCCTGGGTGATGCCTGTTACCCCAGGATAACACTGCTCTCTCCATTCTTTAATGCGCCAGCGAATGGTATTGACCAATTCTATCTCAATGAAGATACCGGGATCGTCAAAAGCCCTTGAACTCTCTGACGCAACTACATAACCCGCAGGTCTGCGGCCGCTTTGCAAAACAAATTCCCTTGTGTCGCGTAGATATTCCCAATACTGCTGAGGTTCTTCGTAAGGGGAATTGATGATGAGCTTGTCTATCTTCTTCATTAACCAATAACTGCTTCAAGCTTGTCGAAAAAATCAATCACATCCTGATGAAGCTCTTCAGGTATAAAATTATTGCCTAGAGCTGCGCGATTAAGTTTTAATCCAAAACCATTATTTATTCTTTGGAAAAGAGAATCAGTCTGTTCAAAGAGAATTTTTTTGCCGTTTACTTCAATGAAAATATTTGCTGACACATTCCTCCATGTTTTTCCTCTAGGCAAAGTCAAATTCTGCTCATCAAAGAAATTGCCAATGGCATTTATTATAGGTGTGTTAAACAGATTTGCTTCAGCTTCATTTCTTTTATCAAGCACTGCTCTTTTCCATGCGTCAGGCACAAGAAGATAGTTTTCGATATTTTTCCGCCTCCATTCAAAAAGGGCCGGATTCCCGGATTCCGGATGAAAACTTTCGTCGGAATCATAATCAAACAAAATTAAACGCTTGACGTTCGGGACTATTTTCTTCAGTCCTTTAAAATGATTGTCGGCATTTTTAAGCATCTCGTCTTTGGTTGTGCCTCCCATTTTCTCAATATAGAATCTTTTCAGCACATCTTGTTTATCAAGCGCAGAGGCCCAGCCATTCAATATCCTCTCGTCATCATCGCCTTCAACATACAGGATAAACGGCTCCTGCCTGGTTTCCACTATCGCCATGTTATTTACATCGGCAAGCGCTGTGATTATTTCCGGAATGGATTGAACTCTTTCAGGCTTTTGTTTTAGGACCGAAATAATGCTTTCAGATGAAACTCCATTGATGAACTCCTCCGCATGAGTCGCTATTATAAATTGCGTTATTTTCAGCCGCTGAAAATAATTGAGTATTTCCCGCTGAAGATTCACATGCATATGCGCGTCTGGCTCATCGAAAAGAATTGTGGTAACTCCTTCATAACCATAATAAAATGCAAGGAGCGTCAAGGCCTGATGAAAACCGCTGCCCCCGGAGATAATATCAAACTCTTTTCCATTTTCATTTCTGAATTTGGTTTCTATATTAATGCTGATTCCTTTTTCATATTCAGGAGCAAGTATATCAACGCCGAACCATTCCTTTACCTTGGTCTGAATAATTTTCCAATTCTCAATTTTGGCCGGGATGATTCTTATTGACTTGCCTTCTTTGTCCTGTTCATATCGGTCAACCACTCTAAATAAAAGATTACGAAGGACTGAACCCGGCTGGCCTTTGCCGACATTCTGCCTTACTACCGCATCGTCAATCCATTTCTCAAAAGGATCCAGTCCTGAAAAAGGGGGGACGTAAACAATCCGTGGCAGTCCTCCAGAGTTGTCTATCCGCTTAAATTCAGTCCACCCTTTAATAGGAATGGCATATATTGATTGAGGGGTTTGATATCTTAGAGACACCCCGAATTCATCTATTGTACCATCGCTTTTCGAATACTTGAGTATGATCTCGATAAGAATGTATTCCTGCTCTTGCTTTCCGTTTTTCTTAGGATTTTTTCTGCCGATTTTATCTGTCCACAAAAGATTAAATTCAGGCAGCGGCAAAGCCGTAAAGTTGGGCAATACAATTTGAACTCCGGATTTTCCCGTCCGTTTTGACCTGTGGAATTCATCCACACAGTATTGCCAAATCGCCATCGCTTGAAGAATTGTGCTTTTGCCGCTGTTATTTCTCCCAACCAACAGGTCAAAATCGGTGAATGAATAGGTCTCATCTGAAATGCTCTTGAAATTTCTTATAACCAGTTCAGTTATCATTTTTATATCCTTACAATTTTTAGACTTTCAATCCCCCTTTGCATCAATGATCTTCACGGCTACGGCCTTGCCCGGCGTAAACGGCAAAGATGTTGTGCCGCCGTTGTCGGTATGAGCATCCACCAGACCTACAGGCGGATTATTCAGCCGCTGTTTGTCCTTGTGCTCGTATTGCTCAATGGGTTTTTGAGATTTATTGGTTGAGGATTTTATTGTCTTCTTAGCCATTAACTGACGTACCTTGCTTTCTGCGAAATGTTAGCCCGTTTCACAGGAATAACGTTTATTGGAGAGGGCAAGGCAGCGCCTCGCCCCTACAGTTTTAAATTGAACAATACTCTTCCGACATATCGGTCAGTTCTTTAATACTGGGATTCTTACCGCAAATCGGACAGTCATCATTTTTAGGGATCTTCACTTTCCTGAAGTTTACCCCGAGCGCATCATATATTAACAGCTGCCCTTTCAATGGTTTCCCCTTTCCAATAATTAATTTCAGGACCTCCGTTGCCTGGAGAGCGCCTATAACACCCGGCAATACGCCCAGCACTCCAGCTTCCTGACAGGAAGGAACCAGCCCGGCAGGCGGCGGCTCTTCAAAAAGGCAGCGGTAACAGGGCCCGTCACCCGGCAGTATGGTAGTGACCTGCCCTTCAAATCTCAGTATGGCCCCGCTCACAAGGGGTTTCTTGAGCATTACACACGCATCATTTATAAGATATCTCGTCGGGAAATTGTCCGTTCCATCGACAATAATGTCATAGTCCTTTATTAAATCCAGAATATTCTTGCTGTTAATTCTCTCCTTGACTGCTATAACATTAACGTCCGGATTCAGCGCTTCAAAGGTCTGCTTCGCCGATTCAGCCTTATTGACATCCAGAGTTTTTACACTGTGCGCAATCTGCCTCTGAAGGTTACTGAGTTCAACATTATCATTATCCACCATTGCAATAGTTCCGACTCCGGCAGCTGCAAGGTAGTAACCTACCGGACACCCAAGTCCTCCTGCACCGGCTATTAACACTTTGGCTTCTGATATTTTTTTCTGACCTTTACCCCCGACTTCAGGGAGAATAATATGTCTGCTGTATCTCTTTAACTGTTCTTCCGTAAATTCCATCAGTCCTCCACCTCTTTTCTGACCTGAATGACCCACTCCTTCGGATTAATTTTTTCCACCTTCAGGACTGAATGCCCGTAATTCAGCATTGCCTTGGGAATACTCCCGGCAGCTTCAGGATAATCAAGTATGATCTCAATAATCTGTCCTACATCTATGCTTTCAACTCCGAGTTTTGATTTTACCAGAGTATAGGGGCAAACTTCACCCCTTATGTCCAGCTTTTTATCTATTTTTATATCTTCCATTTTTAATCATCATCTCCTTCTACTCTTAAATACATGGTCCTTCCCGATACAATCGAGAGCCTGTCTATTTCCTTCAAGGCACGGATCATATCCTTTTCTCTTGCTTCATGGGTCATCATAACTACAGGCACCGCCTTTTCCTTCTTTCTCCCCTTCTGAATCATCGACTTAATGCTTATGTTGTGACTGCCCAGTATACCTGAAATTTTAGACATGACCCCGGGCTTGTCAATAGCTGAGAATCTAAGGTAATAACTTGTCCTTATATCCTCCATCTTTTTAATCGTTAATTTAGTATTTTCAGCAATATTAATTCCCGGAATTCTCCTGGAAGCGCCGGTTATAATATTTCTTGCAATATCAACTATGTCACTGACAACAGCGCTTCCTGTCGGCATCTCACCCGCGCCCCTTCCATAATAAAGAGCATCACCGGTTGCATCTCCTTCTACATAAATAGCGTTAAAGACACCGCCGACGCTCGAAATGAGATCATCTTCAGGCAGCATCGTAGGGTGTACTCTCAGTTCAACGTCTTTACCTGTCCGTTTTGCTATTGCCAGTAATTTTATCTTGTATCCAAATTCCGATGCAAACTGTATGTCCAAAGGTGTTATCCTTGTAATACCTTCAGTGTAAATCTTTTTAAAAGAAAACGGTATTCCGAAAGCAAGTGATGCAAGGATCGTGAGTTTATGAGCTGAATCGATACCTTCAATATCAAATGTAGGGTCTGCTTCAGCATATCCCAGGGCCTGGGCTTCCTTCAGCACAGAATCGAAATCTGCTTTTTCTTCCGTCATTTTTGTCAGAATATAATTGGCAGTTCCGTTAATTATCCCATATATGCTGTTGATACTGCTGCCTACCAGCGATTCACTTATAATTTTAATAATAGGTATGCTGCCCGCAACAGATGCCTCGAAACCGATATCTACTTTATTATTTTTTGCTTCCTTAAATATTTCCCGGCCTGCCTCAGCAAGAAGAGCCTTGTTTGCGGTAACAACGTGTTTACCCTGTTTGATGGCCCTGAGAATAATTTCCTTTGCCGGATGTATTCCCCCGATAAGTTCAACTATGATGTCAATCTCCGGATCCTGAATTAATGCCTCTGAATCATCAGTCAGAACGCCTTTCGGAAGCTTAACACCCCGGTCTCTTTTAATATCAAGATCGGCAATCTTCTTTAATACAACGGGGAACCCCAGTTTTCTTTCAAGTTCACCGCGCTTCTTCAAAAGGATTTTGGCTGTTCCTGCGCCTACAGTGCCAAATCCGATAATGCCGACAGATACAGCCTCTTTCTGCATTTTTCCTCTGTTTAATAATCAGAAATAATATATTTACCTGCCTGGTTATTATGCTCAAACTTGTCAGGTTTATTCAATACCTCGTACATACATATCAGCGGCATACATCGAACTCCGTGTCAAAGGCGATGAAGCAACTGCCCTGAAGCCCATCTCAATCCCTCTTACTCGATACATCTCAAATACTTCCGGATTAATATATTCAACGACCGGTATGTTTGTTCTCCCTGGCTGCAGGTATTGTCCAATTGTTAAGAAATCGCAGTCAGCATCTCTCAGGTCTTGCATCACTTCCAGTACTTCTGATTCCGTTTCACCAAGTCCGAGCATGATGCCGGATTTCGTTCTGATTTCAGGACACAATGATTTAGCAGACTTAATGACATTTACTGACGTCTGGTAATCAGCCATTGGCCTGACTTTGGAATAAAGCCGGGGAACAGTCTCAACATTGTGATTAAAAACGTCAGGCCCGGCATCAAGGACCGTTCTCAGGGCCTTTGTATCTCCTTTAAAGTCAGGGGTCAATACTTCTATTTTTATTGCAGTTATTTTACGTCTGACAGTTTCTATAGTTCTTGCAAACTGCCCTGCTCCCCCATCAGGCAAATCATCTCTGGTAACTGAAGTGATAACTACAAATTTCAGACCGAGGGCCGATGCCGCTTCCGCGACCCTCTCCGGTTCACTAGGATCAAGCGGCAGAGGCTTTGAAGATTCAACAGCACAAAAAGAGCAATTCCTTGTGCATCTATCCCCGAGTATCATAAATGTTGCAGTGCCCTGCGAGAAACATATCCCCTGGTTAGGACACCTGGCCTCTTCACAAACAGTCGAGACTCCATGATGTCTCAGGATTTTCTTTGTTTCATGTGTCCCTGTTAACGGGACCTTTATCCATTCAGGATGCCGCATAATAACGAACTGAGTTCTGCTGCTCTCAAACAAAAAATTGCCACAGAAATTAAAAAGAGATGATTTCTGTGGCAACTCTCAAGAACAACGTTTTCCCTGGTGTTTTCTTATTTTTTCTTTTTTGAGTCTTTTTTTACTTGTGTTTGTTTCGAGGTTTTCGCCTTGTCCTTCTTACCACCTTTATCTCCCATCTCTCCTACACCTCCTTTTCGCAAAATCTTTTAATCAATTAAAGAATTATAAACATCCCCGGCGTAAAGGTAAAGAAAAAATGCCAATGTTTCAACTATCCAAACGGCTGGAACATTCAAACTATATTAGAAAATACTACAGCCTCCGTACCCTGACTTATCGCCTCTAACCCCTCACCCATTATTATTTTCTATTAACGGAAACAGGAGGAACTTTCCAGATTTTTTCAGCGTATTCCTTGATAGCCCGGTCGCTTGAAAAATTCCCGGAACGTGCGACGTTCAGTATGGCCATTTTCGTCCACTTGTCCTGGTCCCGATAGGCCTCAGACACACTTTCTTGGCATTTAATGTAAGCAGCATAGTCGGCCAGCACAAAGAAATAATCATATCCAAGCAGTGAATAAATTATAGGATGGAATAATTTCGGATTTTCAGGAGAAAAATCGCCGCGCAAGATCTGGTCTATGACCTGCCTGAGCTCCCGGTCCTGCTCGTAGAATGAACGGGGATTGTAATCAGCTCGTTTCTGTACGATTTCTTCAGCCCTCAGTCCAAAGAGAAAGAAATTCTCCTCTCCGACATCTTCCCTGATCTCAACGTTGGCGCCGTCGAGGGTCCCGATTGTCAAGGCCCCGTTCAGTGTGAACTTCATGTTTCCCGTCCCTGACGCCTCATATCCGGCGGTTGATATCTGTTCCGACAAATCGGCGGCGGGTATGATGTTCTGTGCCAGAGTAACTCCATAATTCGGGACAAACAGGACTTGCAGCTTGTCTTTCACAAGGGGATCGAAACTTATAACGCTGCTTACGGCATTGATCAACTTTATTATGAGCTTGCACATATAATATCCAGGAGCGGCCTTGCCCGAAAAGAGGACAGCCCTGGGCACAAACGTTTCGTCGGTCCTTCCCTCGCGGATACGGTTGTAAAGAGTGATGATATGCAATATATTCAGCATCTGCCGCTTATATTCGTGGAACCTCTTTATCTGGCAATCCAGGAGAAACGCGGGAGGGAATGAAAGTTCACAGGTCCTGGACAGGTGATTGGAAAGCGTCTCTTTGTTGGAGTTCTTTATGTTACGGAAACGCAGGCAAAACTCCTTGTCCCGGGCAAACGGCGCCAGCCGTATTAATTCCCCGGTGTCTGTCTGCCATTTATCACCGATGGCGTCGGTTATGAGGCCGGACAGCAGAGGGTTGGCCTGAAGAAGCCAGCGTCGGGGGGTGATTCCGTTCGTTATATTTTTGAATTTGTCCGGCATTATTTGATAGAAACTATGAAATAAAGTGTCCTTTAAAATATTGCTGTGGAGTTTTGAAACGCCATTGACTGTATGACTGCCGATGACGGCAAGACGTGCCATGTGCACGGTCCTTTCCCCGTTGCCTGTCACGATTGCCATCGTCCCCAGTTGTCCGGGGTTATCTCTGAAATGCATGCCCGCCTGTATCAGGAACCTCCTGTCGATCTCCTGTATTATCTGGAGATGTCTCGGCAGGAGGTAGGCAAAAAGCCCTTCCGGCCAGCTTTCAAGGGCTTCGGGGAGAACAGTATGGTTTGTATATGCGAAGGTCTTTGTGGTCATTTTCCATGCATCGTCCCATGTAATACCCTCCTTGTCAACGAGTATCCTCATGAGCTCGGCTATGGCGATGGTGGGATGGGTGTCATTGAGCTGTACCGCAACTTTATCAGGAAAGGCGTGAAATCCGTTATGAAATTTTTTATATCTCCTGACAATGTCCCTGATCGTGGCGCTCACAAAGAAGTATTGCTGTTTGAGCCTGAGCTCCTTGCCCTTTACGGATTCGTCGCTGGGGTAGAGTACCTTGGAAATGTATTCACTCTTGCTTTTATTCTCAACGGCCTTTATATAATCGCCGCTGTTAAAGAAGTCGAGGTTAAACCCTCTCGTGGATTTTGCCGCCCATAAGCGGAGTGTATTGACCGCTTCATTGCGGAATCCGGGAACAGGATAGTCGTATGCCATGGCCATGACGTCGTCAGTGTCCGCCCATTCCATGCGGAACCGGTTGCCGCCGCTCGCAATAGTATTGACCTTCCCGTGAAAATGGACCGGGTAGATAAGCTCCGGCCTCGGTATTTCCCAGAGGTTGCCGTATCTCAGCCAATTGTCAGGGGCCTCTGTCTGAAAACCGTCTTCTATCTTTTGAGCGAATATCCCGTATTCATAGCGGATACCATATCCGTATGCGGGATACTGAAGCGTTGCCATGGAGTCCAGAAAACAGGCCGCGAGTCTGCCAAGCCCGCCGTTGCCGAGGCCGGCATCCCATTCGATATCGGAGATTTCTTCATAGTCCATTCCGAGTATCTTGACTGCCTGAGCGTATTCTTCAGACAGGTCCAGGTTGAGAATATAGTTGTCTAAAAGTCTGCCGAGCAGAAATTCCAGGGAAAGATAATATACCCTCTTTGCGTCAACTTCATAATGGCGCTGCTGTGTCCTGATCCAGCGATCCATGAGGCGTTTCCGGACTGAAAGGAGAACAGAGTTATACTTATCGCGGGGAGTGGCTGAGTGCATATCTTTTGCCAGGTCATGGGCCAGGTGGTCCATCAGCATTTTTTTAAGTTGTTTAATTCTGTCTTCTACCATATGTGTATCCATTCAGGCTTCGTGAAAACAATAATAACATGCTGAAGCAGATTAATTCATTCACACGCTCTTCCTTTGAAGTGAAATAAAAACTTCAGCGTCTTCTTTACCTTCCCGGAGAATATCTTCCCTGAAAAATAATTTCCCACTACCCTTTTATTAATCTCTGCCAGAGTCGGATAGGTGTGCACAGCCGAGGCCATAGTTGAGAGTTTGACCCCTCCGTTTATAATCGCAATCCATTCACCTAAAAGCTCGCCTGCCTGCGGCCCGAGTATTTGAGCGCCCACGGGTTCGCCGTTGTTGTCAATAATAAGCTTGACCTGGCCGACCTCTTCACCCTCGGCAAGGCTTCTGTCGTTGGCCCTGAACTCCTCTGTCCAGACCGTATATTCAATACCCGCATCTTTGGCGCGTTTCTCGTTCATGCCGATGCTTGCCAGCTCAGGATCTGTAAATGTGCACCACGGCAAAAAAGTATAATCAGCTTTTCTGGGCAGGTGCAGAATGGCATTGCTGAGGGCAATCCCGCCTTCATATCCGGCGGCATGCGTAAACTGATATGCGCCTGTTACATCTCCGACAGCATAGATATGCGGGTGGTTCGTACGCATCCTGTTGTCCACCCTTATCCCCTTCTTGTCAAAATCCAGGGAAATATTCTCCAGCCCCAAACCGCTGATATTTACTTCCCTGCCAAGCGCAACAAGGACCTGTTCAGCCCTGATGCTTTCTGTATCCCCGTCTTTTTCCCTGATGACCACTTCCTTTTCCCCTCCAAGGTCTTTCACGCTTACCAATTCTGTATTCAGGTGAAATGTAATACCTTCAGCGCTCAGCACATTCATCACAACATCAGCCATATCCTTATCTTCCTTACTCAGTATCTGACCGCTGCGCTGTACTACAGAGACAACAGTTCCCAATCTGCAAAATGACTGGGCCATCTCTATCGCAATCGGCCCAGCCCCGATAACGACCATGGATTTGGGAAGAGCCTCCAGTGAAAATATTTCCTTATTAGTGATATATGGAGTTTGATCGATGCCTTCTAACGGTGGAACTGCCGGTGAAGAGCCGGTAGCAATTACCCACTTATTTGCAGAATAGGTTTTGCCGTTTACCCGGACGGAGTGTTCATCGATAAACTCCGGGTCCCCGAATTCAACCTTCACTCCGAGCTTGCAGAACCGCTCTTCAGAATCGTGTTTCTGTATAGTCCCGATCACGTACTGAATACGCCTTGCCACCTCCCTGTAATCAACAGGCTTTATTTCAACTGAAGGCAAACCGAACTTATGCGCATTTTTCATCAGGTGATAAACATGCGCGGTCCTGATCAAAGTCTTGCTCGGAACGCAACCGTAATGAAGACAATCACCGCCTAGTTCCTTCTCCTTTTCTATGAGTAATGTTTTGGCGCCAAACCGGCTTGCGCCCGATGCCACCGTAAGCCCCCCAGCGCCGCCGCCGATAATTCCTATATCAAAATCATATTTCGGCATTTCAGCCTCCTTTAACGTGAGGGATCAAGGATTCCAGGGTTCAAGGAATAAAAAAATGAAAACTCCTTCACTCGACTCCTCGATTCCTTGACTCCTTGACTCCTTTCTTCGATTTATATAACGCAATTATTTTTTTTGCTGCTACGGGGAAGATTCCCAAGAGGGCAAAAGAAATAATCAGCCCAGGTGAAAGTATTCCCTTCAGCGAATCTATCTTCCCAAGCTCCTTCCCGGCATTGACATAAACTATCGTTCCTGCCAGCATGCCTGCCTGGGAAACCCAGTAGAAGGTTTTAAGAGGCATTTTTGTAAGCCCCATTACCAGGTTTATCAGCCAGAATGGGAAAACAGGCATCAGCCTCAGTGTAAATAAATAGAAGGCCCCCTCTTTTTCAACCCCTTCATTGACTGTTTTGAGTTTGTCCCTGAATTTGTTCTGAATCCAGTCCCTTAAAATAAATCTTGAAACAAAACATGCCAGGGTCGCTCCGATAGTACTTGCAAAAGATACTACAACAGTTCCCACGACAAGTCCAAAAAGGGCGCCGCCTGCGAGAGTCATAATCGCAGCCCCGGGCAATGAGAGAGAGGTGACAAGAATATATATCACCATATAGCCGGCAATTACTGTAACACCTTCTTCGTCGTAGAGTTCCTGAAAACGCTGCTGAGATTCTTTTATGTAGGAGAGCGTTAGATAATCCCCGATATTAAATATCTTAAAGACAATAACTACGCCGATTATAATTACAAGTATTATGATTTTTCCGGAATAACCTTTGCCGTTATTACCCATTGTTATAGTAACGGCATTAAATTAAAATACATCTTAAGCATTTAATTAGCTGTAATATAAAGGAAATATCATATTTTAACTTAAGTTATTTATTGCCGTTACTATAAAACAATCCTGTCAGAATATTTATTATCATTTTATACTGCTTATCATATCAGGGCATATTTTTTTGTCAATAAAACCAATTTCTGATATTATCTTACTTACAAACCTTGAAGTGAAGTAAAGTATATTTCCTGATATGAACAGAACAAATAATGATATTCAAGATAAACTATTTTATGTGATAATTTTATCAAATAAAATAAATCTCGGATTTGGAGAATAGATTATGAAAATTGGCTTCGTCGGTCTTGGTAAAATGGGAATGAATATGGTACAGCGCCTGATTAGCGGAGGGCACAGTGTAGTTGCTTATGCCCGAACAGCAGAGGCCATAAAGAAGGCGGAAGAAAAAGGGGCTGCCGGGGCAAAATCTTTTCAGGACCTGGTTGATAAGCTGGACAAACCGCGTATTGTATGGCTTATGGTCCCTGCCGGAAAGGCAACGGAGGAGACTTTTAAGCATGTTGCTGAATTACTTGAAGAAGGAGACATCCTGATCGATGGGGGGAATTCTTTTTACAAAGATTCTATTCGCAGGGCAGAAGAGCTGAAGAAGCGTAATATTTCTTTCCTCGACATAGGCACAAGCGGGGGGATATGGGGGCTGAAGATTGGATACTGCATGATGATCGGCGGAGATAAAGATGTTTTCAGTAAAGTCGAACCTCTTCTGAAGACACTCGCTCCTGAAAACGGATACGCCCATGTCGGACCTCACGGCGCCGGGCATTTTGTAAAAATGATTCATAACGGGATTGAATACGCAATGCTTCAGGGTTATGCCGAAGGATTTGAGATCATGAACGCCAAAAAAGAATTCAACCTCGACCTGCGCATGATTGCATATCTCTGGAACCACGGCAGTGTGGTGCGCTCCTGGCTGCTGGAGCTTGCAGAGGCCGCATTTAAGAAAGATCCAAAACTCGAAGGTATTCGCGGTTATGTCGAAGACTCAGGAGAAGGCCGTTGGACGGTTGCGGAGGCTGTTGAATTAGATGTCCCGGCTCCCTCAATTACACTGTCTCTTTTAGAGCGCTTCCGTTCACGGCAGGAAGAGTCCTTCAGCGCCAAAACGATCGCAGCCCTGCGTAATGAATTCGGAGGGCATGAGGTGAAAAAAAAGTGAGAAGTGAGAATGAACCATATCATGACTGAAAACATCTTAGATATGCCGGGGGTCTCACTGTCCTGCGAGATAAAGCCGGAGAGAGTCAATATTGAGCCTTTTACTATGGTGATCTTCGGCGGCACCGGTGATTTAAGCAGGAGGAAGCTGCTGCCCACATTGTATCACCTATGCCATGACCAGAACCTGCCGGACGAATATTCCATCATAGCCTTTGCCTCCAGTAAACGGTCCGATGAGGAATACCGGGACCTTGTCAGGCAGTCCGTAGAGGAATTTAACGAAGGGCCATTTTATGCAGCCTGCTGGGAGAATTTCAGCAGGCATCTTTTTTATGTATCAGGTAATTTTGAAGATGTAGAGAGCTATAAAAAGCTGTCGCAGCGTATTGAGGAAGTTGCTAAACCCGCATCAGACGGGAAAAGGGAGGTCATCTATTATCTCGCGGTCCCTCCCCAATTCCTGCCCGATATATTCGAACGCCTCTCCTTCTGCAAACTATGCAGCGGAAGGTTTGATGCCCGCCTTATCATTGAAAAACCCTTTGGCCATGACAGGGCGTCTGCGGCGACGCTTAACAGACTCATCGCGAAGTCATTTGAAGAGAGACAGATTTACCGTATTGATCATTATCTGGGAAAAGAAACGGTACAGAACATCCTGTTTTTCCGGTTTGCCAACAGCATCTTCGAACCGCTCTGGAACCGGAGGTATATTGACCATGTGCAGATCACAGTCGCCGAATCACTCGGGATAGAGAACAGGGCCGGATTTTATGAAAAGGCAGGTGTGGTGAGGGACATCGTCCAGAACCATATGATGCAGCTTCTGGCTCTTATTGCAATGGAACCCCCGATCAGTTTTGAAGCGGACCATATCCGGAACGAGAAGGTAAAAATATACCGCACAGTCCGCGGCATGGACAGTGAATATATTGATAAATACACAGTGCGCGGACAGTATGGGTCGGGAAAGATCAACGGCAATAATGTCGTGAGCTATCGCAATGAGAAGGACATTGACTTTGATTCTCATACCCCCACTTTTTTTTCAGGCAGGTTTTATATCGACAACTGGCGCTGGGCGGACGTGCCCTTTTATCTCCGCACAGGAAAACGCATGAAAAAACGCATAACCGAAATAAGCATACATTTCAGGCAGCCTCCCCTCAGGCTCTTTAAGTCAATGTGCGAGATACGTGAACCGAACCTGCTCATCTTCGGGGTCCAGCCGCATGAAGAAATAATCCTGCATATCGGCGTAAAGCATCCGGGCATCGGAAACCAGCTCTATGCTGTAGAGCTGGGCTTTAATTATGAAAGAGATTTGCAGGGCGAAGTACATTTCCCTTTGCCGTATGAAAGGCTGCTGCTTGATTGCATGAAGGGCGATCAGACCCTCTTCGCCCGACAGGACGAAACTGAGGCCATGTGGGCCATGGTTGATCCGATAATCGAAAGATGGGAAAACACCGCTGCCCCGGAGTTTCCCAATTATGCTGGAGGTTCATGGGGACCGGAAGATGCAAGCATGCTGATTGAAGAAGAAGGGCGGCAGTGGAGGATATATTAGAAATGGAGAATATGAATGATCACTGATGACAAGATAGACCAGTTATGCATTAATACTATCCGCACCCTTTCAATGGACGCAGTGCAGCAGGCCAACTCCGGCCACCCCGGAACGCCCATGGCAATGGCGCCGGTGGCATATTGCCTCTGGCAGCGATTTTTGCGCTATGATCCTGAACACCCGATATGGCCAAACCGGGACCGTTTCGTCCTATCGATGGGACACGCGTCCGCCCTCCTCTATTCGGTCCTTCATCTGAGCGGGGTAAAAGATATTGATAAAGAGGGGAATATATTAAACAGGCCTTCCATCGGAATCGATGACTTAAAGAACTTCCGCCAGCTTGACGGTAAATGCCCCGGACATCCCGAATACGGATTGACCTCGGGAGTGGAAACCACAACCGGGCCCCTTGGACAGGGGGTCGCGAACAGTGTGGGAATGGCGATAGCAGGGAAATGGTCAGCAGGTTACTTCAATCGTCCCGGTTTTGAGCTTTTCGATTACGATGTATACGCCCTCTGCAGCGACGGCGACATGATGGAGGGCATATCGGGTGAAGCTGCCTCGATTGCCGGACATCTTAAACTTTCCAACCTCTGCTGGATATATGACGATAACAGGATCACTATTGAAGGCAGCACCGGACTTGCCTTCAGCGAAAATGTGGAGACACGTTTCAAGGGTTACGGCTGGAGAGTGGTCCGGGTAAAGGACGCGAATGATCTTAAAATGCTGGCACGTGCCTTCAGGCGATTTAAAAATACTCACGACCGCCCCACTCTTATCATTGTTAACAGTCATATCGCCTTCGGGTCTCCGAACAAGCAGGATACTGCCGGGGCGCACGGGGAGCCTCTCGGAGAAGATGAAATCAAACTAACGAAACGCAACTACGGCTGGCCTGAAGACGCGAAGTTTCTCGTGCCGGATAGTGTCCCTGAGCATTTTCGTAAAGGGATAGGCAGACGCGGGCGGAAGCTTCACAAGAGCTGGGGGGGGAAGCTGGATGAATACCGGAATCAGTATCCCGTGCAGGCCGGTCTTCTGGATTCGATGCTGAACAGCAGGCTGCCTGACGGATGGGACTCTGATTTGCCATCTTTCCCTCCTGATGTAAAAGGCACGGCAAGCCGTGTTTCATCCGGCAAAGTATTAAATGCTATTGCAAGGCATGTACCCTGGCTTATGGGCGGATCAGCGGACCTGGCGCCGTCTACAAAGACACTGCTGACCTTTGAAGAGGCCGGAGGAGATTTCTCAGCAGCAAATCCGATTGGCAGGAATTTCCATTTCGGGATCCGCGAACATGCCATGAGCAGTATCCTCAACGGACTGGCCCTTTCAGGAATACGGCCTTACGGCTCGACATTCCTGATCTTCAGTGATTATGCCCGGCCTGCAATAAGATTAAGTGCGCTGATGGAGGTCCCGGTCATTTATATCTATACCCATGATTCCATTGGTGTCGGAGAAGACGGGCCCACTCATCAGCCGGTTGAACATATTGCCTCCCTGCGCGCAATGCCTGGCCTCATTACCATCCGGCCTGCTGATGCGAATGAGGTGGTTGAGGCATGGAAAGTAATTATGCAGCTCCGGCATGTGCCTGTGGCCCTCATGCTGACACGCCAGAATATTCCGACTCTGGACAGGGCGAAGTATGCGACAGCATCGGGCCTTGCAAAAGGCGCCTATGTGTTAGCCGATGCGGAAGATGGCAAACCTGATATTCTGCTGCTTGCAACAGGCAGCGAAGTGCCGCTCTGTATTGACGCCTATGAACAGCTTAAATCCGGAGGGATCAAGGCGCGTGTAGTGAGCATGCCGTCATGGGAGCTGTTTGAGCGGCAAAGCAAGGAGTACCGCGACAGCGTCCTGCCTCCTGCGGTCACAGCCCGCGTTGCAGTTGAGCAGGGGGCGACTCTCGGATGGGAACGATATGTCGGTCCCAATGGCTTCATAATTGGTATGCATACATTCGGCGCATCCGCGCCGTATAAGTCTCTCCAAAATAAATTCGGCTTTACCCCAGATAAAGTAGTCGCCGCTGCCAGGGCCGTAGTAGAGAATAAGTTATAAATTATTTAATTGCTTGCTAATATTTTTAGAATGTTACAAAAAATAAGCATAGTCATGCCTGCGCTGAATGAAGCTGACAACATTCGCAATTTTCTGAGTCATCTTCATTTATCCGAAAATGAAGAACTGATAATCGTCGACGGCGGCAGCAGTGATAAAACCGTATCCATATCCCGGGAGTCTACCGCAAAGGTATTTGAAGCGAAAACAGGGAGGGCAAGCGTCATGAACTTCGGAGCGGGTAAGGCCAGTGGCGATATCCTCCTTTTTCTCCATGCCGATTGTATACTGCCTGATAACGGGTTTACATTAATAAGAGACGCTCTCAGTAACGGGAATATTGCGGCAGGCGCATTTTCCCTCAGTATCGACCATCCCGGTTTCGGATTCAGAATAATTGAGTCCGCTGCAAACATAAGATCCCGTATGACCTCGCTGATTTATGGAGATCAGGGAATGTTCCTTCGCAAAGAGGTCTTCGATCATATCGGGGGGTTCGCGGGAGTCCCGTTAATGGAAGATATTGAGATATCCAGGAGACTAAAAAAGGAGGGGAAAATAATTTTCATAAACCCGCCGATCAAGACGTCTCCAAGACGGTGGTTAAATGAAGGTATGATATATACTACATTAAGAGACTGGACTATCGCTTTTTCATATACGTTTTTTAAAATATCGCCTGAAAAGCTTATCAAACATTATAAAGAGGCCCAATGAAGAATAAAAATGCATTGATCATAATCGCCAAGTATCCTGAAACAGGATTTGTCAAAACGCGGCTGAACGGCTTCATGCCGGATGAAAAAATACTTGAGCTGTATAAATACCTGCTGGAACAGACCATTCATAAGCTCCGGGAAATTCCCGGCGTTGATACATATATTGCTTATGCGCCCGAACATGTTGAAGAATATTTCTCGCGGTTCAGGACCGGCCTGATCCGCCTTTCCGCATATGATCTTGGACTGAACATGTCTCATTCATTCGACGTGATTTTTAGAAAGGGGTATCAGAAGGCCGCACTTGTCGGGGCAGACATTCAGGACCTGTCAGCATCCATCATTCTGCACGCCTTTGATCTGCTGTCTGATAATGATCTCGTTTACGGTCCTGCAGAAGACGGGGGCTATTATTTAGTGGGCATGAGAAAACTGATTAAAGAAGTCTTCGAAGACGTGCCCTGGTCATCAGATCAAACATTGAAAAGAAGCCTGGAACAGGCAAATAAGGCAGGATGCACTGTCGGGTATACAGAAATTCTCAGTGATATCGATACGATTGAGGATGTAGAAAAATTATGGAAATTTAATACTTATAGAAATTGCCGCGAACAGATTCGTCACAATTCATAATGGAGCTGCCCGAACCTGATTTGCAATTGTTGCCGCATTCATAATATCCGTTTTGAAGCGCATTCATTGATTTAAGAATCTCCATAGAAGCCGATTCGCATTCTGCTAAACTGCGAAATTCTCCGGCGTCACGATGCATCAATAAATTCCCTCTATCAGGGTATACAACTCCTGCCCAGTGTTTCTTCTCAGAACAACCGGAAAGAGTCACTAATAAAATTACAAAAAAACAAACTTTAATTTTTTTCATAAGACACACAAACTTTTACAGGTAATTTCAGAGGCAGTTACTATCATAAATAAAAATAGCGCCAAAATTCAACATTACCTGGTTCCTGGGAGCAAAAAAACATTTTATTCTTTTTTAAATCTCAAAGATTTCGAGAAGGTCCCTGAGAGGATTTTCAATATTGCCGGCATTATTTGTCGTTACTATAAACATGACGTTCGAGAGATTGAAAGGCACGCCAAGAAAACGGTCAATAAACCTCTGGTTCTTGCCGGGATCAAGTACATCCAGTAAGGCTGACGCAATGCCTTTGTTGAAATGCTCCCCGGTCATGTCAAGCCCGTCCAGCATAATGACCGGATTTACCGCGCCTGCACGGCAGATTTCTTCAATAATGCTCCCCGGCAGTGCGCCCTCTCCGATGATTTCGGACTTGTCCTTTATTCCGGCCAGCGAAATTTTTGAAAATTTTCTGCCAAGGGCCTCCGCAATTGTCTTGCCAAGAGCAGTCCTGTCTGCTTCTGAACCTCCTGCAAGACAGATAACAGTCCCTTTGCCTGCCGGCAGTTTTTTATTGAGGGCCTCTTTCACAGCCTCCCTTACTTCATCAAGTCTGATAGGCTTTTCAATATAATGAAATGCACCCATCCTGAGGGCCTCTACAGCAGTGTCTACTGTAGCATAGCCCGTGATCATGATAACCGGGGTATCAGCGGACCTCTTCCTTACTTCCTTAAGAACAGCATTTCCATCAACATCTCCCATAATAAGGTCAGTAAGTATTACATCGAAACCGGATACCTTTAACTTTTCAATGGCATCTGCTCCGCTGTGTGCCTGGACAACTTCATAGCCCTCTCCCGTGAGGATGTATGCTAAACTCTCAAGGGCAATTTTTTCATCATCCACTACCAGTATCCTCGGTTTTTTATCTTCATTTAATAATTTGACAGTAAGATGCGCTAATATCCTTTCTCTGATGTTTTGTGAAACATGCCGGCTTTCATTCAGAACTACCTCAATCCTTTGAAGCCCAGAATTATTCTCTGTCTTCTGATTCCATGGAAGGCTGACCAGATATTTTATATATTTTATTTCGTTTTCATGTCCGGCAGTCCCGGGACTCATAGTCGATAATGCCTCAAGCTCCCTGTCGGCTCTTTGCAGTACGTCGGATGGCATATCGGATGAGGCAATTATTTGCTTTAGCTCCTCTATTGATGAGGCCCGGAGTTTATTATCTAATTCTTCGAAGATGCTCAAGTGTTACTCCAATATAATTAGGAATAGGGAGAACCATAATTTTCTGCTGAAAGAAGATGACATGAAACAAATAAACATTTCCTGAATCCATTAAATTAGTAAAGTATAGCAATTAATCGATAGTAAGTAAATTTTATTAGACGGAATATTATAATATTTTATATAGTAATCTTTCTCAAACTTCTCAAATTATTGTATTCTAAAATTCTAAAACACCGTGAAATTAAAAATCTGGCATAAAATGATCATCGGGATTTCCATTCCTTCCCTTATTGCTGTTTTAGGCGGCATTCTTACTTACGGATATACAAAAGACGTCAAAAACAGGCAGGCCTTTGTTCAAATTGCAGATAACCTGAAAGAACAGGTGCTGGAAGTAAGGCGAAACGAAAAGAACTTCCTTCAATTCAAGAATGATGAATACATGAAGAGTTTTCACAATGCAATATACAAATTAACCGACTCGGCTAACAATATTTCACCTAAATCATCGGAAGATATCGGACGAAGGGGATTCTCCATACTTAGAGATACCCTCGCAAAATATTCGGGCATTGCAAATGAACTGAACGAAAATTTCCGGGAAGAAACCGAGATCGCCGAAAAAGTAAAAGTAGAAGGCCGTAAACTTGAGACCATTACAGCATCAAATAAAACTGCAAAAGAACTGTCATCAGATTTTATTCTCCGTCTTCGGCTGTTAGAAAAAACCTATATGTTTTATCGTGACAAAGAGTCTTATGCCGAATTAAATAAAGGCCTTTTACAAATAAAAAATATAACGCCATTTTGTTTTGATTGTATTCCCTATATTGACTCTATACACACTCTTTTCACAAAGTATAATAAAAGTGATTCACTGATAATCAGCCTGCAGACAGCAGGCGGCAAGCTGGAGGAAATTACGGGAGAAATAGCGGACCGTGAAAGACAAAAGATCAATTTATTTATTACTCATACTCAGAACCTCATGCTTATAGCTCTTGTCCTGCTTTTTTCATTAGGTCCGTTATTCGTATATAAGACCGCTTCTTATATAGTGGCGCCGATTAAAAGGCTTGCCGAGATTACGAGGAAAATTTCAGGAGGAGATATAACCTTAAGGGCCCCGCTTAAAGAAAACGATGAGACTTATACCCTTGCCGTGTCCTTTAACACAATGCTCGATAATCTACAGAAAACCCAGCAATCATTGAAAGAGAGCCTGGGTCTTCTAAATGAAAAACAGGCCCAGCTTGTGGAATCCGAAAAACGCGCTTCAATGGGTTTCCTTGTCGCCGGAGTTGCGCATGAATTAAACAACCCTTTAAATAATATCTCTCTCAGGGCGGAAATCCTGGAGGAAGAGATTAAAGCGCTGTCCATCGATAAACTTAGTGATTATGCGCATGACATAGTTATGCAGAGTGAGCGCGCCCATAATATTGTCGATAACCTGCTTGATTTTGCAAGGGCGCGAAAGTCCGCCGTCATGGAAAAACAGAATATCGGCATTGTCGTAAAAGATTCACTAAATCTCGTTGCCAACCAGCTTATAGTCACTAATATAAAATTAAACGAGGAGATTCCCGATAAGACTTTTTACGTTAATGGAAATCGCAGCAAATTAGAACAAATACTTATCAGTATCATAACTAATGCCATCCAGGCCATGAAGGATTCAGGTACGTTGACCGTTAAAGTCTCGCCGGATACAAATAAAAATATACTTATTAAAATCAGCGATACAGGAAAAGGGATACCTGAAACTGATCTTAAGAACATCTATGAACCTTTCTTTACAACAAAACCTCCAGGTGAAGGTACAGGTCTCGGATTAGCTGTCACTCTCACTCTTGTGAAGGAACATAAAGGCGAAATTGACGTGGAAAGCAAAGTTGGTGAAGGGACTACATTCACAATAAAGTTACCTCTATGTGAAGCATCGGCATAAAATGCTTATCACACCAAAAGGTCTAAACAGCTAGACCGGCTTGAACGGTTTTTTACATTTCGTCATTTTCTCTCAAACAAAATAAAGATATATTGCAATTGATCCGATTATATTAACTAAGTTCTCTAAATTGAATTATTTATAAATCAGATAAGGGGATATACAGAAAGGTGCATATATGAGTGATGTAGAGTTAGCAGAAAGCATTTACGTGAAACGAAGCAGAGGCAACATGGGATCGGGAGCAACTTCCAGGGAATGCGTTATGGAATCATTCTGGTTTCCATATAAAACCGAAAACGGCTATGTGGTACTTCTCGCGGTAATGGATAATCTTCAACGCGTGATATAGTAACGGCAATAAATAACTTAAGTTAAAATATGATATTTCCTTTATATTACAGCTAATTAAATGCTTAAGATGTATTTTAATTTAATGCCGTTACTATAGCATTGAAGGAAAGGGTCCCGGTTGAGCTTTTCAGAGAGCAGTATTCTATAAAGGACAACAGCAGAGAGCTATATTTAGAGTTAAAAAAAACAATCGCTTAGCAATCATCGGATTAATTCCCGGCTGCATTTTCTCCGGCAAGATATCCGGTGCTCCAGCAAACCTGCAGGTTATATCCTCCAGTGGGCCCGTCCAAGTCCAGGATTTCACCGGCAAAATACAAATTGTTTATTATTCTTGACCGCATGGTCGCGGGATCAATCTCTTTTAAAGCTATACCTCCGGTTGTAATTATTGCCTTGTCGAATCCCAATAAACTTTTTATTGTAAAGGGGAATTGTTTTAAAAGTAATCGCAGTCTTTTACGATCATCCTTAGTTATGGAGTGGCCTTTTTTCACGGGATCTATCTTTGCCAGTCTGAGAATTACCGGAATCAGTTTTTGGGGAAGCAATTCGGCAAGTATATTTCTTACAGACTTGCCCTGATGTTTTTCAAAATCCCGCAGGATTCTTTTATCTAAAATATCAAAATCCAGGGCCGGTTTGAAATCAATGAATAAATCAGCTTGTCCATTGGCAAGCAGTTTTCCAATTGACTTGCTCATATCAAGGATTATCGGCCCGCTCAGGCCGGAACCGGTAAACAATGCCTCGCCGAAGCGGTCATCCTGCTTTTTATTATTTTGATAAATAGATATCCGGACGTTTTTCAGGCTTAGACCTTCCAGCTCTTTTACCCACTTTTCTTTCACCAATACCGGCGTAAGCGCGGGTCCAGGCTTTATTATTGTATGCCCCATTTGTTTTGCCCAGCTATAACCATCACCGGTAGATCCGGTCTGAGGATAAGAAAGGCCTCCTGTGCTGATGAGATAATTCCTTGCTTTAATCTCAGTATTGTCAAGAGTAATTTTTTCTATCGTATCTTGCTTATGAGAAATTTTTTTTATCCTGCAATCGGTAAGCAGGGTGATGTTATTTTCTTTTATGCGTCTGAGGAAAAGATCCAGCACATCTTTTGATTTATCACTTTCCGGGAATACCCGGCCGCCCCGTTCAATTTTTGTTTTCAATTTGTTCTCATGAAAAAAATCGATTGTCTCCTTTACTCCAAAGCGGTAGAGAGCGCTGAAAAGGAATTTGCCGTTTTTGCCATAATTAGCCGCAAAGCTTCGAACATCGGTTTCGGCATTCGTTATGTTGCACCTTTCTTTGCCTGTCATTAACAGCTTTATCCCCGGCATATGATTTTTTTCCAATAGCACAACATCAGCCCCGCATTCAGACGCACGCAATGCGGCCATCATACCGGCGGGTCCCGCTCCGATTATTGCAAGATCATATTTTTTTGATTGCATAGACGGTTTCATTTTACCCTTGATATATCCCTAATTGAAACTCCCGCACCTTTTTTAGGTATTATATAAGCGATGAAAAAAATAATCCTTGCATCAGCCTCGCCGAGAAGAAAGGAAATCCTGGAAATAACAGGTCTCAAGTTCGACATCTGTGTGAGTGATTATGAAGAGGACCTCAGTCTGAAATTAAATCCCCGTGAACTCGCAAGATTCCTGTCGCGCAAAAAAGCGGAAACTGTAGCGCATAAATACAAAGACACGATCATCATAGCGGCAGATACATTTATCGTTTTTAAAAACAGGCTGCTCGGCAAACCCCATACTGAAAAAGAAGCAGAGAAGATGCTGAAGATGCTGAATGGAAAGGCGCATTCAGTAATCACCGGTTTTACCATTATGGATACCGGCAGCGGTAAAAAATTATCAAGATCGGTAGAGACAAAGGTGTATTTCAAAAGGCTCAGCCTGAATGAGATACGCGCATACGTCAGATCAAAGGAGCCGCTGGACAAGGCCGGCGCATACGCAATTCAGGGGCTTGGAGCGGTCTTCATTGAGAAAATTGATGGGGATTTTTTCAATGTTGTGGGGCTTCCTTTGTGTGCTTTGACTGAAAGTCTCAAGAGGTTCGGGGTCAATGTTTTGAAATGATAAAAAATGATTCAATGGATCAGGGAGTCAAGAGTACATCTGATGTATAATAGACAATCGTGCTTTCAATCGGAAATGTAAAGCTTACTTCTCCCCTTCTCCTTGCCCCCATGGCCGGGATAAGCGATCTGCCCTACCGCCTGATCAACAGGTCGTTAGGATGCGGATTCGCATTTACCGAGATGTTAAACGCCGGCTCCCTTAGTCACAAAAGCCAGAAAACAATGAAAATGCTTTCTTCAACTGCGGATGACAAACCTTTGGGTGTCCAGATTGTCGGAGTTGATCCTGAGACCATCTTAAAGGCGCTGGATGTTGTATCGGCACATGCCTTCGATATAATTGATTTCAATGCCGCATGTCCGGCACAAAAGGTTGTATCCAAGGGGAAAGGGGCCGGTCTGCTCAAGGAACCTGAAAAGATGCAAAAACTGCTGAAGTTAATCGTCGAAAATTCAGGCGTGCCTGTCACGGTCAAGATACGCTCCGGCTGGGATGAAACATCCGTCAACGCGGTAGAGACAGCCCTCCGCGCGCAGGATGCGGGCGTAAGCGGGCTTTCCATACACGGCAGGACCAGGAAGCAGGGATATTCCGGGAAGGTCGATTACAACATAATAAGGAAAGTAAAAGAGGCCCTGAAAATACCTGTGATCGCAAGTGGTGATGCGCTTACGCCGGATCTCATCAAGAAACTCTTCGATGAGACAGGGTGCGATGGTGTGTCCATAGCGAGGGGCGCGCTCGGCAATCCCTGGATATTCCGTGAGACGGCCGCGCTTTTGAAGGGCGAGGCAGCGCCTTCCCGTCCTGATGTTAATGAAATAGCCCGGACCATGAAAAAGCATCTTGCTACGGATATCGAATTTCACGGGGAGAAGACCGGAGTCATACGCTTCCGAAAATTCTTTGGATGGTATACAAGGGGAATGCACGCAAAGAAACTGAAAATCAGGGCGTTCCTTGCATGTACCCGTAATGAGATGTTTCAATTAATAGATGAATTGCAAACCTTGCCGGTCACCGGAGATATCTCCCATCTGCAGGAAATAGCGGTAAAATATTTTCAGTTGCCCGGGTAGGCATATCTGTAGAACAACAGCATTTATCTGAAAGGAAATATAAATATTAATGGATATATACAATGCAATAGCGCGTCTTAATCCCAGGCAGAAGGAGGCGGTCATGCATACCGACGGCCCGCTCCTGGTCCTTGCCGGAGCCGGCTCGGGAAAGACAAGAGTCATAACCACGAGGACCGCATACCTGATACACAAAGGCGTCAGCCCCGGGTCCGTCCTGGCAGTCACCTTTACAAACAAGGCTGCGAGGGAAATGAAGAAAAGGGTAAAGTCCATGCTGAAAGGCGGGAACGGGACCCCCGTTATCTCTACATTCCATTCCCTCTGCCTCAGGATCCTGCGGCGCGAGATCGAGCCCCTCGGTTACAGAAAAGACTTTACCATCTATAACACTTCGGACCAGGTTTCAGTTCTGAGAAATATCATGTCGGACATTAAATTCTACGATAAAAGTTTCAATGCCGTATCCGTACTGGAGAGGATCAGCAGGACAAAGAACGATTTCGCTCCGCCGGACGGCGCTGAATCCGGCGATCCCGTAGAAGAGGCTTCCGCGTTTATTTATCCCCGGTATATCGAGGCGCTGAAGTCAATGAATGCCCTCGACTTTGATGATCTCCTCACGCTCACTCTCAGGCTCTTCAAAGAGTATCCTGACGTACTCGAAAAATACAGGGAACGTTTCAGCTATATAATGGTCGACGAGTATCAGGATACGAACCGCATTCAGTATGATTTTATCAAACTGCTCGCAGGTAAGAAAATGAACCTCTGCGTAGTCGGGGACGACGACCAGTCCATATACGGCTGGAGGGGCGCAAGCCTCGGCAACATCCTGGATTTCGAAAAGGACTTCCCCGGCACTGTAACGGTGAGGCTCGAACAAAACTACCGCTCCTTCGACCATATTCTCAAGGCGGCAAACGGAGTGATAAAGAACAACAGAAAGAGAATGGAAAAGTCCCTCTGGACAGAAAGGGGGGCCGGCCCGAAGGTCAATATCTTCAAGGCAGTTGATACTGAAGACGAAGCGGACTGGGTTGCAGACAGGATATCGTTTATTAAAGACGATAAGAATATTCCCTGCGAGGACATTGCCGTTATCTACAGGGCGAATACCTTTTCAAGGCCCTTTGAAGAGGCCTTAAGGAGACAGAGAATTCCCTATACAGTTATAGGCGGGACAAGCTATT
The DNA here is from genome assembly GCA_964393845.1 of uncultured Nitrospiraceae bacterium. Lineage (GTDB taxonomy): Bacteria > Nitrospirota > Thermodesulfovibrionia > UBA6902 > UBA6902 > UBA6902. Next base: position 29,179 of record CAYMUX010000005.1, read on the forward strand.
TCGAACGCAAGGAGATCATGGATCTCGCTGCTTATCTCAAGATCATAGCAAACCCCTCAGACGACCTTAGTCTTCTGCGGGCGGTCAACTCGCCGAAGAGGGGACTGGGGACTGCGGCCCTCGGCACGCTTTCGGAATTCGCCCGGTCCAATTCAACGGGGCTTCTTGACGCCTTCGGTAGGGCAAAGGAGATTGAAGGCCTGAGCCAAAGGGCGGCCGCTTCTGCGGAAACCTTTTTCGAGCTGATCTGCCGTTACCGGGATGTGTTCAAATCCGGCAGGGAAATGGGCAAGACCCTCAAGTCCCTCATCGATGAGATAGATTACAAAGATTATATCATCAGGCTCTATAAGACCCCTGAGGCGTCATTCAGGAGGATAGAAAACCTCGACGGGTTCGTTGATTCCATAACACACTACGAGGCAGTGGAAAATCCCCCTTCCCTTCAGGGGTTCCTTGAGACAATGGCCCTCACTGACCTGATTGAGGAGAAAAAGGAAAAAGTCGGGCAGGGAGTCACCCTGATATCCTTCCATTCATCAAAGGGTCTGGAATTCCCCGTGGTATTTATCGCAGGCACGGAGGAGGACATTCTTCCGCACAGGAAATCGGCGAACAGTGATGGAGGAATCGAGGAGGAAAGAAGACTCTTCTATGTGGGAATAACACGGGCAATGAAAGAGCTGTTTATTACATACACAGACCACAGAAAAAAGTATGGAAAAGAGACCCCTTCCGTTCCCTCCAGATTTCTGGACGAGATCCCGGAGGAAGTGACAAAAAAGCTGGACAGATTTGAGAAACTCGACCCCGAAGCGGAGAAGGCCTACGTGAAGAAGTTATACGAAAACTTCATGGCAAAGCTCGAAGGCTGATGGTAAAACGATCACCTTAGGCAGAGAGTTGACCGAAATAACTTTTGATTATTATGTGAAGGAAACGTCATCAGTAGACATCTGGATTCAAATAGTATATCGTTATCCTATTAAGGCCAAACCCTCCATAAGAAGGTGACCTGCTGATATCAGACATTGAAATGAAAACTCAAAATAATTCAAACATCCTCGGAATAGATATCGGTTCAGTATCCATTTCAATCGCTGAGCTTAATCCGAAAAAAGAAATCATCAAAACCGCCTATGAATTCCATCACGGCAATATCGTTGAAACTGTCAAAAAGATCCTGAATGTTTTTGATCTGTCCGGCATTTGCGGGATTGCCTCAACATCTTCAACCCCGTCGGTTATAAAAGTAAGCAGTCAGTATGATAACCGCATCTCCATCATCACAGCCGCCCGGCATTTTCATGAGAAGATCGGGGCCATTTTAATAGTCGGGGGTGAAAGGTTCGGTTTAATAACCTTTGATGAGAACGGCAATTACCGGAATTTCAAATCAAACAGTTCATGCGCAGCAGGCACAGGCAGCTTTCTGGACCAGCAGGCAAGGAGGCTGAACTTAAGCGGGATAGAGGAGCTGAGCGGGATCGCGTTCAACAATAAAGGCATCATACCGAAGATCGCCACAAGGTGCGCGGTATTCGCAAAGACAGACCTTGCCCATGCTCAGCAGGAAGGTTACTCCTTAGAAGAGATTTGCGACGGCCTGTGTTACGGACTGGCAAAAAATATAGTGGATACGCTGATGAAAGGCGAACAATCAAATCCTCCTATTGTATTCACCGGCTGGGTATCAAGAAACAGGGCTGTTGCCAGGCATATACAGTCAATTATCGGCTTAAATATTATTGCAGATGAAATGTCCTATCTCTACGGCGCTATTGGAGCGGGACTAAACCTTCTGGACGAATTAAACAAGCTGAATACGACAGATATAAATTCCGTAGATGATATCATTATTCATATGCCTCTGGAAAAGAAGCATTACTATGAGCCGCTCACGCTGAAACTCTCTGACTATCCTGACTTCAGCAGTGACAGAAAATATGAATATACCGCATTTGGTCCTGAGGACATGTACCCGGTGGAAGTTGATATTTACGATAAAATTATGCCTTCAAATAAATATGAAGTTTACATGGGAATTGATATCGGCTCTACAAGCACAAAGGCGGTACTGATGGACAGGGAGAGAAAAGTCCTTGCGGGGTTTTATACAAGGACCGCTGGTCGGCCTGTTCATGCGGTCCGGAAATTATTTGCATCCATTAACGATTTGATTGATAACAATGATATTGATTTCAGGATTATCGGGGCCGGGACCACCGGCGCGGGAAGGAAATTTTTGGGCAAGATAATCGGGGCAGACATCATAGTCGACGAGATCACTGCACATGCCCTCGCAGCGTATGAACTTAACCCTGAAGTGGACACCATTATTGAAATTGGCGGACAGGACTCGAAATTCACAACTCTGAGAAAGGGCCTGGTTACCTTCTCGGCAATGAACAATGTATGCGCTGCCGGGACCGGGAGTTTTATCGAAGAGCAGGCGCTGAAATTAAGGTGCCCTCTGTCTGATTATTCCTCAAGGGCCGAAGGCAAAAAAGCGCCGATCGCAAGTGACCGATGCACGGTGTTTATGGAAAGGGACATCAATCATTATTTAAGCGAGGGATATTCAGTGGATGAAGTCCTTGCATCCGTGCTTCACTCCATAAGGGAAAACTATCTGACAAAGGTCGCAATCGAAAGCAGTATAGGAAATACCATATGCTTTCAGGGGGCGACGGCAAAGAACAAGGCCCTTGTTGCCGCTTTTGAACAGAGACTGAATAAACCAATACACGTATCCAGGTACTGTCATCTGACAGGGGCGCTCGGCGTTGCACTGATGCTGATTGAACAGGAAGCAGGAGAAAGCAGGTTCAAAGGGATACAGCTTTACAAAAACGACATCCCGGTTAAGTCTGAAGTATGCGAACTCTGCACCAATCACTGCAAGATAACCATTGCCGATGTTGATGAAGAAAGTGTCGCTTATGGGTTCCTGTGCGGCAGGGATTATGATACGAAAAAATACATAAGCAATAATCTCTCTGGTTTTGACCTGCTTAAAGAGAGGAAAAAGGTCCTTTCCTTTGATCCGGTCAGGGAATATGTAACTATCGGGATTCCGTCAGCGCTTCACCTGTATGAAGATTTACCCATGTGGAAATATTTCTTTGATCAGCTGTCTGTGAAGACCATGACCAGCGGGCCTTATACCGAAGCTGTAAAAGAGGGGAAGCGTATGGCAGGCGCTGAATTCTGCGCGCCGATGACCGCCCTGCACGGCCATGTAAAATACCTTCTGGACAGGGCGGATTATGTATTCATGCCCTTTTATCTTGAAAAGAAGCAGGATGAAAAGAAGGTAAGACGCCAGTACTGTTACTATACACAATTTTCATCTGCGCTCGTTTCTAATATGGGCCCCCATGACAACACGAACAGGTTTCTTATGCCCCTGGTCAATTATTTATACAATCCCATCTATACAAAGGCCCAGCTCTATAATGTCCTGAAGCCGGTCATAAACCATGATATCAATTACTTCGATGTTTCCAGGGCATATGACAGGGCGCTTGAATTCAAGGAAGTATGTTCGTCCAGGTTGAAAGAAATGTACAGAAGAGAGTCTGTCAGCGCCGATGATATACACGTTGTGTTTATCGGCAGGCCTTATTCAATACTCCCAGCCTCCATGAACAGCGGAATTCCCGGAATATTTGCCTCACAGGGCATTAAAGCGTTTTATCAAGACATGCTGTCTTATACCCGGGAAGATGTTGCGTCAATCGAGCCGCTTTGCAATGAGCTGCCCTGGTATTATGCCTCGGATATTTTGAGAGCTGCCGAGGTAGTTGCTAAATCCGACAGGGCATACCCAGTATTTGTGACCTCTTTCAACTGTTCACCTGATTCTTTTGCTGTAGAGTATTTTAAAAAGCTGATGGAATCTCATGAGAAGCCCTATCTTATCCTGCAGCTGGATGAACATTCTTCAAGTGTGGGTTATGAGACCAGGATCGAGGCAGCGGTCCGGTCCTTTAGAAATCACCATTCAGCTCATGCTTCAGACAGGGTAAAGGCGGCTGTTATATATGCGCCGTCGCTTATTCCGGCCAGAAAAAAGTCTTTTATTGATAAAACACTTCTTATCCCCAACTGGGACAACATCAGCCTGCCGCTGATTATTGCCAATCTAAAGAGTGAAGGCATCGATGCAAGGCTTCTGGAAGAAACGGACACAAGTATTCAGAAAAGTCTGCGGCTTAACAGCGGCCAGTGTATTCCGCTTAATATAATTGCCCAGGAATTTATTGACTATGTGGAAAAGCATGATCTTGATCCTGCGAATACCGTACTATGGATAATGTACACAACCCTGGCCTGTAATCTCAGGATGTTCCCTCATCACATAAAAAACATATTCCATTCTCATGGGCACGGCATGTCGGAAGCAGAGGTATATACAGGCAGTATGTCATTTGTGGATTTATCAATAAAACTCCCTTTAAACTCATATCTTGCTTATATGTTCGGGGGGCTTGTCAGAAAGATGGGATGCAGGATACGGCCTTATGAAAAGGAAAAGGGAGCAACAGACAGGATAATCAAAAAGAGCATTGATATCCTGGCGGATTCCTGTCTGGGAAACCGGCCAAAGGAATCTGCTGTTGCCGAGGTGGTATCGTATTTTGAGGGCATCGAAAGAAATTACGAACAAAGACCGAAGATAGCAATCTTTGGTGATTTGTATGTGCGGGACAATGAAGTGATGAATCAAGACCTGGTACATTTTATTGAAGACAATGGCGGCGAGGTCATTACGACTCCCTTCAGCTCTTTTCTCAAGATGATATCCGGGCAATATTTCAGAAAGTGGTTTATTGAGGGACGATACTTAAACGTCCTGTCTACTAAAACATTCTTTGCCACGGCAACCATGCTGGAGAAGGCATATTATAAATATTTTGAACGGGTCCTGAAGGAACCTGATCTGGAATATGATGAATCTCCGGAAAAGATCCTGTCGGAATATAATATCAGGGTAGAAAATACCGGGGAATCGATGGACAATATATTGAAGATTTATTATATAAAAAAGCACTATCCCGATGTTGCGCTCTTTGTCCAGACAAGCCCGGCGTTCTGCTGTCCGTCGCTGATTACGGAGGCGATGTCAAAGGAGATTGAGAAGAAGACAGGGACTCCGGTGGTGTCTATCACGTATGATGGGACGGGGGGGAATAAGAATGATATTATCATTCCGTATCTCAGGTACTCGGCTTGCAAGAGCCCTACTCCAGATTCTATAATACTGCCTTGCGTGCTGCCGTAACGGCTTTTCTGAACCGGGGTCAAACCTACATTATACATTTAAGGATATTTGTTATACGTTGATTCCATGCTGTGTCGTTGCGCAATGGGTTATTTTAGTATTAGACACCATCGCTTTAATGAATGAATGCGGCTATGGCATCCTTCAGCCGGGCTTTCACTTTCGTGGCACCTTGATGGCTAAGATGATCATCATCATAATAAAGTATCCTGGAGCCTTCCATTACCAGCGCCTTGCCATCATTACTCAAATAGTCGGACGTTAGCTCAAACAAATGGCAATGCGGATAGCTTTTGGCGATTTCGCGCACCAACTTGCGGCCTTGTTCGTATTTATCTACATTTCCTATGCGTAAATACTGTTTCTTTCCATCATCAGGTTTCATGCCAAGAAACGCAAAATACTGGCTGGTGTTATTATTGCCAATATACAACTCGGGCGGTTGTTCGATCAAGAGCACCTCGCCGCCTTGCTCACCAATATACTTGATCAGATCGTGCACCTGCCACATCGGAGTTAAACCCCAACGGGTAACGATAATGACCAAGGATGGCTTCCATTCGTGAATCTTTTCAAATATGGCTTTATCAAAAAGGTATTTCTGTTTGCTGGTAAAACTATCGGTGTGCATAGGCTGCTCATTAAGCGGTATTGAGAAGAACGGATTTGTGGCTATCATGCCGTTGAAAGCAACCGATACCTTCAAATCTTCACAAATTTCATCGATAACTTTTGCCCACATAAGGCCGTGGGAATCTCCCAGCAGGATGATATCCGGGTCTGCCTTCCCGTATCTCCTGATGATTCCTCCGCTCGCATAAACATCCTTTGCCCATGGCTCCCTGTCCGGTGCGTGTATGCCGGTCCGCTTAAGCTGCAGTTCACGGTCCATAGGCAGCGGAGTGGGAGAAATGTCATACATTTGGGCATAGAACTCGACAACCTGGTAATCCGACGTGTCATACTGTATTTTATAATTGCCAAAGGCAAAAAACGCCGACAAGGCAGTAGCAACAATAAGCAGCACGACCGCAAGAGGAATAATTCGCTTCATGCCGCGAGTTGTCCTTTCAAGACAATAGTAGGAAATGACCGCTGCCCCGAACATTACCAGCAGAAACACAGGCGCTGAGGGTTCTAGTCCATTACGGTAACAGAAATTTCTTCCCAACACGACTATCGGCCAGTGCCACATGTAAAGAGAGTAGGATATTTTGCCAATGAATGCCGGTAAAGCTGTCGAGAGCATGCTTGTTACGCCGGGGCTGCCAGATTGCCCCATTATTATTAACATGGAGCCCACGACCGGCAGTGCCTAGAAGGCTGATAAACCGTCTTCGCCGGAAATCGTCACATAAGAGAAGACAATCAGGCCCATGCCCAATGCGGGGACAAACAATCTTAACCAGCCTGAAAGCTTTAATAATTGCTTGAAATGCAATACAGCCAACAGGCAGCCGCAAGCCAATTCCCAACTTCGCATGGGCAGAAAATAAAAGCTTGCCTGGGTCTGCCTTTGAGTTGAATACAAAAATAGCATGAAACTGACCAGAATCGTCAATGACAGGAAAATAACGATATGTTTTCTCAGGTACTTCAGTACTACAAACAACAAGACCGGGTAAAATAGATAAAACTGTTCCTCGATCGATAGCGACCAAGTGTGCAGAAACGGGGAGATTTCAGCAGCTGGCCCCCAATAGTCGCCGGTCATTTTCCACAGGGTGATATTAGCCATAGAATAGACCGATGAAAGCCCTACCATGCCGAATGATTGTAAATTTGGCTTGAAGGCAAGAAAGTAGCTGGCGATAAGGGTGACAATCACCATAACGGAAAGGACCGGAAAAATACGCCTCACTCTGCGCATCCAGAAATTGGTAAAGGTGAACTTCCCGGCATTGTAATCTTTGAGGATAATGGAAGTGATCAGGTAGCCTGAAATAACGAAGAATACATCAACCCCCAAGAACCCCCCGGGGATCCTATTAATACCCAGGTGGAACAATAAAACAGGAATAATGGCAACGGCTCTTAGGCCATCAATGTCAGGTCTATATCTTAAAGAGCTCATAATAAAAAACAGTTAAACCAAACCTATGGAACAAGCCGTGCAGTACGCGATCGGTAAGTGAATGGATACTAATAAAGGACTCCAACATGATACTGCAATGCAGTATCATGTTATATCCCAAAAAACTTTCAAAAAAGGAGGCTTGTATGAAATTCTACGTTAAACAGCACAAGTATTATTGTGGAGTTGATCTCCATACCCGTTCGATGTACGTCTGTATTATCTATGAGAAAGGGGCGATAGTCAAGCAAAAAAACATGGGTAGGGGCGGTTGCATGCAACGCCCCTACGTCTGCGCTTCAGATGGATATATATCGCGTGAATCTGTCTTCTGTTGTAAATAAGTACATAGGCGAGACTATGAATAATGGGGGCCAGGGAAGACAGTATTTATTTAGTTGCTCTTCTTCTGCCGTGCTGGAGTTCCGCTGATTTCCTCCAGGATTTTCTTATAAGACAAAAGTCTGGATTCAACAATATCAGCTGTTTGAGGGTCAGTGCCCCCGCCATAAAAGGCGCAGCCTTTAGTCGACGATTCATGCTGGCAATTATTGAACTGACAGGTCAGAGATATTGGAAGAAGGTCCGGAAAGAAATTGATGAGCTCTTCCGGAGAAATATCATCCAGAGAAAATGACCGGATGCCGGGAGAATCTATAATCCTGAATATTCCACAGTCAATCATTTCCGACCAGGTCGTAGTGTGGGACCCTTTGCCGCTCCTTCCGATCTCGTTACTTACTAATATTACCTCCCTGTCGCTAAGGGAGGTGATCAACTTGCTCTTTCCTACACCAGATTGGCCAAGAATTATTGCTTGAGTGTTAACAAGTTTTTTCTGGATATCCTTAAAAGATCCTCTGCCAAATCCGGATGGGTGTTCTGGATAATTTGCAGAGACTTCGAAACATTCGATTCCGAGATTTTCAAATCTTCGCATCTCAAAATCAATATCAAAGTCATTTTGAAATTCATCCATCTTATTGAAAACAACGACCGCCGGCACATCCCACTGAAAAGATCTAGTGGCAAATCTATCAATAACACCTTGCTTGTAAGGTGGTCTTGAAACACTAGTGGCAATAATCACAAGATCACAATTCGCAGCAGTTATTCTTTTTTTCCTCTCACGAATATTCATTCGAAAAATTTCGTTTGTCCTGTCAATAAGGTCCACGATTTGATAATCGTCGCCGTTTTTTTCTAAGAGAACTTTGTCGCCCGCCACGAGCTGATTGCTTTTTAAAACAGTCCTTTTTGCACAAGCTGAAACAGTTATATTTTCGCTGTCAATTTTGCAAAGAAATTCTTTTTTATGAGCTTCGTAAATATGTGCCAGGATTTTCACTGATCAACTCCTAATTAGTGAACTGCGATCGGGCTTTATGTTATACCAGGCGCGCTTTACATTACAAGGATATATTTTTGAATAATGGACTAATGTGAGTGGGATCAAATCTTTATGGGTTGTTGCCCGAAGGCATCTTGCTTATTTAAAAGGTTGATTGATCAATTAATCAAACTCATGTTTATAATCTTTAAATTAAATAAAATCTAAACAGCTCTGTAGTGGCATGGCGCGCCATGCCACTACAGAGGATGTATGTCGCGGGTGCCCACACGTAGGGGCGTTGCATGCAACGCCCCTACTTTACCCATATTTAATTTTGAGAATTAATATAATCGCTGCAAAGACAAAAGAAACTGCATTTGCTAAAATTACCGGAAAAGCTTCAATTAATATGCCATAAATTGTCCATAATAAAATGCCTGCTGCAAGAACAACATACATTGACAGCGAAAGATCTTTTGTTTCTTTTGTTTTGATAGTTTTCATCACTTGAGGTAAAAAAGAAACAGTTGTACACGTCCCTGCTATAAGGCCGATAACAGCTATATAATTTATGTCCATGATAATAGTTCCATAGTGTAGGGGCGACGTCCCCTCGCCCTTGTTAACTTTACACAATTACTACCGAGTCCTTAAAGCCGTAATCATTCGAGACAAACCTGTCAGCATACCAATCGCTTTCCCAGCGATGACCATCAATAAGATACCTAAATCTGTACTCTCTTTTACTATCTAATTCCATTGTTATGACAAAGTCGCCGTTTTCGAGCCGGGTCATAGGGGATTTAAAGACATCCCAGTTATTAAAATCACCGACAATTGTGACATTCCGTATATTCTTTGCCATTTCCCTTATCAGTCTGAATGTAACTGTACATCTTGTGCCGCTCTTATGATATTGCTTAATAAAACCAAGTTTATTAGGGATTGCCAGGGACTTCCTGTTTGGATCAGCCGGTTCAGACCACGCAATATTTTTAGTTTCCTCATGAACTATATAATTCAGGTCATCAGTGTACATATTTTCTACAGGGACATCCGAAGAAGAGAATATCTTTTCTATTGCCTCTTTTTGCAGATCTTCATTTTTCATTCTGAATTTAATTCCTGCTACACATCTTTTCCCTGCCTGTCTTCTCCATAAAACATCACCGAAGAGAGAAACAGAGTTTCCCTTTCCGGCAGTCTCTATAATCAACTCCAGGTTTTCATATATAAAAAATCTAAAATCATGTGCATCCAGTCCAAGTCCGCCACAGGATAGATTCATTGCTACTCCCGTGGAATAATCTTTGGCTCCATAAGTAGGTCTGAATTTTACTCCAAGCGGCAAATCAAATCTCTTAAACTTCCTTCTGCTTTCCAACATCGATTCTCCCTTCAATCTATTTTATTCATTTACAGATTAAATTGGAATGAATAGTACAAAAAATCTCTGTCATTTCAGACCGGGTTAAATATTACTGTAGCTGAATCATCGGAAGGCAATATATTGAATGCAATAGAGCGGCATTACAGCTTATATGAAAGAATATGGGATACTCTACAAGAGAATTTCATATTAATTTTTATACCGCCCTTTATATGTATTGTATGGCAACTTTGTAGGTGATTTCCGACTGGTCGTCGCAAGAACCGATGCTTTCACAACTGAGCTCTCCTTTTTCCTTCTCTCTGCGGTTTTTAATCATCGTGTTGATAACCTGGGTTAGATCAAACCCGCCGTCATAACAGTTCTTACTCAAACAGTCTACCCTGAACAAAGCATAACTGCTGGGAAAGAAATTAACGATCCGGGGCACCGACTTTGCTATCCCCCTCTGATTGTACATCATGCTGATGACAATGCTTGCAACATCAGGGAAATGTGCAGACACTATGCCTGAGTCAATTCTCTGCTGTGCCCTTTCTATTCTTTTTGGATTATTCCTTAAATTCATGTTCCTCCTAAATAAAAAAGGCCCCCTCCCGCAGAGGGGGCCTTCTGCGGCTATTTACAGTTTGACAACATTGATAGCTTTGGGGCCTTTGGGGCCGTTTTCAGTGTCAAAGCTGACCTTGTCACCCTCGGCGAGAGATTTAAATCCGTTGCCCTGGATTGCCGTATGGTGGACAAAAGCTTCACTTCCGTCTTCACACGAAATAAAGCCAAAACCTTTAGTGTCATTAAACCACTTAACAGTTCCTTCCATTTTTTTACCTCCTTATCTAAAAACTAAATCTCAGAAGGCCTTAAGAAAAAAGGCTGCAAAGTCAAAAAGTCTTTGTAGCCTTGTGTACTCGCAAAAACTTCTAAAATTATGGTCTATAATATCATTATCTCTAACACTTCATCAAGGAGAGAAGTAATTTTATTTTTTAAGGGCAAAACCAATTGATTTCAGAACGTAATTTCAAACGGTATCAATTTACAACAAGATTAGGTTAATATAGGCACAAATTAATTTTTAATTAGCTAACAATATTAAATTTCAAAGGACGAAAATATGATTAACAATTACACGGTAAGTGGAGAAATTGAAGCATGGTGTACAAAATGTAAATTGGAATTAGCGCATACGATTGTTGCTATAGTTGACAATTTACCTAAAAAAGTTAAATGTAATACTTGTAACGGACAACACAACTTTCGTGCTAGACAACCTGATAAAAGTTCGACAAAATCAATAAAGACTCCTCGAAAAATGAAAGCTAAGGAAGCAACTTACGAAGAGTATATATCCAGATTATCAGGCGATGATGTTTCCAAATCCAAAAAATACAGCATACAGGGCAGCTTTAAAAAAGATGAGATTGTAGACCACTCTAAATTTGGAATCGGCGTAGTCTTGTCTGTAATTAAACTTAATAAAATAGAAATTCTCTTTAAGGACGGCCCCAAACTGCTTATTCAGAATCAATAGATAACAAATTGCTGCAGAAGAGCATAAGCGCAAAAGTGCAATAGTACAGAAGACTATTTTTAAATTACCTTGACCGGGTAGAGCATATTGTTATCCTCTGCCTGGAGAACACCTGTCTCTTTTTGGAGGTACTTACCCTCTGGTCAAATGCCGGTATTTGATTCTATGCGGCTGATCTACGGCAGCGCCGAGACGGGCCTTCCTGTCAGCCTCGTATTCAGAGTAGTTCCCCTCAAACCAGATCACCTTGCTGTCACCCTCAAAGGCGAGTATATGCGTGGCAATACGATCGAGAAACCACCTGTCGTGGCTTATGACTACAGCACAGCCTGCAAAATTCTCCAGCGCCTCTTCCAGGGCACGCATAGTATTCACATCCAGATCATTAGTAGGTTCATCAAGCAGAAGGACATTGGACCCTTCCTTCAGCATGCGGGCCAGATGAACACGGTTTCTCTCTCCTCCGGACAGCATGGAAACCTTTTTCTGCTGATCGCTCCCGGATAAATTAAAGCGCGCCACATATGCACGTGAGTTGATCTCCTTCTTGCCGAGCTGAATAATATCCAGCCCGTCAGAGATGACCTCCCAGATGGTCTTGTCCGGATCGAGATCATCGCGGCTCTGGTCAACGTATGCAAGTTTTACAGTCTCTCCTATCTTAAAGTTCCCTGAATCAGGCTTGTCCTGCCCGGTAATCATCCGGAAAAGCGTGGTCTTTCCCGCTCCATTAGGTCCGATAATCCCGACAATCCCGCCCGGAGGAAGTGAGAAGTTCATCCCTTCCATAAGAATATTGTCGCCATAAGACTTGCTCACGTTCTCGGCATTAATAACGACATTACCAAGACGAGGGCCCGGGGGGATATAGAGTTCCAGTTCTTTGGACCTTTTTTCGATATCCTGGCTGAGGAGCGCCTCATAAGAACTTATACGCGCCTTGGATTTTGCATGGCGTCCTTTGGGAGACATCCTTATCCACTCAAGCTCGCGCTGCAGGGTCTTCTGCCTTTCGCTTTCAGACTTTTCCTCTTGCTGCAGACTATTTTTCTTCTGTTCCAGCCAAGAGGAATAATTCCCTTTCCAAGGAATCCCCTGTCCTCTGTCAAGTTCCAGAATCCACCCGGCGACATTATCGAGGAAATAACGGTCATGGGTCACTGCAATGATTGTGCCTGAATAGTTTTGGAGGTGGTGCTCAAGCCAGGCCACTGTCTCCGCATCGAGATGATTAGTAGGCTCGTCTAGTAGCAGTATGTCCGGCTTCTGCAGCAGAAGTCTGCAAAGGGCCACACGACGACGTTCCCCTCCTGACATTACCTTTACCGGCGTGTCTCCCGGGGGACAGCGCAGTGCGTCCATGGCCATTTCCAGACGTGAATCCAAGTCCCACGCATCCAGGGCCTCCAGCTTCTCCTGCACCTTTCCCTGACGTTCAATAAGTTTGCTCATCTCATCGTCAGACATGGGCTCTGCGAATTTTTCATTAATAAGGTTATATTCACGAAGAGCGTCTACAGTCTCCTGCACACCTTCTTCAACAATCTCCCGCACTGTCTTTTCATCATCAAGTTTCGGCTCCTGCTCAAGGAAACCCACGGTATGTCCGGGCGAGAGGACTGTCTCTCCGTTAAACTCTCTTTCCACTCCCGCAAGAATACGGAGAAGGGAGCTTTTTCCTGACCCGTTGAGACCAATGACCCCGATCTTTGCTCCATAGAAATAGGAGAGATAGATATCTTTCAATACCGGCTTCTTGTCATAATACTTGCTCACTCCGACCATGGAGTAAATAATTTTATTCGGTTCGTTGCTCATAATATTTTAAATCCTTTCTGATCTTCGCCCGTTTTGGCGGACACTAAAATTCCTCTGCGAAGCATCCGGAATTGGATTAAAGAAGAATTGGTAACTAATTAAAAATGCATATACCGATTTATGGTCGGGGCGAGAGGATTTGAACCTCCGACCCCTGGTCCCCCAGACCAGTGCGCTAACCAGACTGCGCTACGCCCCGATTCCTTAAGTAATGCAGATGTCGGCTGTCTTATTTAGAAGGTACTATACACTAAATGAATAATTATGAGTACTCAACAGAAATCGAAGACAGTAAACAGACAATCACAAATGCAATTGTGAGCCATTATTATCTGAAATTATCGGCGGTTTTTGTCCGGATACATCTCTATTCAATATATCCAGTATCTCTCTTAGTCTTTTCTTTACCCCTTGGATCGTTTCCATAGAAACGGAATTTTTCCTTAACGTGTTGCTCCCGAATATCTTTCTGACTCCGGCAATAGTATATTTTTCCTTATACAAAAGATTCTTTATTTGAAGAACAATTTCCATATCTTTTCTTGTATAAATGCGTTGCCCTGTTTTATTTTTCCGGGGATTAAGAAAGGGAAACTCCGTTTCCCAGTATCTCAAAACATGGGGTTCAATATCAACAACGTTACTGATTTCACCTATTTTATAAAAAAGTCTATCAGTACTTATTTTCTTTCGAGGCGACTCCCTCATAAGAAATTACACCTTTTCAACAAGAGACTTAAACTGAAGGCTTGGTTTAAATGTAACTACCCTTCTCTGCTCTATTTCCAGTTCAGTGCCTGTCTTTGGATTTCTTCCTTTTCTGGAGCCCTTTTTTCTCACAAGAAAGGTGCCGAAACCAGTTATCTTTATCGATTCCCCTTCCGCGAGGATATTTTTCATTGAATCAAAAAGTGTTTCAACTATTGCAATTGCTTCCTTTTTCGGAAGTCCTACCTTTTCATAAAGTCTGTCTGATAAATCAGCCTTTGTCATAAACTACCCTCCTATCATTTTTCTTAAATTATAAGAGGACATACCGTCATTGTCAAGAAAAAACAATTTAAAATGTGAGAAAAATCATCTCTCGATGATTAAAAAACAAGCCAGGGTTGAGGCAGGAAATGCTGCTCATACATCATAAGTGCGTACCTGTCAGTCATACCAGCTATAAAATCACATACCATTCTATCTTTTTCCTTCATCATTTCCTTGGGGAATTCCCTGAAGACTTCCTCTGTATGCTCAATATAATAATTATATAAATCAAGGAGAATCTTCCTGGCCTTCTTAAACTCTTTTTTTGAGACTTCACCCTCATATACATTCTTATAGAGAAAATCTCTTAAATCATATATGATTTCTTTCATTCCGTCAGTCATTTTGATCTCTGTCATATCAGATGAAGATGAAGTATATATTACATCCTTCACCATTGAATCAATTCTCTTTGACTGACTTTCACCAATTACAAAAAATTTTGCCGGGATGCCTGATCGTTTAAGAAGGCCGGCGCGGATAGTGTCATTAAGATCATGATTTACATAAGCAATAACATCGGATATCCTGACTATCTGCCCTTCCAGGGTTTCACTTCTTCCGAGCGGAGAAAAGATATCTCCCTTGCCTTTTGAATGCTTCAGGATACCGTCTCTCACTTCGTACGTCAGATTAAGTCCGCGGCCGTTCCTTTCGAGTATATCGACAACTCTGAGACTTTGTTTATAATGCTCAAATCCTCCGGGATATATTTCACGTAATATATTTTCTCCTGCATGACCAAAAGGTGTATGGCCTAGATCATGCCCCAGGGCAATTGCCTCTGTGAGGTCTTCATTAAGTCTCAGGGCACGGGCTATGGTCCTGGCGATTTGAGAAACCTCAAGGGTGTGGGTCAAACGTGTTCTATAATGGTCTCCTCTTGGAGCTAAGAATACCTGGGTCTTGTGCTTTAACCGCCTGAATGCCTTTGAATGGATTATCCTATCCCGGTCTCTTTGAAAGCAGGTGCGTATCTCGCCTTCTTTCTCTTTTCTCTGTCTGCCTTTGCTGTTTGAGCTGAGACATGCCTTTGGATGCAGAATCTTTCTCTCAATTTCCTCAGTCTGTTCACGTATGGTCATATAATTACTTCCATTATTTATATCTTTAACTTACTGCATCCCGTGCATCCATTTTATAACATATTCTACAGTATTGTTTCCCGTATTCGGGTCATATCCTGCAATTGATCTAGTAATCTAAATCCCGCTGATCGAATTCCTTGACCGGCTTCTGGTCGAGAATACGATACAGGATAGAATTGAGCGTGAACGGGTCGTTATCAAAGCCGCCATGTGTCCTTGACGCACTCTCTGCGCCCGGCGTTCCTTTGGAGGCTGATACAACAATATCTCCCAGCAATCCTCTGATATCATGATCATCGTTCAGGAAATGCTTCATGCCCAAAATGGGGGTGTCACGTTTATCTTCAAAGGCCCTTGACACGAGCCACAGCAAAGACCTGCCGTAGGGACCAACTGTATCGTCCTCCTCCTGCTGTTCACTCAGAATATACAGCGTCGGCTTTGGACATTGCCCGGATTGAATTGCAGTGCTCATGAACTTATTAAATTCATCACTGCGAACTGCGGGCGCAAGAAATTGCAGTGTCTTGAAGGGAACCCCAAGGCTGCACAGATGCTCTACGGCATGAGTGGTAAAGATGCTGCCTGCGCTGTGCGCTACCACATGCAGCTCCCATTTGCTCAACTCGCCCGGGGAAGCTGCTTTTAGTGCGGCTTGCGCATGTTGCCGGATAAGCTGCATTCCGCCGAGGCCGCGGCGGTGGTCCGATACGCGACAGGCATTCTCTTTCATTTCGGACCACATCGGGCCGCCGATAGGCGCGGTGGTCAATTCAAGCACCCGGTCCCTGGCGTTTTTCATGCCTTCAAGAAATCCTCCTCCAGCGCGCTCATCCGCCTTGGTGAAAAAATCGCTTATAACATCGGACAAAGTTTCCAGCGGCCCGGTTTCCCACATAATGTGCAGAGGATAAATGCCGTTTGCCAGGAAATTATCGCGGAAAGCGATAATGCGTTTGGCGACATCTGTTTCGCTGTTAAGCCCGCCGTGCAAATACAGCATCACCCGTTTCCTGTCCCAGCCAAGTTCTTTGGCCTTGTTCGGGATCGCTTCTTTAAACAGGCGCTGAAGGTCTTCTTCGCTCGTCCAATAATCTCCGGTCTGTGAGAGCTCCCCATTGTTGCCGATGTTCACGACATAGGGGCGAATTTCAGCGAGGGGGATTTGTTTGCGGCCGCGAAAACGACCGCTTATCGAATCAGTGGCGCCCTCCCTGGTCCACAGGTCAACAGCCAGCGGCACTCCTAACTGCGCCACCCAGACATCGGTCACGTGAAGCATGTAATCTTCATAGGGCAGGAGCGCAAAGCCTTTCGCGCCCCAGCTTGGACCCCAGGAATTCTGGACAATAAATCCTTGCTCGGTGTAACCGACCAGCGCCACTGCATGGCCGGAATCCGCCCTCCCTTCTCTGGAGATGACGGGAAGCGTGCGTTTGTTTTTTCCGCTTCCCGCGGTCACGGTAACAGGTCCGGGCTCGTCCCAACCGGAATGTACCATCAACGTACAATAGATAATGCCTACCTCGCTCAACGCCGCATGGACGTCCCGCACCTCTTTATGTTTTACCCGATAATAAGAGCCGCAGGGCGTGCCGATAGCCGCCCTGCTGATCTCCTCGATAAATTGTCCGCGTCCATGCCTTGAGTCAGGCCAGAGCTTACGCTCACAAACACCGTGCCGCGTCCATCCCTTAATAGCGCCACGGGCAGATGAGCCATCATATTTTTCTCCAGGCCATTCGTCGTAGCATCGCGCCATTTCGTAAAGCATGCGCGGGCTGACCCGGCGCGTGAGGCTGCGCTGAGCGAGCAGATAATTTATCACCCCCGCCAAAGCAAAACCGGTGCAAGCGCCTTCTGTCCCCTGGTCAAGAATTTCAGGCACTTGATGACAATTCACGAGTTCATCGGGCAGAGGCGCAAGGGAAGGCTGGTAAGGCCAATCCCGAAGGTCGATCTTGTCAGGAAAGGCATCGAGCTTGCGTTTGGTTGAGCTGCCCTTTGTTTTGTTGGAAGTGAGCTTAAGCTTTTTTGTTTTGCCGGTCATGGTATTCTCCTTTGGATTGTTTGCAATCGAATTGTTTGCAAAATTCTCTGATGAACTTCAAAAATAAGAATAGAAGATTAGAACAAAACTACAAGTTAACAGGGCGAGGAGCCGCCCCGCCTATTGTAAGGGCGGGATCACCCCGCCCCTGCCAAATATTTTACAGTCCCATTTTTTTCAATGCTTCACCAGCTGCGTCTTTTGTAGCAGGCGCATCTTCAGGCAGATAAAGCATCACCCCGCCCTTGACGGGTCTCAGCACTATCTTCCCTTCCTGTACCAGTTTATTTGTAGCATCAATCGGATTTTCACCGTCAAAGTACTTTTTAAAGGCATTATTAAATCCGGAATAAACAGTATGTATGCCTTTGTACCCTTCCTTCCTGAGACTGACGATGGCCTTTTTTACAAATTCCTCATGATTCAATTTCTCTGACATAATGTCCTCCTTTTAATTTCAAAGTTTGCAAACTGCCAGAATAATCCCCGTTAAATTATTTTTATTTTTCTAAAATAACTGCAATTAGAAGTCATAAGAGCGCCCGTTCAAGGTCATTCAATAGCTTTTGATTCGTCAAGGTTTATATTTGACTCAAGGGTGATCGCATTTTGGCTTCTCAATTCATCAATCTTCTTCAGCGGCCTCTCAAGCATATTGCTTCTCGTCGTTATAAGGGCATCATATTCATTTTTAGCGGCATCCAGCCTTTCCCCCATAATCCTGAACTTGTCCTTGTATGCATTCCACTGCTTGGAGAATTCCCCCAGCAGTTTGAGTATTTCCGAGGCGGTCTTTTCCAGGCTGAAGTTCTCTACTGCCTGCCTTACAACTGCCAAAACTGCATATAGGGTAAAAGGAGAACATAATACAACCTTTTGCTTCAATGCCTCATCCATTATTGTCATATCAGCCTCATTAATAAAACTGTATACCTGTTCATTAGGAATGAAAATGAGGACGTAGTCTACGGTATTGTCTGAAGGGTTGATGTAATCGCGGGTAGTCACCTGTTTAATCATAGTCTTCGTGTTCCTGAGAAGCTCGTCTTTATAGCGTTTCCTGTCATGGTCTGATGTGGCGCTGAGATAAAGCATATAATTATCTAAAGGAAATTTCACATCCATGTTTATCTTCAAGTGATTCGGCATAAGAAAAGTATAGTCAGGCCTGCCTGATGAACCTTCCAGTGTCTTCTGCTTTATGTAATTAATACCTTCGACCATTCCCACCAGATTGATAATGTCCTCTGCCATGCGCTCTCCCCACTCACCCCTCTTCTTTGAACTGGCAAGCGCCTGCTTGAGATGCTCTGTCGTATCGTTCAGCCTTAATGTTACATCTTCATGCTTTTTGATAAGGGTTGAGACTTCTATATTTCCTTTGCCCACGGCTTCAATCTTTTGTTTGACATCGGAAAGCGTCTTATCCATTTCCGTCAGGCTTTTATCAATAAGTTCTTTTTTGGCTGCCAGTTCTTTAACGCCTTCCACGGTCTGGGATTTTAATTTTTCCTCGGCAAGTTTCAAAAATTCGGCAGAGTTCTTTGAAAGGGCATCCAGAGAAATCGTGCTGAATTTGTCCGCCAGGTCTTTTTCCATGGACTGGAGGTTTTTTTCAGCCTCATGATACTTGGCCTCCATAGCGGCCCTGATCTGTGATTCGTTTTGAAATTCATTCTGCGTCTGGCTCAGCTCCCGGCTTTTCTGCTCAATCTGCTGTCTCAGCTCATTAATTATCGCCTCAGCGCTTCTTGCATTTCCTTCAAACAGTGAAATCTTCCTTGAGAGGATAATGTAAAGAATAAGGCAGGAAAAAACCCCGCCTAATACAAGACCTAAAACAAGCAAACTAATCTCAGTTGTCATGATTACTTAAGCATCCCCGGTTTCATTATCCAGTCTACAGTCCAAATTAGGTCTTCAGATCTCTTCAGACAAACGATGCCCCCCATTTCAAAATCTATTATTTCTCTCGTATTATTACTGCAAAGCAGAAGCACTGACAATTTGGACAAATGGGGAAGATGCCCTACCAGCATGGTATTTTTACTCATTTCGTTAATGCGTTTGTGCCATATCTCAGGCTCATCCATCGGCAGCAGACCATCAGTTTCCAGGACACCCATATCAGCTGTGATATTTTCTTCCAGTATCTGGGCTGTTTGAAGCGCTCGCATTTTCCCGCTATGAAGTATATGAGTTACCTCAATATGCATTCCCTGGACAAATCCTGAAATCTTCCTGATATCCTCGATCCCCTTTTCAGACAGGCTGCGAGATGCGTCTTCTTCTTTACTCATAGACGCTGCATGCTGCACAAGATATAAATACATATATACCCTCCTTTAAAATTCTGAATAATCTTATGATAATACTTCAAGCATTTCAGCTTGTAAACCCTGTTAGGGATTTATTTCTAACGGGATAAATATTTTTCTAGTGTCTTACAACCTCTCATACACCCACACCCTTCCGCCATCCCGTATTTCATCTATCCTTTTCACAAGCCTTTTCTTGTGAAGATTCA
This sequence comes from uncultured Nitrospiraceae bacterium, assembly GCA_964393845.1. Lineage (GTDB taxonomy): Bacteria > Nitrospirota > Thermodesulfovibrionia > UBA6902 > UBA6902 > UBA6902. Next base: position 49,312 of record CAYMUX010000005.1, read on the forward strand.
ATAACCGTGTGCCGCTTGTGTTTGCCTCAAGCTTCATGACATCAGAAAAGTCTTTGGCGGTAATTCTTTTCTTCTGCTCAATGAAAGACAGCGTTTCTTTTAAATAATTATTCAGATTCCCGAGAAGAACCCTTTCCCCGCCTCTGGTCTCAGCCATTACAGCCAAATCCTTTCTCTCAAGCGCCACTTCAATGTTTTCTTTTTGATAATCATTAAGCCCTGTCAAAAGGATGTATTTATCGCCATACTCTCCACTTAAAAGACGGGATATAAGCTTGGCCACAATCTCATCAGCACAGGAATAATCAATAATTCCTATGTTCGAAAAATCAAGGGCAACAACTGCTCTATCCTCTTCCTTTTCTATGTCCCGCTCAATCCGCTTCCGTATCACCTGCCCCGACTGTCTCGTAACAAGATCACTGGAGCCATTCTTGAGTTCTTCTTTGAGTAGTTTGTAAAAGTCGTAGGTAGGCATGTTCTTTAAAAGATTCTCAATTAATTATTGTTTATAGTGAAATCGCCCTTGCCGGTCTGATTGGAGGATATACATGTGTTCTAAGTGTAGAATAACTCCCACTCGTCCCTGAATTCCTGATAAGCCGCGCATTTCAGCATATTTCTGCAATCGGGGCAGAAGAAATCACATTCGTTACTAAAACACGCAAAATCGAATTCTGCAAATATATCTTCGAACTGATCAGATGTCTGACCAAATATTCCGGATAAACCTCTGTAATAGGCCAAGTTAGCCCCCTTTAAATTATCTCCTGAAGATTAATTCAATTGAATCAATTGAATCATAATCAAAATAGATTGTCAAGAAAAAAATGTGAGAGTTGCCCTCAGTTATGGAGCATATTCCCCCCTTCAGCAAAGGGGCGCGAGATTAGAGATCTAATAATTTCTGCCTGATAAATATCAGATGTTGCAAGTATCCCACAAATGCCCTGTACAGCTTTGCGTTATCATTTTCCAGGCTTTTCAGTAAACGATCACAAAAAAAATAAGTGCAGCGGAAAGGCCGCTCCCATCTTTCAAGTAAACATCCTTTTTCATTCATATATCTGCATGGGCCTGTTTCTTCCCTGTCAGGCGGATTTTTATTTACTTCTACGCCAAGGTACCTCAGAAATATAAGGTCATTTTTATCGTAACGACCATGCTTATCAATACAGCACACCTTCTCACATTCAGGGCAGACTATTGATGTATGCTTCTCTATAAAAGGAGACACGGCGTTAAATGCTTCCTTTAGTTCCAGGGCGAGTTCTTTTTGATTGTCGAATTGGGGGCATTGACGTTTATCTTCATCCATATGTTTCAAATTATAATTTCCAGAGGAACAGCTCAAAGGTATCGTCTGAGAGTTGCTTCATAAGTAACAGACAGGATGTGGTTCAGGGAACAATCATTCCGTCCTTCATCCTGATAATTCTTCCGCATTGTGCTGCCAGCGTTTCGTTATGGGTAACTATAATGAATGTAATTCCTTTACTGTTCAGTTCCATCATAAGACCGAACAGATCATCGCCTGTCTGAGTATCAAGATTTCCAGTAGGCTCATCAGCCAATACAACTTTGGGATCAAGCATTAGGGCACGAGCTACGGCAACCCTCTGCTGTTCGCCGCCCGAAAGTTCGCCGGGCTTATGAAACAGCCTTTCGGAAAGCCCGACATCTGCCAGAGATTGTTCAGCTTTCTTACTGGCTTCTTTAAAGCTGATGCCTGCTATCAGCGCCGGCATCACAGTATTTTCAATAGTATTGAATTCCGGCAGGAGATGATGAAACTGAAAAACAAAGCCGATTGATTTACTCCTGAAATCAGCCAGCGCATCATTTTTAAGTTTAAACACATCACTGCCTTCATATAAGACATTCCCTGATGTGGGCTTGTCCAATGTGCCGAGGATATGCAGCAATGTGCTCTTGCCTACTCCGGAAGGCCCCATTAACGAAGTCATTTCTCCTTTTTGAATGTCAAAAGATAAATCTTTTAATATATGAAGATCCCTCCCGGGGATTGAATAAGTTTTATTGAGATTCTTTACACTTATTAATGGCTCCATCTATTTATCTTCCCGGCTCTTTCCTTCCTCATCTTGACTACTAATAATGTCTTTAATCTTGTCGTAGTTTTTGCGCAATTTCTTACCCCCCGATATGAATTCGTCTACAGAATCCCCAAACTTCATGATTGATTTTCCTACAACTATGACACCTTCTCCAAAATATCTAAAAGGCTCACCGCCCTTCCACATAGCTACACCAACCACTAGAAAAATCAAAAAAACAGTTACAACTATAGTCCTGAATATTAATTTAAACACTTCTTTATTCCCGCATTTTTGGTCTTTAATTTCTCATTTTTGATTTCTCTTTATTCATATCTCAACGGCTCCACCGGATCCAGCTTTGCTGCCTGCCAGGACGGATATAGAGTGGCAATAAAAGTAATGAGAATAGCTGCCGCCGGGACAACTGTATAATCAAACAGGCTCATTTTTACAGGAAGATAACTAAGGTAGTACACATCGGCAGGGAGGTTTATGAACTTGTATGTCTTTAAAAGCTGACAAAGCCCGTATCCGCCTATTACTCCAATTACCGTGCCTGTAATGCCGATAATAAGACCGTGAACCATAAAGATCGTCATGATTCCCCTATTCGTTGCGCCCATTGTCTTCATGATTGCGATTTCTCTGCCCTTTTCAATTACAATCATGATGAGATTGCTTATGATATTAAAGGACGCCACAATGATTATCAGGGTAAGAATAATAAACATTACTATCTTTTCCAGCTTAAGTGCGGAAAAGAGGTTCCTGTTCATCTGCATCCAGTCCCTCGTGTAGTAAGGCGGATCAAGTAAATGCTCTATTTCCCCCGCCATTTCTCCGGCATTATAAAGATCAACTATTTTTACTTCAATCCCGGTTACAGAGTCATCATACTTTAAAAATTGCCGGGCATCCCTGAGGTTTACAAAGGCAAGATTTGCATCATACTCATACATACCTGCCTCAAAATAGCCGGTTACCTTAAATTTCTTCATCTTAGGGATCATACCAAGAGGGCCCATCTCACCAATCGGTGATATCATTTCAATTACGTCCCCGACAAATAAGCCGAGGTTTCTCATCAGCTCTCTGCCGATAATTATTCCCGGTATCTCCTGATCGCCCTTTAAGTCATCAACGCTCCCCATCTTGAGGTTGTGAAGGATATCAGTTGTTGCCGCCCCAATGACCGGATCAACACCCCTTACTATAATACCCTGCACCCTGCTGCCGGACCTGAGCATGACCTGACCATAGACAAATGGGGCAGACCCGATAACGCCGTCAACTTTATTAATTTTTCCCCTGATCGCATCATGGTCCCTCATTCTGCCTTCATAACTCAGCACAACGATATGGGAATTGACTCCCAGGATTTTTGCCTGAAGGTCTTCATGAAAACCAGTCATTACTGACAGCACTGTAATAAGTGTCATAACACCGAGGGCAACTCCCGCAATTGAAATCACTGTGTTAATTGATATACCACTGTGTTTCTTTTTTGATTTGAAGTACCGCAGCGCTATGAAGAGATAGTAAGGTAAGTTCATAATTTAAAGTTTTTAGTTGTCTGTTTTTAATTTTTAGACTGACAACAAACAACTGACAACTATTTAATTTGTTCCGGTCTTAAATGCGGAAACAAAATCACATCCCTTATAGAATGAGTATTAGTAAAAAGCATAAACAACCTGTCAACACCTATGCCTTCTCCAGCAGCCGGCGGCATACCGTATTCAAGCGCCCTCACAAAGTCTTCGTCCATAAAGTTCGCCTCTTCATCTCCCTGATTTCGGGCCTCTACCTGTCCCTTGAATCTTTCCCTCTGCTCAACAGGGTCATTAAGTTCTGAAAATGCATTGGCAATTTCCCTGCCGCCTATAAACAACTCAAATCTCTCCACAAAATCAGGCGTATCCTTTTTTCTCTTGGCAAGCGGAGAAAGCTCCACTGGATAATCCGTAATAAAGGTCGGCTGGATAAGTTTGGGCTCAACCTTTTTTGAAAATATTTCATCCAGCACCTTCCCGTGGGAAGCTTTTTTATCAATATCAATATTTTTCCTGACAGCAAACTTCCTGGCCTTTTCCTCACTTTGAAAAACATCAGGGTCAACTCCCTGCTGCTCCATAGCTTCAACCATACTAAGACGCTGCCAGGGAGGTGTAAAATTAATTATATCTCCGTCATCAGCTTCAGAACTCTCGCCAAAAGGTACCCGGAGATTCCCGTTTATCTCCTTGCAAAGATATGGAATAAGCTCCTCGGTAAAATCCATTAGATATTTATAATCCTTGTAGGCAATATAGAACTCAAGCATTGTAAATTCGGGGTTGTGTTTTGACGATATTCCTTCATTCCTGAAATTCTTGTTGATCTCATAGACCTTCTCATAACCTCCGACAAGGAGTTTCTTTAAATAAAGTTCAGGCGCAATTCTCAGGTAGAGATCAATACCCAGCGCGTTATGATGTGTTTTAAAGGGACGCGCGGTCGCACCTCCGGGAATTTGATGCATCATCGGTGTTTCCACTTCCAGAAAACCCCTTTCGTCAAAGAATCTCCTCATCGCCTGTATAAGTTTACTTCGCTTTGTAAAAAGATCTTTTACATGCGGGTTGACAATCAGGTCAACGTAGCGTTGCCTGCAGCGGGTTTCGATATCTTTTAATCCATGCCATTTTTCAGGCAGCGGTCTCAGAGATTTAGATAACAGAGTAAACTCGTTTATCTGAACAGTCAACTCACCGGTCTTTGTCCTGAACAGCTGCCCTTTAACTCCGATTATGTCTCCGATATCAAGGTTTTTAAAAACATCTATATTACTATTAATAATATCTTTGCTGAAATAAACCTGAGTCTTTCCAGATACATCTTGAATATGCGCAAAAGCTGTTTTACCAAAATTGCGGATGGAGATAATTCGACCTGCAATCGTGCATTTCTCACTTCTCTCCTCAAGTTCTTCCTTGCTTAACTCTCCAAAGCGGGCAATAATGTCTGCTGCCCTGTCCTTTACGGCAAATGGGGCCCCATACGGCTCGACCCCCGAGTCTCTGAGCCTGTTAAGCTTTTTAATCCTTTCCTGAATCAGTTCGTTAGTGTCGTCCACTTTTTACCTTTCTATAATATTAATGGGAAATGGGAAATGTTACTAATTACTCATTTAAGGTCAGGAGTTAACAGATGGATCGAAAAACCCTCAACACGAAGCGCATAACTCGCAACCAAATAAATCTCTATTCAAGCAGCCCCGATAAGATCTTTGTCTTTTCCTCAATCATTTTGTCCAGATATTCCTGTTCCATCCTTAGTTTGAACAGCTCATCAGCAATGCCGAAAGCCGCCATAACTGTTGCCTTTGTCTGACTTATATTTGGAGCAACGCTGTATATCTCTTTTAGTTTCTCGTCAACATACCGGGCCAGGGATTTTATATAAACATCTTCTTCATCAGTTTTTATAGCATAACTCTGTCCCAGTATCTGTACTTCAATTGAACGCATTTACATCCCTATCAATTAATATCTGTAAATCATGAGAAATACTTTCTCAGAGTTCTACAGATTCAAGTTCTTTGATCAAATTCTCTATCTGAGACTTAACTGTCTCACGCTCACTGTTAAGCTTGTCAATATCGGTCTTTAAGATATCGATATTCTGCAATTCCTCTTTAACTGCCTTTAATTCTTTATCTTTCTTATCCAGCTCTTCTTGCAGATTGGTAATTTTCCCATTTAATGCTGAATTTTCATCAGTCAAAGATTTAATCCTGTCAATAACTTTCGTTATTTTCTCTTCAAGCATCTGTATTTTTTCCACAGATGAACCCTCCTCAGTAAAATTAAAAGTTCCCTGCCGCATTAGCTTGTAAATTATCAAAATCAATTTGAAAAGTAAAGTCCTTTGAAAAACAACTCTTGGAAACCAGTTGACATTATTATATTAAAAATAAATTATCTTCCTGCAAAAATTCACTAATTTCACTAAAGAATTTACTGAGTTTTACCGAGGAAAGAAATAGAACGAAGTTAGATTCATTTAATTATTACTTTAAAAAATGATGCTTGCCAATAAAAACTTTGTCTTAAATAAACAGCTTCTTAATTATTGCAGGCAGCACATTATACTTAGCAAAACTTATAATTCTATTTATATGGTAAAGGAATTCTGTCATGTATCGTTTATTACTTATTGACTCTCCGATCGTATTAATTATCACCTTATTGTTTAACACTGTCACTTCAGGGGAAGAAGTCAAAACATCTTCATGCCTGAGCTGCCATGAAGATGTTTATATAAAAGCTGCTTCTTACAGATATCGGCACAGTGTTGTAACAGATAAGTGCCCTCTCTGTCATATCAATCCTGAAACAAAGGATAATATAATAGCTCTACGGAACTTGCCGACTTTACAAAGGGAATGGCTGATTTATTTTGATCAGCTGTCTAAAGATCAGGACTATCAGGCTGAAGTAGTGCTGACAGACAGCGATGGCAGGAGCTGCACCCCTGACCGGATAGATATTGTTACAAAAAATATTTGGGAACCTGACAGACAGCGGTCTTCGTTAGAACTGAAGAAACTCTTCAGAGTTATGGTAGATGAGATACAAAAGGGTGGTTTTGTAAGGGCCGCTATTTCCTGGGATACCGATGTTTTTGCCACTTCAGAGATAGAATACGGATTAAGAGGTGAACGGCCGGGCACATTCAAAATCAATGACCTGTATACCAGGAACCATAAGATAATATTGAATGGGTTAAAACATAAGAGCACATACTATTTCAGGACTGTTTCCAGGGATATATATGGCAACACCTTAAGATCTGAAGAGTATACTTTAGATACGTCCGGAGAATTTACTCGTCCGGCTGAATTAAAAGGTGATGATGCAGTCCTCCCTATTGTTGAACACATGCAAGTGTTCAGGAGGCCGGAAAGCAAAGGCTTATATTTGAAAGTGTCCGCAAACAAACTATCCGGAATTTCGATCAATATTAAAGAAATCAAAAAAAAGGATGGAAATCATGGTCCAGGATTATCAGCGGCAAGATATTTAAGAATAGATGTATGTTATAAATGCCATCCCCATGATTCATCTCACCCCGTCGGCATTAAAGCTGTGAGCCCGAAAACTAAAACACCGGACGGGCTTCCAACAATCGAAGAGGGAATAATAACCTGTGTTACTTGCCACGAACCTCATGGCGGGGAGAGAGTGCACTATAATAGATTTGATTTCAAACAAGATTTATGTATGAGATGCCATTTGCAAAAATATGGTATATAACTATAATCATATTAAATGGAATCGATTTACAAGGAGGAACTAAATGGACGGCAAAAATAGAAGAAAAGCTCTCAACTTTTCAATTAAAAAGCAAATGCAGATAAGACTGTTTATCAAAATCCTCGGCATTATCTTAATCGGTGTTGGACTTATGGCGGCAATATTTTACTTTTACAGTAACAGGGAAATAAACTCAAGTTACCGCCAATTTCATATTCATGCAGATAATTTCCTGGACCTTCTCCGGCCTGCTGTGCTCTCGTCTTTAGTATTAGCCCTTTTAGCTTCTATTGCAATTACTGTTTTCCTCCCCATTAAGATTGCCGGCCCCTTGTTCAGGATTGAAAGTGACCTAAAGGAGAAGGTGGCGGGAGGGGATCTCACCGCAAGAATTATATTACGGAAAGGAGATGAGCTGAGTGATCTGGCAGAGACAGTGAATGTCTGCCTGGAAAATTTCAGACAGAGAATTGAAACAACTCAAAAACTGGCGAATGATCTCGAGTCTCGCATTTCCGATACAAAGGGGTTGGATAACAAAGATGTTGAATATCTTATTATGAAGATAAATGAAAACCTGAAGCAGTTCAAGGTGTGATAATGCATTTCAATCATGTATATGTAATACATGATTTTAACTTGTGAAGAATGGAGGCGACGAGCGGATTCGAACCGCTGAATAAAGGTTTTGCAGACCTCCCCCTTAGCCACTTGGGTACGTCGCCGGTTAAGTTCGGAGTTTTGAGTTAAGAGTTCTGAGTTAACTTATTTAAAATATCAGGTTTCCTCGTCTCTAAACTCGCAACTCTGAACTCCAAACTCTAAAATGGAGCGGGAGACGGGACTTGAACCCGCGACAACCACGTTGGCAACGTGGGGCTCTACCACTGAGC
>CAYMUX010000006.1:0-52194 GCA_964393845.1 uncultured Nitrospiraceae bacterium
AGTGTTGTAAAAGACCAGCAGAAAACAATCGAGGAGCTTAAGTCAAAAGTTCAAACATTGGAAGCCAAAGATTTTGTGGCAAGGGTCCAGAATTAAAGATATTAGCGCCTGAATTGTACAATTATGTGTCACAATCGAATAAGTTAGGCGTATCTGTCTTAAAATGGATTCACTTCAAAAATAAAAGGTTCAAGTGAAATAACTTGAACCCTATCCTGGCGCTTATTATCATATAACGTCCAGGGGTAATGAGCGAAAAGCGATATTTAAAAATAAAAGTGATCGGGGAAGCTTTATTTCGTACTTGAAATCAGCTAATCTGCGTTATGGAGCGGTGATCCATGTTTTCTGTTTGATGGGATAATCACTATCATCTATTATTAGAGACACCAAAAGGGAACCTTCCTCAAATTATGCGTCATATAAATGGTGCATATACAACCTACTTTAATATTAAGCATAAGAGAGCGGGACATCTGTTTCAGGGGAGATATAAAGCAATTCTGGTAGACGCTGATGCTTATGCGGGGGAACTTTCACGGTATATTCATCTAAATCCTGTCAGAGGAGGTATTGTTAATATGCCTGAAAAATATATTTGGTCCAGTTATCAGTATTATACTGGCAAGAAAAAGAAGCCTGACTGGTTGAGAGTTGATTTTATACTGGGCTATTTTGGTAGCGAATTGTTGTCTTCTCAGGAGAAATATATTAATTTTGTATTAGCCCGGATTAATGGAAAATACAATAGCCCTCTGGATGAGACAATAGGCCGAATATTTTTTATAAACTTTGTGATCTTTGAGTCTCTGTGATATATTATAATTAAATGGTAAATATGCGATATCAAAGACGATTCTTAAGTAAGGCAATAATAAGGAGCTTGAGATGATAATGAAACCAGAAGTAATTCGATCTCTTGAGAGAGAGAGGGGAATATGCTTTCTTGCAATTAAGCATTTAGAGGTAATGTGTAAAGAGTTTGAAGAAAAGTACCACTGGACAACAGAAGAGTTTCTCCAGAAGTTCGATAGTGGGTTAGCTGGCGATGAATGGGATTTCTTCAAGTGGTATGCGGTAGCACAAGGATTAATTGAATGGAAGTCTACAAAAAGTGCTCTCGAAGAGGTTCTTGTTGATTAACGTCTATGCTGCTGAACTCGAAGCCGAGATAGCATGTTCTTCTATAGTAATCAGTCATAAAATTCAACACACAATAACCAGTTCTACAACCGGCCACATAGAAGTTTTTATATTGTTTCAGGATGGCTCAAAACTCTCAGCTTTTGAATTTTTACGACTAATTGATAAAATAGTGAATCGAGAAAAATATAGATATCAATACATGGATTCCAGAGATAAAGAAATCTTTCGATATGACAATGCTCCGCATCACAAATCAATTGCATCTTTTCCCCACCATAAACATGTAGATAACATGGTATACAACTCAAAAGCTCCGTCTTTGATAAATGTCTTAAAGGAAGTAGAAAGCAAAAATTTTGGACTTTTATAAGAGTACAAAAAGGAGATGAAAGGCAGTCAAAAGATAACTGTTACACCGGGAAGTGGTAATTATAGATCTTCCAACCAAGGGGTATTAACCTTTGTGATGGTAGCGTTAATCAACCCCCTTCACCACCAAGAAATTTGAGGATACAATAATAGATATTTATTACCCCATTAGAAACAACTTTTTTATTATGAGATTAAGATTTAAAACCCAATTTTTTCAATATTTAATCAATTCTTAACCTGTTTTTGATTGTTTGAGGTGTTGTGGGGTAAAATAAGCTATAAGTGAAAGGAGGTGATTTATGTCTATTCTAACGCTGTCTTCTCCTATAAAAGAGATATTGGAAAAGATTGGGGGAGAACCAGAAGAAAGAGTTGTAGGTCTATTGATTTCAGGTGTAAAGGAGAATTTAAAAGAATGTGAACTTGAAATATTAAAATTAGAGACAAAACATGGTTATCCTTTTGAAATATTTAAAGATAAATCAATCTCAGGGCAGCTTGGAGACGAATTTTCATATGAGATAGAGAAAGATGCCATAAGGTGGGAAGATTTGCTTATCGAGAAAAAAAATTGGATAGATGTGATCAAGAAAATAGAAAATCTTATTAGATGAAGATTGAAGATTTCAGAGATTTACTTATCTCGGTAGCAAAGCTTAATTTCCCTAATGCAAGTATTACCCTGACAGAGAAAAGGAAAATAACTATAGAAGCAAGAGTAAAAATATCGGAAGAAATTAGAGGAATCATCCTATCTATTCAATAGAATATAACTAAGCGCTGAGAGGAGATTTTTTTATGACTCAGACAGTTACACAAAAGAAAAAATACACCTACGAAGACTATCTTAAGACACCAGATGATGAGAGATATGAACTTATTGAGGGGGACATGCTTATGACACCATCACCAATAACAGAACACCAAAGAATTTCAAGGAAGTTAACTGTTCAGTTATCCATTTATGTGGACAAATATAATTTAGGGGAGATATTTGTAGCACCTTATGATGTTTACCTCGATAATGAAAATGTTGTTCAGCCAGATATTCTGTTCATCTCAAAAGACAAGTTGAATATTATTGGTGAAAAAAATATACAGGGCGCGCCGGATCTTGTTATAGAGATAATTTCAGAGAGTAATGCTTACAGGGATCTTGTGCAGAAAAAGAAGCTTTATGCAAGATTTCAGGTAAAGGAATACTGGATAGTAATACCGGGTGAAGAGTTGATAGAAATTTATACTATCAAAGATAACACCTATACGCTTTATAAAACCTACACTAAAAATGATACCCTTGCATCCCCCCTTATAAAAGATTTGAGCATTGAATTGAAAAATATATTTTAATGTTTGAATCGGGTCATCAAAGGCACACCTAAAAATAAGACTCGCAAAAATATTTATGATTAAAAAATCTCCCCGCACACTTTTTTTACAAAGAGGGGGAATAATCATAAGCGCTTCGATCTTATTGTGTATCTCCTTTTACATCTTATTTTTCCCTGCTCATACCGATGCCGCCACCGCAAAGTTTTATGCAACTAAAGACGTGTGGATTTCAGCTTATTCCGGTGAAGAAGATTACAATATGGGCGCTTCGAGTAAATTGAAACTCAAAGGTATTCAGGAAATGGCAATACTGGATTTTGATATGTCGCCTTTAAGAGGGAAGAAGATTGTGAATGCTAGATTGTATCTTAGTGATGCAAGCAAAAATAATATGCTGCGTAAGATCGGCATTTCAACGGTGGCTGCTCCCTGGGTTGAAGGAAAATCCAGAGGTTATTTTGTCGACGTAATTGGAAACGGAGCCACATTTAATTACTCAAGTTATAAAAGACAAAGATGGGCAGGAGAAGGCTCGGATTTAACTGATGTGACCATGGGTAATAGCAATACATGGCAGCACCATAGTGAGATACAAAATGAGAGTGACTTATGGTGGTCTGTAGATGTTGCTCCTGAATTAATTCAGGCCTTGATAACAAAGAAGTCTTATGGATTTCTAATTATGGATGAATCAGGGCAGACATTTGCTAATAATTATGTGTTTTCCAGAGAATCAAAATACTCACCTTATATTGTGATTAATTTTACAGAGGCTGAAAAGCCAAAACCTAATAAACTTGACATTGAATTATTTTCCTCAATAAAAAATGCACATATGGAATATGGTGCGGTCATTTTGAGGATTCCAATTAAAGAAGATATTTTTGCTTTTGAGATGCTTATTAATAATAATGAGGTCCCTATCTGGAGGGTCCCCAAACCACAACCAAAAGATACAGTGCAGGAGATAACAATAGACTGGCTGCCGCCTGAAAAAAAGATAGATATTCAGATAGTGGCCGTAGATAAGCTGGGGCAAAGATCTGAGCCGGAGATTGCCAACGGATATGCGTCAAAGTCATTACAGCGAATAGCTTTGCCGGACAACATACCTGTATCCCCTCTTACTAATGAGGGAATGAAAAAAGTGGTATCAAATAATTTCAGAGTATGGGCGGTACCCGATATAACAAAGGTCGATCCTGTTTCCGGCCGGGTACTATCGGAAATTAATGCTGGTGGATTCGATAAAGTAAATCCGATATGGTCAGAAGAAAAAAGGGGAATCACGCTCTTAGGTATAAAGGGTGAAATTATTGGGTTCCAACTGTGTATAGAAACGGAAGATCAATATCTTGATGATTTAGTATTTTCGCTAAGTCCTTTGACAAACAATACAGGGATTGAGATATCTACTGACAATTTTACCTTGAATCAGGGGCATTATTTAAAGGTTAAAGACAAATGGTATCCGGAGCTGGCAATCCCTATGCGTGACGGGAAAATAGTTTTTAAAACTGAAAGAAGACAGATCGGGAATCAAAAGAACCAGATAATATACGTTGATCTTTCCATACCTCCCGAAATAGAAGCGGGATTTTATCATGGAGATATTGTAATTTCAAAAAGTGGTATTAAAGAAGAATCCCTTCATATTAATCTTAAGGTAGCGAATGTATTAATGCCCCGGACACTGACATTCGTTCCTGAGCTGAACATATACGGAGGACCCGGAAAAGCAGGTTCGGAAAAATTTATGAACGCCCATCGCATAGCCCATGAACATAGGACGGTTATTAATCGAGTTCCTTATTCACAGGATGGAAGGGTTCATTTGGATATGATCCCAGCAATGTCTTTTTCGGAAAACGGTCAAATCAAGGTTGACTGGACGGATTATGACAGGAGGCTTGGGCCCCTGTTTGACGGCTCAGCATTTATTAAAGGAGATCGAAAAGGGATCCCTGTTGAAAAGTTTTATCTACCATTCTTTGAGAATTGGCCGTCTGCATTGGCTTCTTATTATAAATATGATTTTATTGATAAAAAAAAGACCCAGGATGTAATCTCAAGGCACGCATTGGATTCACCGACATTGAATGAGGCCTTTTCATCAGATTATAAAGTTAGGTTTGTTCGCACAATTAAGGAGTTTGAAAAGCATTTTAAAGAGAAAGGGTGGAATCAAACAGAATTTCAGTTTTACCTTAATAACAAATGGCATTGGGATGGAGCATCATCCTGGTGGGACTTGGATGAACCTATGTCTTATGATGACTGGATGGCCTTGAGGTTTTACGGTTTATTATTTAGGCAGGCAATTGGCACGGCACCTGCTCAATTTATTTTCAGGGCGGACATCTCAAGACAGCGATGGCAGCATGACTGGCTGAATGGAATATTGAACAGGATGTATGTGCAAAGTGAAGATTTTTTCAGATATCCGGATCGCGCGCGACAACTAAAAGCAGACGGACAAATAAGCTTCTCTGTTTACGGCTCACTCAATGATATTGATTCCTCTAACCAACAGACCGTCCTTTGGTGCATGAGAGCTTATTTAGAAGGCGCTGACGGAGTATTGCCTTGGCAGAGTCTGGGCGGACCGAAGGCTTTTTCAATACCTGACAGGAATGCCCTTATTGTTGATGCCGGAAATGAATTGGACATTGATTGGATTGTCAGTTTCCGTGTCAAGGCATTGCGCAGGGGACAGCAAAATGTTGAGTTGCTGGCCTTGCTAGAGAAAAAATATGGTTATAATAGGGAGCAGATGCGTGACCTATTTTATAGATATTTTAATTTTGTAGATGGTAAAGATGTTGACAAACAAATAAATACTAATAAAATGGAAAACTTCAGAAAAATACTGATTGAGATGCTGTAAATGGAAAAATAATATGCAGTATCAATTTTTTACTGGGTTAATGTGAAAAGACAAAATAATATAAATATATTTCTGGTCGTTTTATTTATAGGTGCTTTTGGGTTTTTGTACTGGAAGTCTATCTTTGACATGGTTGGGGATTGGTACAATGATCCTAATTACTCTCACGGATTTCTTATCCCTTTCATATCAGGCTATTTTTTATGGCAAAGAAAAGATGATTTAAAGTCGTCTAATTTCGTACCGTCCAATATGGGGCTGATAATATTGACTTGCGGACTGATTTTTTATCTTATCGGGAATCTTGCCGGGGAATTGTTTACAATGAAGTTTTCGATGCTTGTTGTCCTTGGAGGTGCAATAATATTTACATGTGGGATTGGATTTTTCAAAATGATAATGTTTCCTTTCTTATATCTAATATTTATGATTCCTTTGCCATACATCCTATATGATTCTGTAGCATTTCCATTAAAAATATTTGTCTCTAAGTTTTCAGTTGATTTTTTAACACAGATTGGGGTTCTCGTCTTAAGAGAGGGCAATATTATCCATCTTGCTGATATCTCACTTGAAGTAGCCGATGCCTGCAGCGGGATAAGGTCTATAATATCGCTTCTTGCTCTGTCGACTGCCCTTGCCTATCTTACTCAGGAGAGATGGCTAAAAAGGGGGGCGCTTGTTGTACTAGCGGTGCCGATTGCCGTGATCGTCAATTCAATCAGGGTCATAGGGACCGGCATTCTGGCAGACAAATATGGTTCGGATGTTGCACAAGGCTTTTTTCATGAGTTTGCAGGGCTTGTTATATTTGGGGTAGCAATAGCGACGCTCATTTTCTCGGCAATATTATTAAGAAAAATAGGGAAAAAGAGTTAAGGAGTTGTGGAGTTATGGAGTTAGAAAACTTGAGAGTAATTTATTTGACTCCATAACTCCACAACTCCTTAACTCCCGAACTAGAAAGAAATTATGAACAAAAGATTACTTCTAATTTCAATGATAATATTTTCACTTGCACTCTATCTTCATGTAGTTCCTTTCCACGAGGCTATACCGCTTAAGAAAGCATTTGCTGATTTTCCACAGAATTGGAAGGGATGGAAGGGCGATGCTTATTATTTTGATGATGCTGTTCTTGATAAACTGCGTGTAAGTGAATATATCATGAGAGAATATAAGAAAGGGGATGACAAATTTACTCTTTATGTCGGTTATTATGGGACGCAAAAGGAAGGCGCTCAAATCCATTCACCAAAGCATTGTTTACCGGGAGGCGGCTGGTTTAAGTTGCAAGAGAGAAAAAGGAGTCTGAACATTGACGGACCGGGTAAAATAAATTTCATTGAAGCCGTATATAAAAAGGGTAATGAACGGGAAATCTTTATCTACTGGTATAAGATGCAGAATGCTTATATCACTAATGAATATGTTTTGAAATTATATATGGTATTAAATTCATTAAAATACAGGAGGAACGATGCTGCCTTTATAAGGTTTTCAGCGCCGGTCACCTCAAGCGTAGAAGATACTATTCAATTAACTGAAAATGCTATGAAAGATTTTCTTCCATTGCTTAATAATTATTTACCTGAATGAAATAGGAGTTAGAAAAAAATGAAAAAAAATAATGTAATCTGGCATGACGGATATGTAGAGAGGCAGGAAAGAAACCGATATTTTAATCATAAGAGCGGCCTCTTATTACTAACGGGACTATCCGCCTCTGGAAAGTCCACTATTGCGCATTATATCGAAAAAGAATTATTTAATCAAAACGCCCATGCTTATGTCCTGGATGGTGATAACATCAGGCACGGGCTGAACAGCAATTTAAGTTTCAGCCGGGAAGACAGGAGAGAAAACCTTCGACGAATAGTTGAGGTTTCTAAACTCTTTGTAGATGCGGGTATGCTTGTATTAGCAGCGTTTATATTCCCTTACAGTGAAGACAGGGAGTATATGAGGAAACGTTTTGAGGGAGACAACTTCCTGGAAATATATGTAAAATGTCCCATTGAAATCTGTGAAATACGTGACCCCAAAGGACAGTATAAAAAGGCACGGGCTGGAATTATAAAAGGTTACACAGGAATTGATTCTCCCTATGAAGAACCTAAAAATCCGAATTTAATAATTGATACGGAGAAGACGGATATCAAGAATGCAGGGCAGATGGTTATTCAGTTGCTTAATGACAGGAAATACCTGTCTTTGGATTGAGATATTGAAAAAATTATCACGGAATTTATGGATTAGTTTGGATTTGATTAATAACCACTTGTTGTCATAAATCAGACAACAATGTTGTTATTGGCTTAGAAAAAAATCTGGCAGGGAACTTACCCGATTAATGTACAAAACTCGCTTGAATAACCGCTTTCATTACCTGAAGCATCATAAGCGGTTACAGAGAAACACCATGTCCCTGGTGATAAATTGTTAATTGCGGCGCCTGTAAAATTACCGATATCAACTACCTGAGTATAGTTATTTGAAGACATACCATAATGAATTTTATATCCTGCAAGATCGGTAAGAGGAGATCCGTCGCTATTTGTGGTCGATGCATCCCACGATAAGGTTACAGAGTCAACTGTAGCAGTACCTGCTCCACCACTGTTGCCCGCAGTAGATTCATTTCCTTCATTTCCGTTGCTTCTATTTCCTCCATTACCACTTCCTCCACTACCACAGCCTAAAAGTGTCAGTAAAAAAATAAGTGTTATAAAGGCGTATAATTTAAATACGTTTTCTAATTTTCTTCTCCCCACGTTTTTATATTAAAAAGAATTCCTTATGATAAATGTGATGTGAATCACGAAATTTAATTTATTTTACTTCCTTATTGGAATAACCGTTTTCATTTGGGAAGCTAAAGTTGTAAATCATAGTTTTGTCTTGCCTGATATCCCTCCTATTTAAGTTCAGGAAAGCCGCTTTTTAGAAACCATTTCTTATGTTCTCTATCAAACTCCCAGAACTGTTTGTCGATGAGTGTTTTTTCAATCAGATCATTCGTGTTGTAATACTTGATCTCTACTGTTTGGTATGCCTGCAACTCGTTTTCTGCAATTCTACTTTTGAGTAATTCATAAGAGGTTACTTTGATTTCCTGAAGTTTATTGAAATCCGGGGTCTTCTGATCTGTCCCCTCTACTTTCATGAAATCATTTGCAAGTTCGTAATACCCCCACCGTATAGCATTTTCGTATTTAAAAGTTGTTGATTCAAACAACTCCAGCCTTTTTTCTAAAGAAGCGCATCCTACAAGCAATAATAAACAGAGATGTAAAATATATTTAGCCATGTTTATTTTGTCCATAGAAATTCATTTATTCTGTTATCTCTATTTTGAGTATATTAAAACCTGACATCTGTTAGATAAGAGAATTATATATAAAAACAATTTATTTTACAGCAATTGTTAAAAGAAGTACTTTTTTATATAAGTACATTCAGCTTTATTTTGTATTAGTATGTGTAACTTGTTATTTTCATTGGAAAGGGGTTAAATTAAAACATGGGAATACGTGAAATTAAAAAGTATCCTGAAAAAATATTGAGGAAAAAAACGGAACAGGTAAGTGAGTTTAATTCCGAACTACAAAAACTCATTGATGACATGACAGAGACAATGTATGCAGCGCCCGGTGTGGGGCTTGCTGCTAATCAGATCGGAATATCAAAACAAGTAGCTGTTATCGATGTCAGTTCCAGGGAGGAAAAGAGCTCACTAATAGTGCTTGTAAATCCTGAAATTATTAATGAAGAAGGCGAGAATAACTCAGAGGAAGGTTGTCTGAGCATACCTGACTATACGACAATCGTTAAAAGGGCTGAACGGGTAAGGGTAAAAGGTCTTGACAGGGAGGGCAAACCAATTGAGATAGATGCAGACGGACTTCTGGCAAAGGCCTTGCAACATGAATTGGATCATCTCAACGGTTTATTGCTGATTGACAGGATCGGGCGAATTAAAAGGGAATTTTTCAGGAAACGATACTCAAGAGAACATGCGGTAAGTAAGAAATAATAGATACTGACCACTTCAATAACATTAGTCCTAACTTGACCTCTCGAATCCTGGCCCCCTTGAACCCTTTTTATTTTGCATTTAGAATATACTCGGGTTAACTTATTTATATTGAGGGACGGATATCATGAGACTAGTTTTTTTCGGTACACCTGAGTTTGCAGTTTTGCCTCTCAGGACATTGCTTGGATCGGGTCATGAAGTCATTGCTGTAGTGACGCAACCCGATAGACAAAGCGGACGGGGAAGGCGGGTGAAGAACTGTCCTGTGAAGGAAGAAGCTCAGAAGGCAGGGCTTAAAATTTTGCAGCCAAAAAGAGTTAGATATCCGGAGTTTATTAAGGACCTGAAGAGATTAGATCCATCTATCATTGTAGTAGCTGCATATGGCCAGATACTTCCTTCAGAAACAATCCATTTGCCGGATATGGGATGCATTAATATTCATGCATCACTTTTGCCATCTTACCGTGGGGCCGCTCCGATAAACTGGGCTATCATTAATGGAGAGAAAAAGACTGGAATTACTACTATGCTTATGGATGAAGGGATGGACACAGGGCCGATTTTACTACAGAAGGAGACAGAAATATTAAAAGAAGATACGGCTGGAAGCCTTTCATTGAGACTATCAAAAATCGGGGCTGATCTTTTAATAACTACTTTACAGTGTCTGGAAAACGGAGAGGTAAAGCCCTTGCCTCAAGCTGGTGAGGCTTCATATGCCCCAATATTAAAAAAGGACGACGGGCTTATAGATTGGTCGAAATCGGCGGAAGAATTATGTAGTTTTATAAGTGGAATGAATCCCTGGCCGGGCGCCTATGGTTTTCTTGAAAAGGAAAGGATTAAAATCTTTAAGGCCGTGCACGAGGAGGGAAATGGAGAAGCAGGGATCATATGCAAGTCTGGTAAAGATCAACTGCTTATTGGAACAGGCAATGGCAGGCTTTCCATTCTTGAGATTCAGCCGGCCGGCAAACCGGTTATGCCGGTTAAAGCCTATTTGCAGGGCAGAAGATTAAGAGAGGGGATGAGGTTTGGAATTTAGGGTTCAAGGAGCCAAGGGGCAAGGGTTCAAGTGAAGAAATTGAAAATGAGAAGAACCATCAATGATCAAAAGTTTCTTTAAAATATCCGGGTACGTAATATCTTTCATTGCTCTCGGGGCAGTGGCCGCATTTCTGGTTTTTAAAATAGTCAATTTTGATAAAACCGGCGCAGTCCCTTTACTTGTAGGGAAAAGCGTGACAGAGGCCGCAGAGCGCTTAAATGAAAGAAAATTAAATTTGAGCATTAAAGGCAATGAGTATCATGAAGAAATTCCCGAAGGCTACGTAATAAGCCAGAAAATAAAAGAGGGAGAGAAGATCAGAGTCGGCGCTGATGTTGAAGTGATAGTAAGCAAGGGTCCGGAGATATATTCAATGCCCCCTTTTGAGGGACAGTTGCTTGAGGACGCAAAACTTACATTAAGCAATCTCAATATGAAAGTAAAAAAGGTCACATGGGTGCATTCGGATTCCGTGGCAAAAGGAAAAACTATTGCCCAGAGACCTCTATCGGGCAATATACCCGGCAATGAAATCAATTTTCTTGTAAGTCTCGGGCCATACACTGTATCTTATAAATGTCCTGCTTTTGTTAACATGACAATAGATGATGCAAGAATATTGGCAAATGAGCTTGGCATTCAATTGCTGGAACAGGATAGCGGCAGCAGGGTCGTATTTCAGAAGCCGGAAGCAGGAGCTATTATCAACAATGGAGATACTGTGGAGATTAAACTCGGCCGCGGGTGGGGAATGTGGTTTTAGAAAATTAAAAGGAGGGTTTTATGGTGAAGATAGCGCCGTCGATTTTGTCAGCAGATTTTTCCAGGCTTGGTGAGGAGATTATTGCCGCTGAAAAGGCAGGAGCTGATCTAGTTCATATAGATGTTATGGATGGTCATTTTGTCCCGAATATAACAATTGGACCGCTTGTTGTAAAGGCTGTAAAGAAGGTGTCATCCATTCCGCTTGATGTGCATCTTATGATCGAAGACCCCGATAAATACATTAAGGATTTTGCAGACAGCGGAGCTGATATCATTACAGTTCATGAAGAAGTCTGTAAACATTTGCACAGGACAATACAGAACATAAAAGAATGCGGCGTGAAGGCTGCCGTATCGATCAATCCCGCGACCCCGGTCAGTAATATTGAGATTATACTCCAATATGTTGATATGGTATTAATAATGTCTGTGAATCCCGGATTCGGCGGTCAGAAATTTATACCTGAAGCCCTTGCTAAAATTAAACTGCTGAAAGATATAATCAATAAAAATAATTATAAGGCAGAGATAGAAGTTGACGGCGGGGTAAATATCGATAATGTTGCTGAGGTTGTGAAGGCCGGAGCTGATATTGTAGTAATGGGAAGCGCCTTTTACAATTCCGAGAACTATGCCGATACGGCTAAAATTGTAAGGGAAAGATGCGGGTGATTAAAAAGAGTTAAGAGTTAAACTCGCAAACCATTACACATAATAAAAGAGGAACATAATGTCAGAAAAAAAACATTTCCAGAAAGCTGAAGAATACAGAAGAAAAGCGGAATACAACAAGGCAATTGAGTTATACGATAAAGCACTGAGAGCATGCAAAAGAGAAGCGGACATCCCCTGTACCCTCGACTGCTACTTATCCATGGGAGACACATTCAGGGCAAAAGGCGATTTCACAAAGGCAAAGAACAGCTACATGGAAGGGCTTGATCTTGCAGAGGCAATAAACGAGAGAGTTTCACTGGCCGATGCCATGGTAGGGCTTGGTTTAAGTTTGCGGGCGCTTGGTGATTGGCGTGAAGCATTTAATATGATTAATAAGGCCGGCAGGATTTATAAAACCCTGAATGACAGGAAAGGTGAAGCGTTTTCTTTATGGGCCAGGGCAGGAACATACAGGATAAAGGGTGATATAAAGCAGGCTGTCAATACTTATCATTTATCGCTCGAAGCGTTCAGGGCGTTAAAGGACAGATCGGGTATGGCATATTCATATTGCGGTCTCGGGGGAAGCTCAAGGGTGGACAACAGGTCCGAAGACTCGGAGAGATATTACAAAATGGCAAATAAAATGTTTGGCCGGCTTAATGACCGGTTTGGACTTGCCTATTCATTTTGCGGCCTGGGTAACGCGCGAAGGATGAACGATGATTACAAAAACGCGCTGATATATTTTAAGAAAGCTGAAACATTATATAAAAAAATAGGCGACAGGGTGAGTTATGCTTATACACTTTGGAGCGTTGGTACTACGTACAAGATGCTTGGAAAAATGAATAATGCGCTTGGGAATTTCAAGGAGTCTGCTGAATTATTCAAACAAACGAAAGACCCGAGGGGGATGATATATTGCGTTCTCGGAATCGGCGAACTGGATTATTTATGTGGAAAAAGGAGTAAGGCAAAAAAGTCTTGTTTAGAGGCCATAAGGCATGCTGAAAGTTACGGGTTCAAAGTTGAGAAGAGATATGCTGAGAGACTACTTAAAGCATTTCAGCGGGGTGAAGGAGTGCCTTATAATCTTCCATAGCTAAAAGCTTATAAAAAACGGGACAATAGCAAGTCGTTGAATTAAAGCAATCATTGATAAATTCAAGGTATCTGATTATATTGCTTATTGAAATTACGCGGACTATTTGTTAGTATTTGGATGGACAAAAAAATGGACACATCAGAATCTCTTTATGAGCAGTCAGTCGGGGGCCGGCAGGACTTTACAAAGGCCGATTTGTTAAACAGGATTATAGCCAAGACAATCGATTTTATAATCGTTGTGGCCCTGTATGAGATAATACCAAAGGTCGGTTTTTTTGCCGGAATTACTTATCTTTTGATAGCTGACGGTTTGTTTCAGGGAAGGAGCGCGGGCAAGAGGCTTGTAGGACTGAAAGTGATAATCAGTGACAATGCCGGTGTTACTGCGGCCTGCGGTTTTAAAGAATCGATATTCAGAAACTTTCCTTTTGCAGTCGGATATATTTTGTATGGAATTTTAAAGGTGATCCCGTTAATAGGATGGATTATTTCGTTTGTTGTTGTTGTTGTAATTCTGCTTTTTGAAAGCCTTGTTATATTAGGCAGTGAAGAAGGCATGAGATTGGGTGATGAACTTGCAAAAACTCGTGTTGTCGAGGACAGACAGGGGGGATTAAATGTTTAACAATATTTTGGGATGGTTTTCGAATGATCTTGCCATAGACCTTGGCACGGCGAATACGCTCGTGTTTATGAAGGGCAAAGGTATTGTTTTGAATGAACCTTCTGTTGTTGCTATCCAGAAGGACAAGGTCATAGCGGTTGGTCTTGAAGCACAGAAAATGCTGGGCAGAACACCTGCTAATATTATTGCAATGAGACCGCTTAAAGAAGGGGTTATCGCTGATTTTGATAAGACGGGAGAGATGCTTAAGTATTTTATAAGAAAGGTACATAACAGGAAGAGCTTTATTGCTCCAAGGATAGCGATAGGTGTTCCTTCCGGCATAACCCAGGTAGAGCAGCGGGCTGTAAAGGACGCGGCCCGGGCCTCCGGCGCCAGGGAGATTTATCTTATAGAGGAGCCGATGGCGGCAGCAATCGGCGTCGGACTTCCAATCGGAGAACCGTTTGGTAATATGATTGTGGACCTCGGGGGAGGCACAACTGATGTAGCGGTAATCTCCCTGCATGGTGTTGTTTACAGCAAAGCGGTAAGGATGGGAGGCGATAAACTGGACGAGGATATTGTTAACCATATAAAGAGCAAGGCCAGGATACTAATAGGTGAGAGGACTGCTGAACTTATCAAAAGAGAGATCGGCTCGGCATATAAGGTTGGTGATGAAAACCGGTCTGTGGAAGTAAAGGGCAGGGACCTTGTTTCAGGCATACCAAAGACCATAACGATATTTGAGGATGAGATCCGGGAAGCAATAGGCGAAACGATCACGGTTATAATTAATGCAATCAAGGTTGCTCTTGAAAATACCCCTCCCGAACTTGCCTCTGACATAGTAGACAGGGGCATAGTTCTTGCCGGCGGCGGCGCCCTGTTAAGGGGGCTGGATGCGCTTATAAGGCATGAAACCGGGCTGCCTGTAATTGTCGCGGAAGAGCCGCTGTTAGCGGTTGTTAAGGGTGTCGGACAAGTGCTGGATGATTTGGATATTTTAAGAAGAGTAGCATTATGATAGATAACAGGGGATGTTAAAAAAAAAAATATTCTTCTTCGCTGTCTTTGTTATTCTTGTTTTTGGTCTGCTTACATACCAGAGTACCCTGGGGGAAAGAGGTATCATCGATTTCCCTATCTATCCGTTAAAAATTCTTGAACAGGGCGGCTCCTCCCTTATAAAATTTTTCAGGAACTACATCCCATTTCTGGGAAAAGATGAACGGATCATCCGGTTGGCCGAATGTGAAGGGGAGAGAAACAGATATAAAGAAGCCGCGTATGAAAATGAGAGGCTCCGCAGTATTCTTCAGTTAAAATCCGAAAGGGCTGATTACGTTGCCGCTGCCGAGGTATTTGCGAGAGATCCGACCAACTGGTTCCAGATCATGTGGATAAACAAGGGACTGAGTAGCGGCATCGCCAAGAATATGGTTGCTGTAACACCGCTCGGTCCTGTCGGGAAGATCCACAGGGTGTTCAAAGAGAGGGCCAACGTTATCCTTATCACGGATGTAAATTCATCCGTAGCCGTCAGACTTCAATCTACAAGGGTCGAAGGTATCCTGGAAGGAAGAGGAGACAACAGGTGCTATTTGAAATATATCGTAAAGGACATCGATGTAGCCGTTGGAGAAAATGTAATAACTTCCGGGCTCGACGGGATATATCCCGAGGGGCTTTTAATCGGATATGTCACTGATGTCGATAAGGAGGGCGGCGAGATTTTCCAGTTGATTGAGGTTGCCCCTTCACAATATCTCAACAGGGTTGAAGATGTGGTGATACTCAAAAAGTGAACAAATTTTTACTATATATATTCTTTGCGTACCTCACCCTGACTTTACAGGCTATTTTCTTTAAGGGGATTAAACCTGATTTTATGCTTGTGCTCGTATGCTTTTATTCGTTCAAGTACGGGCAGGCAAGAGGGATCACATACGGGGCATTGACGGGCCTGTTAATTGATACCGCGAGCGGTTTTATCATCGGGCCGAATATCATCAGCAAATCCCTTGCAGGATTTCTCACGGCAATGCTCAAAGAGAATATATTTCAATGGAACATCACCGTCAATACTATAGTAATAACAATACTTTCAATAATGGATATTTTTATCGTATACATATGTTTTGAAACTTTCTCAAAAATGTCTTTTCACAACAGGCCATGGGGAATTTCAGTCATGGAGATTATCTATACGGTTGTTGCTGCATTGATATTGTACCCTGTGTTTAATAAGGAGACAGATGCAAATTTATTAGGCAGGAAATTATGAGCGGCAGCTATGGATAAAAAAATTACCTTTGCTTTTTATATTGTCATATCCGTATTCAGTATCTTTGTATTGAGACTCTGGTATCTCCAGATAATAAAGGGGGATGAATACAAAAAAATTGATGAGAGAAACAGGATAAGGGTCATAGATATCCCTGCGCCGAGGGGAATAATCTATGACAGGAACAATAATGCCCTCGTAAAGAATGTATTGTCCTATGATATATCAATGGTCAGGGAAGATATGCCGGAAGACCCTGAGACACTGGAGGAGCTGGGCGGGCTTATCGGGCTTCCACTGGAGAATATCCTGAAACTGGCAAAGGCCTCGGGAAGTCCTTATGAGACGGTCAAACTCAAACGCAATGTATCGTTTGAGGAGGTTGCCAGGATAGAGGCAAGGAAGACCGACTTCCCGGGGTTACTGGTGGAAGTGACGAGTGCCAGGGGGTATCTTTACGGACAAACAGCGAGTCACCTGCTTGGTTATCTGAGCAACCCTACGCCGAAACAATTAAGCCTGCCCGAATTCAGCAATGTGCCGAGACAGGCCTTTATAGGACAGTTTGGCATTGAAAAAAGCTATGACAGTATATTGAGGGGTGTTGCAGGCAAAAAAATATTAGAGGTCGATGCCCTCGGTAACATAATCAAGTTTGTCAGAATACAGAAGCCCTTGAGGGGCCAGGATATCAGGCTTGCCATGGACATCAACGCCCAGCTGGAGGCTGAAAAAAGTCTTCAGGGGCAGGTGGGCGCTGTTGTGGCGCTTAAGGCTGATACCGGAGAAGTCCTGGCCATGGCCAGCGCCCCGTCTTTTGATCCCAATCTTTTTGTTTCAGGCATAAATCATAGTGACTGGAAGGCGCTTATTAGCGATCCGAGAAAACCGCTGATGAACAGGGCCATACAGAACCAGTATCCGCCCGGATCGACTTTTAAACCGATAACCGCGCTTTCCGCGCTCGAATCCGGGACCGTGTCGGAGGGAACGTCTTTTTTTTGCGGCGGCTCTACTTTTTTCGGAAGGACATTCAGGTGCTGGAAAGATGGGGGCCACGGAGGAGTCGCGCTCCACAGGGCAATCGTCGAATCATGCGACGTCTTTTTTTATGAAGTCGGCAAAAGGATAAACATAGATACGATTGCGAAGTATGCAGCGGCCTTCGGCCTTGGCAGGCCGACCGGGATAGAACTTGATGGAGAGGCCGCTGGAAACTTGCCTTCCTCACAGTGGAAGCTTAAGGCAAAAAAAGAGAAGTGGTACCAGGGCGAGACCCTCAGCGTTGCAATCGGACAGGGGTATTTGACCGTTACCCCGATACAGATGGCGAGGCTGACTGCGGGATTAGTTAACGGCGGCAAAATATATAAACCTCATCTGTTGGCAGATGAAACGGTAGAGCTTGAAAGAACAGTTAACGTTAATGGGGGCAATCTGGATTTTATAAAAAGGGCCATGCTCGGGGTCGTATATGAGGGCGGAGGAACGGGAGGCAGGGCGCGTTCGAATATTGTAAGCATTGGCGGAAAGACGGGCACCGCACAGGTTATCGGCGGGGCGGTAAAGGGCAAATATCTTTCTGATCAGCATCAGGACCATGCATGGTTTATCGCATATGCCCCGCAGCACAACTCACAGATAGCCGTATCGGTCTTCGTTGAACACGGAGGTCACGGAGGCACAACCGCTGCGCCGATAGCCAAAAGGGTCATTGAGGCATATTTCAATCCTCCGAAACCCGAAAGCGAGGAAGTGAAGCAGGAAGATGGAAGCGGGGAGGCGCAGGCCCCGGAGGAACAGAAACCGGACGAACAGAATTCGGGGAATGAAGCAAAGGAGAATCAGGAAGTGTCGGGAGATTAAAATTACGGATGTCGTTCCCGTCCGGTGTAGGGGCACGGCGCGCCGTGCCCTACGGATTCCGGGTCAACCCCGGGATGACGAAATTAAAAATATGATAGACCGCAGGATATTGAAAAGTTTTGATTGGTTTTTTTTGGCCGCAGCCGTTGTCCTTTCTATGATAGGGGTAATGACAATCTACAGTGCAACAAGGCCTTTACTCGAGGCCCAGCAGCAGACTTTTTATCTGAAACAATTAAACTGGATAATCCTGAGTCTCGTTGTTTTTTTTCTGGCCGTGAGTATTGACTATAAATGGCTTATCAGTCTTGCATACCCGTTTTATATAAGTGGAGTTCTTCTTCTGATAATTGTCCTGGCGGCGGGAAGAAAGGGGATGGGGGCGCAGAGGTGGATTGACCTCGGTTTTTTATCATTTCAGCCTTCCGAATTTTTCAAGATTTTCGTTGTACTGGCTCTTGCGCGTTATCTTTCGCGCGTGGAGCATGGAGTAAGACTCGGGATAAAGAAATTGTCAAAAATTGTCGGCGTTTTTTTTATTTTCCCTGCAATCCTTATCCTGAAACAGCCTGATCTGGGGACGATGCTGCTTATGCTGTTTATCTTTACAGCGATGGTATTAACATATGGGATTGAGAAGAAAATCATAATAGCGGCTGTCGTTATCGCGATCATCGCCCTCCCGTTTGCGGGTAAATATCTTTGGGGGGGGTTAAAGGATTACCAGAAAAACAGGATCATAGCATTTATAGATCCACAGGCGGACCCGCAGGGTGTCGGTTATCATATAACTCAATCAAAGGTCTCCATAGGGGCAGGCGGTTTTTTCGGCAAAGGATACACGAAAGGGACCCAGGGCCCGTACAGGTTTCTGCCGGAGCACCATACTGATTTTATATTTTCAATCTTTGCTGAAGAATGGGGATTTGCCGGCAGCCTTGTTTTATTTATGCTCTATCTCTTTATTATATGGAGGGGTTTTGACACTGCCCGGAATGCGCGGGATTCCGACGGCTGCTTCCTTGCACTCGGGGTGACCTTCATGTTTTCTTTTTATATTTTTATAAATATCGGGATGACCCTTGGAATGGTGCCTGTCGTAGGTGTTCCGCTGCCTTTAATGAGTTACGGAGGGACGGCGCTGCTTTCGAATTTTCTTGCGCTGAGTATTATAGAGAATGTAAGGATACGGAGATTTGCTTCGTATTATTGATTTATCGTCTTTTTTGAAAACCTTTAAAGATATTTCAAGCGCGGGGCGAGAGATTCCAGGACAAGCACGGAATGACAAAGAGTCCTTCCCCCCCGAACTTAGGGGTTGCGTTGAAGGTTACAAAAGCCTTTAAGAAAGCTGTGTAATATCGTATAATCTATTTCCATATAAAATGCTTATTAAATTTATTGAATATATCGGCGCGGTCATAGAGCGACCTGTTCTGGGTCTCGGCAGGTTAATGCTTCTGTTATATTCCACTATAAAAGCAATGTTAAGGCCTCCTTTTGAAATAAGGAATATTGTGAGGCAGATGCTTGAAATAGGAGTCAACTCCATTCCTGTAGTTTTTATAACAGCCATATTTACCGGGATGGTCCTTGCACTGCAGAGCTATACAGGATTCAAGCGGTTCGGCGCCGAGGGGTTAGTAGGGACTGTGGTTGCACTTTCAATGACAAGGGAGCTTGGTCCTGTGCTTGCGGCGCTTATTGTTACAGGGCGGGCCGGAGCTGCCATCGCAGCCGAGCTGGGAACAATGAGGGTCACAGAACAGATAGATGCCCTGGAGGTCATGGCCGCAAATCCTATAAAATACCTTGTCGTTCCGAGGTTCCTGTCAGGCATGATTATGCTTCCGGCCCTTACGGTCCTGACTGATATAGTGGGTATAATAGGCGGTTACATGGTCAGTGTCGTTATGCTTGGCGTTAATTCTAAATCTTATATGAGGGCTTCATGGGATTTTCTGGATGCACAGGATATTTACAATGGTCTTATCAAGGCTTTTTTCTTCGGGGCCGCATTTACCCTCATCAGCTGTTATAAAGGATTTTATACAAAAGGCGGGGCCGAAGGTGTTGGAAGGGCAACGACGGGCGCTGTTGTTTATTCATCCATGACTATTCTTGTATCGGACTACTTTCTTTCAGTATGGTTATTTTAAATGATAGAGATAAGAGACATTCATAAATCATTTAAAGATAATTATATACTTCGCGGAGTTAATCTCAAAGTGAAGAAGGGTGATAGTCTTGTTGTAATCGGAGGCAGCGGTTCAGGAAAGAGCGTTCTTTTAAAACATATCATCGGACTGCTGCAACCCGACAAGGGCACAGTGCTGGTGAATTCTACAGACCTGTCCGAGCTTGATGAGGATGGATTGAATGAAATCAGAAAAAAGTTCGGCATGCTTTTTCAGTCAGCAGCTTTGTTTGATTCAATGACAGTATGGCAGAATGTAGGATTCGGTTTGCTGCGCCATACCCGTATGACCGATTCAGAGATTAAAGAAGTTTCCATACGGAAGCTCAATATGGTCGGGCTCACAGGTGTTGAAGATAAAATGCCGTCGGAAATGTCAGGCGGTATGCGTAAAAGGATCGGGCTTGCCAGGGCTATTGCCATGGAGCCGGAGATAATCCTTTATGACGAGCCTACAACAGGTCTTGATCCTATAATGGCCGATGCCATAAATGATCTGATTATAAAAATGAGGGAAAGGCTTAATGTAACGTCTGTGACGATCACGCATGATATGAAAAGCGCTTATAAGATTGCAGATACAATTGCCATGCTTTATAATGGTGTAATTATTGCCGAAGGTTCACCCGCCGAAATACAAAATAGTTCGGACCCTGTTGTCAGGCAGTTTGTTGAAGGCCGCGCAGAGGGCCCGATAATTTTAGAAGGAGTGGATAAGTGAAAAAGTCGTCTACAGAATTGAAAGTCGGGCTCTTTGCAATAATAGTCGTTATTTTTCTTACTTATATGACTTTTAAAGTCGGCGGCCTGCCTCCTATATGGGAGAAAGGGTATAGACTCTACGTTGAATTTGACGATATAAGCGGCCTTGATGAACAATCACGGGTCAAGATAGCCGGAGTTGAAGCGGGTATAGTCGAAAAGATTGAGCTGATAAACGGAAGGGCGAAACTGACACTTTTAATGGACCCCGATATTAAGATATACAAAAATGCAAAGGCATATATGAGAATGGCCGGGCTTTTAGGAGACAGATATCTTTCTCTGGAAACAGGGACCTCTAATGAACCGGCTCTTGGAAACGGTGATACGATAGCGGACAGTGTGCCTGCTATCGATGTCGGGATGCTTGCAAATCAACTTACATCAGCAGCCGTTTATTTAAAAGAATTAACCGGAAACATTAATAGTATATTGGGTGAAACTCAGAGGGAAGAGATCAAAGACTCTATTCATAATTTAAAAATCATTACCGGGAATATAAAAGAGTTGTCAATAGAAAATAAAGAGCCCTTGACCAGAACGATTGCGCAGCTTGAGAATTTTACAAAGTCGCTCAGTGAACAGGGGCCGGGGTTTATGGATGATATGAGAAAGCTGGCAAAGAACCTGGGAGACAAAGGCCCGGAACTCGTTGATAACCTGGATAAGGCGGCAAGGGAATTTAAAGATGTTATAGCAGAAAACAGAAAGACGTTCAAAGAGAGTATGGATAATATCAAGGACGTATCCAGGTCTGCAACTAATATTGCCAGGAAAATTGATGAGGGCGAGGGGACATTGGGGAAACTCATGAAGGATGACTCTCTCTATAACTCTCTGACCAGCGTTTCAAAGCAGGCAGAAAAGTCATTTGACTTTGTCGGAAGGCTCAGGACATATCTGGATTTCCATACCGAGTATAACACCGGAGAAAGTGAGTGGAAGGGATATTTTGATCTGACGCTGCGGCCGCAGGAAGACAAGTATTACATACTGGGAATCGTTACTGACCCCAGAGGGTCGGTAAAAACAACAGAGACAAAAATAAATGGTTTTGAAGTGACCGAGGAAGAAGTGGAAAGCAAAGTAGAATTTACGGCGCAATTTGCAAAAAAATTTCAAGACCTGGCTTTGAGGATCGGATTGATGGAAAACACTTTCGGTGTTGGAGCGGATTATTTTTTTGACAGCGAAAAAGGCAGAATAAAGTTTGATATGTGGGACCTCAGCTCCAGGGAAGCGGAGTCAAAGAGGGCACATGCAAGGATAGGGGTCGATTACAGGTTTTTTAAATTCTTTTTTGTAAGCAGCGGTGTCGACAATCTGATTAATTCCAATCGCAGGGGAGTATTCTTCGGCGGCGGGATAAAATTTGAGGACGAAGACCTTAAATACCTCTTTGGGAGCACGCCTAATATATCAATGAAATGACACTGCGAAATTTATGGAGATATATACTGAATGAGAGATAAGATGAAAATATATTTATTATTAACGGCTGTTATTTTAATGCTTGTGAACGGGTGTTCACTCAAGAAAGTCACTCAAGATGATAATGCCGTAGATTTGGAACCCCCGGTCAGCACGAAAACACCGGACGATATTTCCAATAAAGTATTTGAGGCAAGGGATATGGTCCTTGATTATTTCAAACCTCTAAACGGCGTCATAGAAAATATTGAAAACAGAGTCGTCAAGGTCAGGCTTGAAAAAGCGCATGTTAAACAGGGCATGAGGCTTTCTGTCTTCAGAGAAAGTAAACCCTTTTATCACCCTGTAACCAATGAGCTGATCGGCAATGCAGAAGATTTTGCCGGCAGAATTGAGGTGATAGAGGAGAATGCAGATGATGGATTGTACCTCTGTAATATAATCAATGGCGACATAAAAGAAGGTGACAAAGTAAGGATCAGCTCTTCAAGGATAAAGCTTGCTTTTTTTCAGGACAGGTCAACTAACTGGTCTGTATCGGAGTCTTTTAATGGAGCTTTAAAAGATTCCGGCCGCTTTGATATTGTTGAATCATATACGCCGGACTATAAACCTGAGACTTTATCAAAATCCGCACGGGGTCTTGGCGCAGAGGCTGTCCTGATGTTCTCAACACCTGAAAAAGACGGGAAGAGAATGTTGAATGTAAAATTATACTGGGTCGAAGATGCGAAACTATTTGGAGAGTTAGAAGAAATAAGTCAGAATGCCGCGGAAATGAAGGTACCTGATGAGGAATTTATTTCCAGGACTTTTGAGGATGTGAAGCCGTGGCAGAGGTTCCAGCTTCCGGGAGGACGGTTGATTGCGATGGGAGATGTTGACGGCAACGGCACAGATGAGTTTGTGGCCAGTGACGGGAGAAGTATCAGGATTTATGCCGTAAAAGAGGAATTGCAGGAAATATGGAAGATTAAGGCGGAAGGCGGGGGCGCCCACCTTTCTTTGGATATACTCGATTTAAACAATAATGGAAGGGCGGAAATATTTGTAACATCCGTAGTGAACCCCGGCACGATAAATACGGGTGACGGCGAGATTTTTTCAGATGACATTAAAGTAAGTTCATTTGTGATCGAATACGACCCCTCCGGAGGATATAAGAGGATTGATGACAATATATCATTTTTTCTGAGGGTCATCGGGAAAACCTTACTGATGCAGCGCGCCAGCAGAGATGCCATATTCAGCGGCCCTGTATATAATGGAGTGTGGAAAGATATGCATTACAAACCTGATGAACCGCTTGGACTTCCTGACAAAGCGAACATTTACGGGTTCACTTATGTTGACTGGAAGAATGAGGGCCGGTTTGAATTTATGACCTTTGATGACCTTGGTTATTTATATCTTTATGATGTAGAAGGGCATTTAAAATGGAGAAGCGATGACTCATACGGGCCCTTTACACTGACATTTGAAAACAGGACGCGTTCAATAGGGAACCCTAAAGTGAAGTGGTCGGTAAGAAGCAGGCTTGCAATTATAAAAACAGAGCGCGGGCAGGAGGTTGTTGCAATCAAGAGAAAACCGCTGCTGAAAGGAATGCCGGGGTTTGGAGCTAATGAAGCCGATGTTTATTCATTATCGTGGGATGACGGCGTTATGAATGAAAAACTGGTCCTTGGTGAAGTGCCGGGCGCCATAACCGATTCCTGGATACAGGGAAGAGAATTATTTCTTGTTGCCAGGGGAGACTTCAATACGTTAATAAGTAATGTGATTGAGGGAGAATTTTCAATCAGCAGCATTCTTTACCATTACAATTTTGCCCCATTGGAGACTAACCGGTAGATGATGTTTCTTGCGGTCAGTTTCTATCAGGTGCTGGAGGGAAATGAAGCTTAGACACGTAGCGTTAATTATGGATGGAAACGGCCGCTGGGCCAAACTCAGGGGGCTTCCGCGGATTGAGGGGCACAGAAACGGTGTCAAAAGGGTAAACGAAATTATAGACACAGCTATTGACCAGCGACTTAAGGCCGTTACCTTTTATACATTTTCAATGGAGAACTGGCAGAGGCCTAAGGCAGAGATAAATGCCCTTATGCGTCTGCTGAAGAACTTCATTAAAAGCGAAATGCAGCGGCTGCATAAAAACAATATTATCTTCAGGGCTGTCGGTGACATTAAAAGACTCCCTTCCGGAGTTCAGAGTGTACTGAGGGAATTTGAAGATCTTACGAAGCACAATACAGGCCTGATTGTTTCAAGCGCCCTGAGTTACGGGTCGAGGGCGGAAATAGTAAATGCCCTGAAAAAGATTGTAGAAATGGGCGTCAGGGCTGAAGATATAAATGAAGAGCTATTAGAATCCTGTCTTTATACGGCCGGCATCCCCGATCCCGACCTGATAATACGCACAAGCGGAGAGATGCGGCTCAGCAATTTTCTTCTCTGGCAGGCTGCATATGCCGAGTTCTATTTTACGGATATTCACTGGCCGGATTTCGGCAGGGATGAATTTATTGCGGCTATACGTGAATATAATGGCAGGGAGAGGAGATTCGGGGCTTTGCTTGCAAAGGACTGAAAAATCAGCCGCTGATTAACACAAATACTCCGGCATTCAGGTCATTTTAAATCAGTCAAAGTCTTCGATTATTATTTATGAACAAGATGCAAAATAAAAAAAATAAAAGCTCGGTAGTGAAAAGACATATTGTAGCAGCGCTTGTTCTGCCGTTTCTTATTGCATATATATATTATTTACCTGCTTCACCATATTTCCTGGCCTTGCTTATTCTTGCCGGCATGATTGCAATGTGGGAATTTTATTCAATGTACAAGGTCCCGGCAAGGCTCTATGTCCCCGGGGTCTTGATAGGGGGGGTGTTTTTTTATCTGTTGTGCCTTTATCCTTCATTCGTTATGGAAGGTATTTTTATCAGCCTTTTTCTTTTGTTATTGTTAAGGCTCTTTTCAGAAGCGACACCTTCGGGCAGTATGTCGGTAATAGGCCCTCTCAGCGCCGGATTATTTTATGTGGCCGGATTTTTGAGTTTCCAGTGGTTCTTGAGAACGGGAGCCCTGGGCAAGGAATATATATTTTTCCTTTATACATCGGTATGGCTTGCGGACGGAGGGGCCTTTTATATCGGGACATATATGGGCAAAAATAAACTGTATCCTTCGATCAGCCCCAATAAAACATGGGAAGGCGCATTTGGAAGTGTGCTTGGAGGCGCTCTGGGTGCGGTAATTATTAAGACTATTTTCAACATGCCTGTTTCATTTACCAGCGCTGCGGCAATCGGCGCTGTGATAGGAGTATCAACGCTGTTAGGTGATTTAATTGAGTCTATGTTTAAAAGGGATGCGGGCGTTAAAGACTCGAGTGTATTTATTCCGGGACACGGCGGGGTGCTTGACAAGCTTGACGGTATGCTTGTTGCCGGGCCCGTTCTTTATATTATTGTGAGGTACTTTTGAAAAATCTTGCGATATTAGGCTCTACAGGCTCTATAGGTAAAAATACCCTTGAGGTAATATCCAGTCACCGGGATAAGTTTAAGGTAACTGCCCTGGCTGCAAGGAACAATGTCCGGATACTCGAGGAACAGATCAGAGAGTTTAAGCCCGAAGTGGTGGCGGTGTTTGATAAAGAAGCGGCTGAGGACCTTAAGAAAATGAATCTTCCTGTAGAAATACTGGAAGGAGAACAGGGGATGATTGATGTTGCAACCTTTGACGGGGTAGACATGGTGGTATCTGCCATTGTAGGTTCCCCCGGACTGGTCCCGACAGTTGAGGCCATAAAGGCAGGGAAAGACATAGCGCTTGCGACAAAGGAAGCGCTGGTAATGGCAGGGCATATAGTTATGTCTGAAGCATCGAAAAGAGGTGTCAGCATAATCCCTGTGGACAGCGAACACAGCGCTGTTTTCCAGTGTCTGGAAGGCAGGGACATGGGGGAAGTTGAAAAAATCGTATTAACGGCATCAGGGGGGCCTTTTCTGAAGAAGAGTGTACAGGAGCTCATAAATGTTACACCCGCTGAAGCGTTAAATCATCCAAACTGGAATATGGGGAAAAAAATTTCGATAGATTCGGCCACGTTAATGAACAAGGGGCTTGAAGTTATAGAGGCCTGCTGGCTTTTTAACATTCCGGTTGAAAAGATTGGTGTAATCCTTCATCCACAGAGTATAATTCATTCAATGGTCAGGTTTATAGACGGCAGTGTAATTGCGCAAATGTCGGTGCCGGACATGAAGGGGCCTATCAGCTATGCCCTGTCATATCCGAAGCGGTTCGGCAATGTCCTGCCGCCGCTCAACCTGGCGAAAATAAAAGAGCTGACATTTGAGGAGCCTGACGTAAATAAATATCCCGCTCTTGCTTTGACATATGATGCCCTCAATGCAGGCGGGACTATGCCCTGTGTGATGAATGCGGCTAATGAAATTGCCGTGGAGGCATTTCTCAACGAAAAGATTTCGTTTACGGAAATTTCCCGTGTGGTATCAGATACTATGGCAGAGCACAAGGTCTTGAAGGGAGAGACCATCGAGGAAGTAATAAGCGCCTCGGAGTGGGCAAAGCAAAAGGCAGAAGATATTGTAAATAATAGAAATAAAAAAAGGACGGAGTAAATAAAATATGACAATTATATGGGCTGTAATTCTTTTTGGTTTGCTGATTTTCTTTCATGAGCTGGGGCATTTTATCGTGGCGAAACTGGTAGGTGTGAAGGTCTTGAAATTCTCCCTTGGTTTTGGGCCGAAGATAATAGGGAAGAAGATTGGAGAGACGGAATATCTGATTTCAGCGATACCTCTCGGGGGGTATGTCAAGCCCCTTGGCGAGGAAATAGGCGAGGAGATTAAAGAGGAAGAGAAGCAGAGGGCGTTTAATAACCAGCCTGTCTGGAAGAGGGCGGCGATTGTAATTGCGGGGCCTGTATTTAATTTAGTGCTTGCCTTCCTGATATTTACGGTTTTTTTAGGTTTGAAACTTCCTGTTGCCATACCTGATCTGGATAGCATTACAACTACTATTGAAAATGTGAAAGAGGAATCACCGGCCATGAAAGCCGGGATGAGAAGTAATGATGCTATTGTTTCTATTAATGGATCAGCTGTCCATGAATGGAATGAGATGGCCGAAGTATTTTCAAAAAATCCCGGCATCGAGTTGAAACTGAAAGTAAGAAGAGATAATACTTTAATAGATGTCACCATCACTCCGGAGCCAGCGAAGGTCAAGGATGAGAAAGGCAAAGAGATCATCATCGGCAGGATAGGGATCTCAAAGAAAATGGATGCAAAGGTGATACAGAGCGCCAGTATATTCGATGCGCCTTTTAAAGGTATAGAGGCAGTCTACGGCTGGTGTGTTCTTACGCTGGAAGTTGTGGTCAGGCTGTTCAGCGGGGCATTATCTGCAAAGCAGATCGGAGGGCCGATATTAATTGTAGACGCTGCTGCCAAGGCGGCATCGGTAGGGGCATTTACATATTTTAATTTCATTGCTATTATCAGCATTAATCTGGCAATTCTTAATTTACTGCCGGTGCCGGTACTTGACGGCGGGCATATAATGTTTCTTTCAATTGAGGCATTGAAGGGCAAACCGTTGAGTGATAAAATTATGGGGGTAGCAAACAAGGTAGGCATGACTCTGCTATTACTCTTAATAACTTTTGTCTTTTATAACGACATTATGAGGATTGTAGTCCCATGGGCGCAGAAGACCCTGCAGCCGTAAATTTTGTAGTGTCTCTGTCTACGCCCGGTAGAGTGGCGTAAGGTGTAAAATTTTGACAAGGCCTCCTGCAATAAAACAGCGGATATCTTCAGGCGGTGTGATATTTCGCTCAGGTACGAGTAGTAGTGAAAATCCGGAAGACAACATTGAAGTTGCAATTGTTGCAGTGAGGGGCAATAAGATGTGGTGTCTGCCAAAGGGCATTATTGATAAAGGAGAAGACCCCCCGACTGCTGCGTTAAGAGAGGTGAGGGAAGAGACAGGACTCAGGGGCAGGATTGTTGATAAAATAGGCCAGATTTCGTACTGGGTTTTTTTAAAAGATGATATGGTGAGGATACATAAGACCGTACACTTTTATCTTTTGCAATATGTTGACGGAAGCACGGATGATCACGACCATGAAGTTGAAGAGGCAAAATGGTTTTCAATAGACGAAGCCGTAAAAAAATTGTCTTATAAGAGTGAAAGAGAAATAATGCGTAAGGCAAAAGTGATGATGGAAAAGATGCCTCAAGTGGAATAATTCTGTAAAGCAAGAAGCCCCCTGCCCGGCAGGGGGCCTTATTTGTCTAATTAAATCTTCACTACGTTTATTGCCTTGGGACCTTTTGGGCCTTCTTCAATATCGAAGTTTACAGAATCAAACTCGGCAAGAGACTTGTACCCGTCGCCCGTAATGGATGAATAATGGACGAATATATCACTTCCGTCCTCACTTGATATAAACCCATATCCCTTGGATTCATTGAACCATTTTACTGTTCCGCTTGGCATGTTGTTTTGCCCTCCTAACTTATAAACTAGTGTCAGAATAAATTCAGTAGAAATAAAAAAAAGGCCGCAAAGCTAAAAGTCTTTGTGGCCTTTACAGTTGCAAAAACTTCTGAACTTCGTCAAAAGGATAACATTTTTGAAATTATTAAGCAATATCAGCTCCTGATCTCTTAACGTATTTTAAGGAGTTATGAAAGTGACCGTGTTGAAAAAAACAGCTGCTTGCATTAAACTTTATTCTTTGCAAGGCTTATCAAATTTATTGACTTTATTTTGAAGGAGATTTTAAATGAGCGTAGCGCGGAAACTAATATCATCACATCTTGTGTCAGGGGAAATGAAGGCAGGCGCTGAGATTGCGATATCTATAGACCAGACATTGACCCAGGATGCAACAGGCACTATGGCATATCTTGAGTTTGAAGCAATGGGTATACAGAAGGTCAAGACAAAAATCTCGGTGAGCTATGTTGACCACAATACTCTTCAGACGGGATTTGAGAATGCAGACGACCACAGGTTTCTACAGACAATTGCCGCCAAATACGGCATCTATTTTTCAAAGCCTGGAAACGGCATATGTCATCAGGTGCATCTTGAAAGGTTCGCAAAACCCGGTCAGACCCTTCTCGGCTCTGACAGCCACACTCCGAATGCAGGTGCAGTCGGGATGCTTGCAATCGGCGCAGGCGGACTTAACGTTGCCCTCGCAATGGCGGGAGAACCGTTTTATCTGGTAATGCCGGAGGTCGTTTGTATCACACTGAAAGGGAAATTACAAACAGGCGTTACGGCAAAGGACATAATACTTGAAGTCCTCAGGAGGCTGACTGTAAAAGGCGGCGTCGGCAGGATAATAGAATACGGCGGTGACGGCATAAAATATCTCACTGTGCCGGAGAGGGCGACGATAACAAATATGGGAGCGGAACTTGGCGCGACCTCTTCAGTATTTCCGTCCGATGAACAGACAAGGGCGTTTTTCAAGGCGCAGAAAAGGGAGAAGGACTGGACAGAGCTTAAACCGGACAAAGTTGCGGCATATGATGAGGAAATGATTATTGATTTAAACAAGCTCATGCCGCTTATCGCTGCCCCTTCAAGTCCTGACAATGTAAAACGTGTCAGGGAAGTAAAAGGCGCTCCCGTCAGACAGGTGTGCATCGGAAGCTGCGTGAATTCATCCTATGCAGACCTTATGCTTGCAGCGCGGATACTCAAGAACCAAAAGGTGCATCCTGATGTGAATCTTGCAATCAGCCCGGGTTCACGCCAGGCCTTTCAGATGATTTCAGAAAACGGGGCACTGGAAATCCTCGTCTCAGCAGGCGCGAGGATACTCGAATGCGCATGCGGCCCGTGCATCGGAATGGGGCAGGCACCTGCTACGGGAGTTGTTTCCCTTAGGACGTTCAACAGGAATTTCCCCGGCAGGAGCGGCACTGCAAACGACAAGGTTTATCTTTGCAGTCCTTTGACTGCTGCGGTATCGGCTATTACAGGAAAGATTACCGACCCCGGAGATTGGCTAAAAGGGTTAAAGGTCCAAAGGCTTGGAGTTAAACTTCCGAAGGAATATATCATTGACGATTCGATGATAATCCCTCCTGTGAAAAAGCCGGAGAAGGTGACTGTCGAAAGAGGGCCGAACATAAAATCTTTGCCGGTCAGAGGCGCGCTTGAGGAATCATTGAGGGCAAAGGTGATCCTGAAAACCGGTGACAACATAACAACCGATGACATAATGCCCGCAGGAGCAAAAATACTTCCGCTGAGATCGAACATACCCGCCATTTCCGAATATGTCTTCTCAAAGGTGGATGCATCGTTTTCTGCAAGGGCAAAGGCATCCGGCGGAGGAATAGTGCTCGGCGGCATCAACTACGGGCAGGGCTCAAGCAGGGAGCACGCTGCATTGGCCCCAATGTATC
Source organism: uncultured Nitrospiraceae bacterium (assembly GCA_964393845.1). GTDB lineage: Bacteria > Nitrospirota > Thermodesulfovibrionia > UBA6902 > UBA6902 > UBA6902. The sequence continues at coordinate 30,987 of CAYMUX010000006.1, forward strand.
TGGGGATAAAGGCGGTGCTCGCAAAATCCTTCGCGCGTATTCATAAAGACAACCTGATCAACTTCGGCATCCTGCCTCTTACCATTCCTGCGGATGTCTATGATTCCATTGATCAGGGTGCTGAGATCGAGCTGCCCAGACTCGCAAAAGAAGTCAGAGAATCTTCGGAAATTACTTTTATAGATATCAAGAAAGGCAGGACCTGCACATCAGAACATAACCTGACTGAAAGGCAGAGAAAAATAGTTCTCGCGGGCGGCTTGCTCAATTATGTCAGGGCAAAGTAAACCTTATAGATTTTTTCCTGACGTGGAAAAGGATGAGTACTTTGATTTCAGATAATATTCAGCTTCCGGCGTCTGAAGCCGATGGGAATATAGTCGTCTTTCTCTTTTTCTTCCATCTTTTTCATGGCAAGATACAAAAGGAGCTTTCTCTTCTCCGGATCTCTCCTAAACATTTTTCTGTATCTTTTAATGCCGAGTTTCTCGCGTAATACAAGAAAATCAAGGGGGGATATATCTTCGAATTTATTCCTTGTTATTTTCATTTATCAAAATCTTTCCTGATGTTTGAAAGCTCCGTAAGGACATTATTATCAGGTTTGGCCGCCTGCCTTTTGAGGTATGTCCAATCCAGGTTTTCCGCATATTTATGAATGAGCAGTTCTGCCATCTCGCAATCTACTTCATACTTCCAGTGTTTGCAGGCGTTCAGACGGTCTATAATCAAGTCTTCAATACCGATTATCCTGCAGCTGAGCCCATCATCAAATTCAACAATTTCAAGAGGGGAATCCTCCCCTGTCAACGCCGAGGCCGGGACCTCAACCGCCAGTTTAAGAGACTCGCTGATCCAGTATCTTCCTTCTTTTTTAAAATCTATAGTCAGCAAAGTATCATTAAGCGCCTCACGGTCGGCATAGGCCAGATCTATATCCGCTGTAAAATAGACTTCTCTTGAGTAATATGAAAGGGCACACCCGCCTATAATGACCGGAACATCCTTCCCCTTGTCTTCGAGCAATTTGCTGACCAGTGCCACAGTCAACAGTTGCTTTTTTAAAGGTGATTCCGTATTTTTAATTTTATCCAGGAAATTTTCTATGTTCACAATGTTAAATAATAACAACTATAGCGTGTTACTACAAGTATTATGTTGGGTTTTGCTGGGTTCTCGCAGGGTCATTTCATAGCAGTATATCAGTGAGTAATTAAATGTATGAGCAAATAAATTACATGAGCGTAACTGAATGCTTCTTGACTGAGGCGCTGATTTACCTGACGGGAAGGGACTATCTGGAAAGTTTGAGATATTCTTCAGGAGATAATGCGTTAACTAACTTATTAGCAATCCGGATGAATTCTTTATCCCTTGATAGAAGTGTTATCGGTTTCAGGCCGGTTACTATGGAGAGATGTATTGCATCAAAGGGATCGAGATGATATTCGGCCTGAAGGGTATTTGCTTTAAGAAGATTTATTTCATCCGGGATAATGACCTCAAAAAGGGAGGTAAGCTTTGAAATATCATCTTCAACCTGTTGGTTTGTGTAAGATTTTTTCCTGCGCAGGAGGTATCTTATTTCCATGAGAGTAGTAAGCGAGATCATTCCAATGAAATCTTTGCTTTCGACAAGTTTTATTATTTTGAATGGAGCTTTCCAAAGTTCCTTGCCGGATGCCGTTTCCGTTTCCTTTACAAGCCAGTTGACTACAACATCGGTATCGAAAAAGAGTTTTTGCGATTCCAAAACCTACTCCTTGATTTTTCCGTATAATGAGCTTCTTACGTCCCTAATAAATTCCGTAGAAGTTTTCCCTTTCGGGATTATACTTTCATATTTTCCAAGGAGGGCCTCAGATGTTTTTCTTCTCGGTTTAGCAGCACTGCTTAAAGGTTTGATGGAATTAATAGCATCTTTTAATGTTGTTGACATGTTTAATACCTCCGATGAGGTTAGATTAACAAATTTAGTCCTGTTTGGGAAAGAGGAAATAGTCCTGGATATATTGGGATGATTGAATAAGGATCATTTTCCCCTGAATCATTTTTCTGCATTTTCGTAAATGCATTTTTCCCTTGACAGCTGCAATGCAGCTTGTGTTATTGTTAAGCCATCCCATTTTCGAGCTGATTTGAGGCAGGGTTCTCGTTTATTTCATCATAGTTGTTTTCTTGAACAATGCAAAATTAGGGTAGGGGTTTTAACCTCATGGCAGGTATTTTGCACAGACAGACAGACAGACAGACAGACAGACAGATTTAACTCTTATAAAGAAATATATTAATTTTGAAATGGGCATGTCATGCGGCACGTCCTTTTTATGCTTTTTTATCACTCATTGCCAAGTCGAAGGACCGGGAAATTTCAAAAGGGATTCAGAAATGGGCTTTAAATACTTCTCAGCTGTTTTCATATTTAGAGTCCAGTTTAAATGGGATAAGAAAGTTCTCGTCAATTGCAGTGAAGATATGGATTTTAGGTTAATTAGGGGGTTAAATAAATGCATAGGATAAAAACTGATATTTCAAGACCCTACTAACTCAGGCAGGCACTGATAACTGAAAACTCGAAACTTTATTTTGAACTGGGGAGAAGTTGAGATGAAAAGAAATGAGATGGGGCTGCAGAGAGGGGTTGGCGAAAAAGAGAATACGGGGGCTGGCCCTATTTTTCCCATGTTAGTGAAAGAATGGTTATCTTGTGATATTAAGGAAGAGGGCTTTAACTATAGTAACGGCATTAAATTAAAATACATCTTAAGCATTTAATTAGCTGTAATATAAAGGAAATATCATATTTTAACTTAAGTTATTTATTGCCGTTACTATATGTATACGAAACAGAAAATAAATAGAACCGTCCCATTTATTTCCTTTTGGGTTTCGGTCTTTTTGATATTTGCGGTCAGTCTACTTACCCCACGCATTTCAAATGCCTATACGCTTGTAGCTGCGCCGAACCTGAGCGCCCCGGCTGACGGAGCGCCGAACGTCTCCACGACACCGCAATTCAGCTGGTCGGCCGTCACGGGCGCGAATCTAAACGGTTATAAGATTGCGGTCGCCACCAGTATTGCGGCGCTGCCGACCGACCCGACGGCAACGAGCTGTTCGGGGAACTGTGTGATCAATGCGGTGCCTGTTTCTGGCACGACCTACACACCACCATCAGCGCTCAACGCCAATACGACTTATTACTGGAGTGTGCGCGCCGTGCCCACGGCGGCAACCGTGTTCGGCAATTGGTCCACCATCCGGAGTTTTACGACACAAGCAGCCCCGGCAGCACCGACACTGAGTTCAATCTCACCTAATGTAATCACGCAGGGTGCCGGATCGCAGACAGTGACATTTACCGGAACCGGCTTTACTGCGTCGAGTTGGCCACATTTTACTACCAGCCTTGGAGCCAGCCAGTTCGCCACAGTTGCGCCAACGAACATTACTTCAACATCGATGACGGTGACTGTAAACAATACCAGCGCTCAGACGATCACCTGGAAGGTATGCGCATCAAATGGCAGCAGCGTATGTTCCAATACTCAGACAGTGACGGTGCAGCCAGCAGCCCCGGCAACACCGACATTAAGCTCAATCTCGCCCAATGTAATCACACAGGGGACCGGATCGCAGACAGTGACATTTACCGGAACCGGCTTTACTGCGTCGAGTTGGCCACATTTTACTACCAGCCTTGGAGCCAGCCAGTTCGCCACAGTTGCGCCAACGAACATTACTTCAACATCGATGACGGTGACTGTAAACAATACCAGCGCTCAGACGATCACTTGGAAGGTATGCGCATCAAATGGCAGCAGCGTATGTTCCAACACCCAGACAGTGACGGTACAGCCGGCGCTATCCCTCACCGGCTACGTCTACGACGAGACCAGCGACCTTCCGCTCGATAAAGTTTTGGTGACCGTGGGCACGGTTAGCGCTTATACCAACAGCAGCGGGCGTTACACCATTAGCAACCTCACAAACACCAACTACACCATCCAGGCATCGCTCAGCGGTTATGCCACACGTAACTTTACGGGTATCAACCCCGCCTACACGTACACTTACAGTTTCACACTTACGCAGAATATCGCGGCTTGCGCGGCAGGTACTTTATCGGGCGTGGTGAGTGACACAGGCCACCCTGGCGTCGGCAAAGGCGGGGTGCAGGTGACCTTATTAAGTAATGGCTCAAGCATTCAGACTGACATCAATACCGGATACTACAGTTTCCCCAATGTTGCGCCGGGTCCAGTCACTGTGAGCTTTGCTTTTCAAGGGTATGCCGCTTATTCCTATACAATCAAAATCTGCGGCAACAAAACCCAGAATGTTTCGATCACACCCTATGCCACAGTGCAAGGGCTGAATGTGCCATCTGCCTTGTCGAAAGACCCGGTCAATACCGCCACCGGGAATTACATTTATCAGCGCAATGACCTGACACTTCCCGGCAAGGGACTGGCATTCAGCCTTGAGCGTAACTACAACTCGCAGGCGGCGAGCGATCCGGGAACAACGAGCGGCCCGTTCGGTTTTGGCTGGACGCATAATTACAACACGTCGCTTACGGTTGATGGCGGCGGCAACGTGACGGTCAACTGGGGCGACGGCAAGACTGAAAGCTATACCCCGGATGGCGCAGGCGGCTTTACCGCGAAGCCTGGTGTGTTCGATACGCTTATCGCCAATGCGGGCGGCACTTATACCCTCAAGAAGAAAGACCTCACCAACTACAACTTCGATGCCACCAACCATCTGGCGAGCATCGTGGACAGGAATGGCAACACCATTGCGCTTACCTATACCGGCAGCAACCTCACCCGTATCACCGACACTGCCGGACGTAATGTTGACTTCACTTACGATGCCGGCAACCGCATCGTCACCATCACCGACCCGATCGCACGCACGGCTCAGTTTACTTACGACTCGGCGGGTAACCTTGCCACAACACAAGATCGCAACGGCAAAATTACCACTTATTCGTATGACGCCAGCCATCAAATAACCAGCGTCACCGATCCGCGTGGCAATATGCTGGTGACCAACGTTTACGCCGCCAATCAGGTAGTGGCTTCGCAGCGCGACGCCAAGGGCGGGCAGACCATCTATACCTATGATCCGAACCACAAAACGACAGTGACGATGACCGATGCGCTGAACAATGTTGTGAGCGTTTCGGTGGATTATCACGATGATCTGTTGCGATTTGCGCCAGGACGATGCCAACAGCAACAGCACGCACTATGAGTACGACACCGCAGGCAATCGCACCTCGGTGACCGACAAGAACGGCAACCTCACCACCTACAGCTATGATGCCAAGGGCAACGTCACCGGCAAGACCGATGCGCTATTAAAAACCAGTTCGGTGACTTACGACGCGAATAACAACCCGTCGACCCGCACCGATGCGTTGAACAATAAAACTACCTTCACTTACGATGCCAATGGCAACCTCCTGACCGTGGAGGATGCGCTCAACAACACGGCAACCAACACCTACAACGCCGCCGGACAAGTATTGACCACCACGGACGCGCGCAACAACACGATCACCAATACCTACGACGCGCAGGGCAATCTGGTTCAGGTTAAGGATGCGCTGACCAACAGCACCTTCTTTACCTATGACGGCGCCGGGCGCAAGCTCACCCGGAAGGACTCGCTGAACCGCACCACGAGCTTCACTTACGATAACAACGATAACCTGCTCTCGACCACCGACCCTAACCTGAAGAGCGCCAGCGCAACTTACGACGAAAACAACAACCGCATCACTGCCCGCGACAAGCGCGGCAACGTGAGCCACTTCGCCTACGATGTGAAAGACTTGCTCACCACCACCACCGATCCCTTGACCAAGACCGTGGTGAACACCTATGACGCGCTCGACCACAAGACCGCGGTGAAGGACAAGAATAACAACACCACACAATTCGCCTACGACGGTGTGGGCAATTTACTGAGCACAACCGATGCGCTCACCCATATTATACAGTTCACCTACGATGCCAACGGCAACCGCCTGAGCCTGACAGACCCGCTCACCCATGAGTCCAAATACACGTATGACGTACTCAATCGGCAAGTGTCCGTGAAGGACGCGCTGGGCAACCAAACCACCACCGTCTACGACGAGCTGGGCCGGGTCGCTTTTATCAACAACGCCAAGGGGCAGATCACCAGCTTCACCTACGATGCGATAGGCCGCCTGATTCAGGTGACGGATGCGAACAGCGGCACGGTTAAGTACGGCTACGATGAAAACGGCAACCGCCTGACGATGACCGACCCCAACAACCATGTCACGAGCTATACCTACGATAAGCTCAACCGCCTCATCACCAAAGCCGAGCCCCTAGGCGTGACGCAATACCAGTACGATGCATTGGGCAATCGCACTCAGGTAACGAAACCTAATGGCACGATCATCCATTACGCCTACGACAATCTGGATCGCCTGCAAACTATCACTTATCCTGACACGACCACAGTGACGTTCAGTTACGATTTTGATGGCAACCGCACCGGCATGGTGGATGCGCTTGGTAGTTCCAGTGCGCTATATAATCCACTGGGGCGCATGACTTCCTACACCGATGGATATGGAAAGACCGTGGGCTACGACTATGACTTCAATGGCAACCGCACCAGCCTCACCTATCCCGGCAATAAGACGGTGAGATATACCTACGATGCCTTAAACCGCATGACCAGCGCGACAGACTGGCTCACTCACCAGACCACTTACAGCTACGACACCGCCGGGCGCTTGACCGGTAGCAACGACCCCAACAGCGTGGCAACCGCTTACGGCTTCGATATTGCAAACCGCCTGACCAGCCTCAGCCATGCGCAGGGAACCACCCCCATCGCCAGCTACGCCTACACGCTGGATGAAATAGGCAACCACAAGCAGGTCACCCAATTCGAGCCATTGCCAACGGTGGTCACCCCCGGCACCGCGAGCTACACCTACGATGCCGATAATCGACTCACCGCCATCAACGGCGCGGCCAACACTTATGACCTCAACGGTAACATGATTGCCAAGGGAACAAATGCTTACACCTACGACTTTGAAGATCGCTTGAAGCAAAGCACCATCGGCGGCACGGCAAGCCAATACCAGTACGACGGCCTCGGTAACCGTTACTCTAAAGTTAACGCTGTCGCAACCACGCACTACGTGCTCGACCTGAACGGCACGCTATCCAAAGTGCTGATGGAAACCGACGCGGCGGGCGCGGCGAACGCTTATTACGTGTACGGCTTGGGGCTGATCTCGCGCATCTCGGCAGTGGGTGCGGTGTCCTATTACCACTTCGATACACGCGGCAGCACCATCGCCCTCACCGATGCCGCAGGTACGGTGACCGACAAATACGCCTACGATTCCTTCGGCAACCTCAGCAACAACCAGGGCACAACACCCAACCCGTTCAAGTACGTCGGGCAATACGGCGTGATGGATGAAGGCAACGGCCTGTATTACATCCGCGCGCGCTACTACGACGCGCAGATTGGAAGGTTCATTAACAAAGACCCAAAGATGGGCAACGATCAGGATGGGCAGAGTTTGAACCGGTATGCGTATGCGCAGAATAATCCGGTTATTTTTGTGGATGTGAGTGGGTATAACAAGAGTGAGGTTAGTCAGGCTGTATCAACAAAAAAGCGATCTTCCGATCCTTCAGGATTTAACAATGAGTTAATTGCTTTGGATGATCTTATCTATAGAATGGGGAAATTTGAAACTGCTACATATAACGAGCTTGCTAGCCCATTAGTTGAATTGACGTTGCAAAGAATTATTAATAAGAATGGATTTAATGCGTTAGGTGAAAATGCATATGCAGCTTCTAAAACGCTTCCTTTTGCTAGTCTCGCCTTGGGTCTATATGGTGCTGCAAAAAATGCCTATGACGATACAGTGAAACATCCTGAAAGAGATAATGTTGAAGTTATGGCAAGGTTCTTCGTTGATGTGGCAGCCGTTGGAGTTACAGGCGTTGTTGGTGCGCTTGATCACGGGGCTGGTTCGTTATCCTCGGTTTCATATGAGGTGAACAGAGAGAGGGTTCAGGATTTTGCTTTATATAACCCTATTACGAATTGGTATGGTGATCAGATTTACGGTGCGTTCCATGGAACCAGTATTGGTAATTTTCTTGGATTAGGGCCGTAATTGAAAAAACGGAGCCAGTATGAATGCCTCAAATTACGATACTTGCCGTAAGTGTACCAATGGGATCGGATCAATTTTTGCCGGATGTTTGTTATTGAGGGTTTGTTGACGTAATGCAATTGGGAAAAAGCTGAGTGGCACAAGTGATGGAAATTATGAATCAGCGAACAAGAGGTGTCTGGCTAATGTGGGCATGGTGTTTAAAATGAAGGTATCAGAAAACAGTATCTTGCGGGGGAAACCATGAAAAAACTCTGTCACAACATAATGTCAAAGACAAACATCGCAGCCTTTCTCCTCATGCTTGCCTTTTGCAGTCTGGCCTCTGCCGCAACGATCACCTATACCTACGACAACCTCAACCGCCTCACAAAAGTTGCCTATGATAATGGAGTAACCGAAGAATACACATACGACTCAGCCGGCAATAGACTTACTCTTACAGTAGCAGTCGAGAATACGCCTCCCACGCCCAATCCTATGACTTGGGCAACACAGCCTTATGCTTTAGGCACTACTTCTATCTCGATGGTGGCAACAACAGCGACAGATAGCGGCAGTCCGCTTGTATCGTATAAGTTTGTTTTTGTAAATAGCCCGACTGGAGGTACTGGCGGAGTTGATTCAGGATGGCAGGGCTCGACAACTTATACAAATTACGGTCTTCAGCCCAACCAGCAGTATTGGTATAAAGTAAAGGCGAGGGATTCTGCGTCAACTCCCAATGAGACATCTTATTCTTCAGTAGCTTATATATACACACTTGCCAATACACCGGGGACTTCTTCATTTTCCAATATAAGCCAGACCGGTATACAGACAAACTGGACGGCAAACGGCAATCGTTCCGGCACAGAGTATTATAGTGAGAATACGACTAAGGCGACTAATTCCGGCTGGTCAACTAACAATTACTGGAACAGTACAGGTCTGACATGTGGGATATCTTGTAATTTCAGAGTCAAGGCAAGGAATGGGGATGGTATTGAGACAAACTGGACAAATTTGGGATCACAGATTACTCAATCATGCTCTTGCGCACCTTCATCTCTCACCGTAAGCATCAGTGCGCCATCTTCTGGATTTATTGCCAGCCAGGGCAGTGGCACGTCGGTAAGGGCCGCTGTAACCAATAATTGCAATAAAAGCGTTACGGGGGCCACAGTCACTGCCTCATTCAGTAATGGGGATGCTTCAATCACCCTTTACGATGATGGAGCGCATAACGATGGAACTGCGAATGACGGCGTTTATGCAAATACGTGGACACCTAATAATGTTGGCAGTTGCACGATAAATATTTCTGCTTCTAAACCGGGCTTAACAGCTGGCAATAATAGTGTTCTTGGCACGGTGCAGTCAGGGCAGTATCAATTGACAACAGCGGTGAGTCCAGCGGGCGGGGGCACAGTGAGTCCGAGTTGTGGAAGCGGGTGCTGGTACAACAGCGGTTCATCTTTTAATCTGACAGCAATACCCAATAGCGGTTATGTATTTGGTTCATGGATCGGGGATGCTGACTGCTCAGACGGCACAGTCACAATGAATGCAAGCAAGACCTGCACAGCGACATTTATTGCAGATAGTAATTGCTGCATTTCATTGCTTGCCGGATGGAATTTAATTTCGTTGCACAAGCAGCCTGCAAACACAGTCATCAATAGTGTTCTTTCAGGTATATCAGGTAAATACTATATAATCTGGTTTTACTTGAATGGATCATGGACTGTGTATGATCCGGCATATCCGGGTCTCAGTGATCTCTCAACAATAGAAACCGGCAAGGGCTACTGGATTTATATGAACAGTCCTGCTACGCTGACAATACCAGGATCGCTCCCGTTAACTTCAGTAGCACTTTCAAACAGTTGGAATCTTGTCGGCTACAATTCCTCAAGCTCACAGGCGGTTACGAATGCCCTTGCCTCAATTGCCGGAAAATATATCTCGATCTGGGCCTTTGTAAACGGGAGCTGGAGGGTCTATGATCCGAATAATCCCGGCGTCAGTGACCTGACGAATATGGAACCGGGATACGGTTACTGGATAAATATGAAAGCACCGGCTGTATGGACATTACCATGAGGTGATGATAATTATGAGACGAATAACAGATATCACAAGTGTTTTTCTTTTATCACTGTCTGTCTTTATTATGATTACAGGCAGTGATGTTCTCAATGCATCCATGGTTAATAAAAACAGATGGACCTTTGATTTTAGACACATTCCTGTTTCAGAGGCGATTGCGAAATTAAGCACGACATCCGGAGTTAAGATAATCCTCCATGGAGATACTGGTAAGATGGTATTAACAAGGTCATTTAAAGATTACACAGTTGAAAATATATTGATCGACATCTTCAGTGGTGAAAACATAGCCGGAGTATTTCAATATCAGGACCAGGAACTTACCGCTATAAACATATGGATTCTCCCGAAGACTAATGGGATGATGAATCCTGGCATGCCTCCGGTATTTGCTCATAATAATCAGAGCACAACGCCTCCAGTCTTGTCACAATTTCAAGGTTATAGAGAAATACAGGCATTTATAGAAGAATCAGGAATTCAGCCGGAAGTGGTTGTCCATGGAGATCAAAAGGATGATAAGAAGGCATCGGAACCTGTCAGGAAGAACTACTATTATTTTTCAGGATCAGGCAGGATAAATAACTCTAATTCTACGACAGAAGATATTAACAGTGATTCTTTTTCTGACACAGGAGAACATACGGACAGTGATCGTGAAGAGGTAATAGTGCCGCCATCTCCTGAGCCAGTAAAACTAATAGGACTAGAACCGCCTCCGATGCCGCCGGGTTTTATTATGGTAAACCAATAGGATTAAGTGCTGATATATATAAATTTATTTCATTAAAGGAGCAGCTATGAAGAACAATAAATTATTTATCATAGTGATATTGGCTGTCATTTGTTTGATGTTATCACATACATTGTTGCTTGCGGCTCCTCCGATGCCGGCAAGGATTGGGGGAACGGTAACAGTAAACGGAGTTAAGTTATAGTAACGGCATTAAATTAAAATACATCTTAAGCATTTAATTAGCTGTAATATAAAGGAAATATCATATTTTAACTTAAGTTATTTATTGCCGTTACTATAACACAAGCCACTGACACGGGTTATATTTTCAAAGTAACCCAACAAAATGGCGCTGCATATAATCCAGTGGCAGAAGATACGGATGGGCTTAATGCTTCTGATTGGTATGTTGTTGATATACCTGGTTACGATGCTACTGAGCAACCGGGCGGGGCTCACTCCGGAGAATCAGCGGTTATTCATGTTTATAAAAATGGCTTGGAATTGATTTTAGCTGCTCCTTCAAAAGGAAAAATTATAGTTGGAGGGTCGGGCAGCACTCAGCAAATAGATGTAGCTATTCAAATGTCTCCTGAAATCACGGTGACTGATTCTGTAAGCCCGTCAGATGACCTTCAGATTCCGTTCGGCAATTTGGCAGTAAATCTTATATTAGAAAGACTAGTGAAAATAACTAATGAAGGTAATGCAGACCTTGTTCTTGGCAATATAGCTCAGAATAACCAACTTGCCGCACCTTTTACTTTAAATGACGAAAACATATGCTCTGGAAAGACTTTACCAAAAGCAGCAAGCTGCACTTTTAAGATTCAATTTTCAACAACTGCCACAGGTCCTTTTAACGATACATTTGATATTCTGTCTAATGACCCTGACGAAAATACAATAACTATAAATGTAAGCGGTACAGGCTTAAACCCCACAAATCAGCCGTCAATGCCTAATCTTATTTCTCCCTTAAACGGCCAAACTGGCCTAAGCACTACTCTCGATTTTAAATGGAGAAAATGTACTGATCCTGATTCAGATACTGTCTCTTATACCCTTTACTATAGTGATGATCCTGATTTAATGGGCAGCGCCCCTATACAAGTAGCGTCTTTTAGAAATAGTGGTATCTATTATGCTGGGACCGGAGTCGGACTATTACTGTTTGGTATAGTCTTAAATGGTGGGGTAAGAATAAGAAAAAATCTGCTGCCTGTCGTCGTAATTATTGTGATATATATTATGTTATTGGTATCTTGCGGAAGCGGAGGAGGCGGCGGAGGCGGCAGTAACGGCAGCGGTGGCGGAGGAGGAGGTGGTGGATCTAATGACGTGACTCAAAATGTGTCAGGATTAAGCTCAAATACTACATACTATTGGAAGGTCATAGCAGATGATGGAAAGGGGGGAGTAACGGAAAGCAGTACTTACAGCTTTACTACTAACTAATTCCTGTTGCAGATAGAGTTTTTATATCCGCAAGGAAGTGACTAATTAATTTTGGTCATTTCTATTTTGGCTTGACAGCATGCCCAGGTTGCCTTGACACACTCCATATGAAGCGGTATACTTTAAAAACCCTGGGGGAGGCAATGCCTGAGAGTCCCGAAGATTCGGGAGACCCCTTGAACCTGATCTGGTTAATGCCAGCGGAGGAAAGGAAATAGTTGATGGCTTAACCGTATTCCTTTTGATTAGTGTTACTCAGGGAATACGGTTTTTTATTTGGAGAAAAATGAATCAAAGAGAAATGACAAAACCTGATACTTCACATATAAGAGATATTCTCTCAAAATCGTTGGACATGAAGTCTTTGAACCTCACCGAGGTCTCGGCCCTTTTAGACGTGAATGATAAAGACCTCTGGTCCGAGATATTTGATACGGCACGCAGGGTCAAGGAAAAGGTATATGGAAAAAGGATCGTGCTTTTTGCGCCTCTTTATTTGTCGAACGAGTGCATGAATGACTGTCTGTACTGTGGTTTCAGAAAGGGCAACACGGATGCAAAAAGAAAGACGCTGACTGTAGATGAGGCGGTTGAAGAGGCGGTGCTGCTAGCACACAGGGGATATAAAAGGCTCCTGCTTGTTGCCAGTGAACATTCAAAACTTGCCGGCATGGATTACTTTGAAAAAATTGTAGACGCGATTTATAAAAAAACGGACATCAGGATTCTGCATGTAAACTCCGCCCCAATGAGCGTGGAAGATTTCAGGAGGCTCAAGGCTTCTGGTGTCGGAGTATATCAATGCTTTCAGGAGACATACCATATGCCGTCATACAGGCATCTTCACCAGACCGGGAAGAAAGCGGATTATTCATGGCGTCTTGAAGTAATGGACCGTGCCATAGAGGCTGGTTTTGAAGATATTGGAATGGGCGTGCTGCTCGGTCTTTATGACTGGCGCTGGGATGTTGCTGCATTAATTGCCCATTGCCGGAGGCTTATTAATAAATATGGATTTGGCCCACACACACTGTCGGTTCCAAGACTGCAGCCGGCGCAGGGTTCCGGGGCGGATCATTTTAAGTATAGAGTTTCGGACGAAGACTTTAAAAAGATAGTCGTCATTTACAGGCTGGCCTTGCCTTATGTAGGTGTTGTGGTTTCCACAAGAGAGCCGTCCGCCTTAAGGGACGAATTGTTTTCACTCGGGGCATCACAGGTATCAGCCGGGTCCAAGACAAGCCCGTGGGGTTATATAAAGGACGGTGATACCGAGCAGTTTGAAATTGGAGACAAGAGGAGTCTTGAGGAGGTCATAGAGAAGATCGCAAGACTGGGACTCATGCCGAGCCTTTGCACTGCATGTTACAGGGAAGGCAGAAGCGGCGAACGGTTTAAACACCTTGCTGAGGAGACAACTATTAAAAATTTCTGTCATGAAAATGCAATATTATCTCTCAAGGAGTACGTGGAAGATTGTGCTTCCGGGGAATTGAGGGAACGGTTAACAAAAATATTAAATGAGACAATCGCGAAAAGTTCCAACGGCCTTTCAGAGAGATTCAGGCTTATAGAATCAGGCAAAAGGGATGTGCATATATAAATGTAGGGGCAGGTTTTAAACCTGCCCGTTGAAGGGCAACCACAAGGGCTGCCCCTACAAAATGAAACATATGAAAATTAAATTAAATGGGAGAGATTCTGAAATTCAGGAGGGCATCACTATTGCCGAACTGCTGAACACTTTAAATATTGAGCCCGCACGGGTTGCAGTGGAAGTCAATCTTAATATCGTAAAAAAATGTGATTATGAAAAACATGCGCTCAACGACGGAGATGCGGTGGAGATAGTGAATTTTGTAGGGGGAGGGTGAAAGACGGTTATGAGTTAGGAGTTATGAGATAAGAAACAGACAGAAAAAATATATTGAATTACAGGAGACAATGATGGACGATAAATTAGTGATTAAGGGTATCGAGTTTAAATCACGACTCTGGGTTGGGACCGGGAAGTACAGGGATTTCGAGGAAACCAGAAAAGCTGTTGAGGCTTCCGGGGCTGATGTTGTTACTGTTGCCGTAAGAAGGACGAATATATTTGACAACAAGTCTGAAAACCTCTTTGATTATATTGATCCGAAGAAATACAAAATACTTCCCAATACCGCCGGATGTTATACCCTGGAAGACGCCCTGAGGTATGCACGGCTGGCGAGGGAAACAGGCGTATCTGATCTTATAAAGCTTGAAGTAATCGGAGATGAAAAGACCCTTTTCCCTGATACTTGCGCTACGCTTAAGGCCACAGAGATTCTGGCAAAGGAAGGTTTTATCGTTCTTCCTTATATTAATGATGATCCTGTGATGGCTTTAAGGCTTGTCGATGCGGGCGCTGCTGCTGTTATGCCGCTTGCTGCACCCATCGGTTCGGGACTTGGCATACGAAATCCGTACAACATAAAAATAATCCTTGAACAGGCTAAGGTGCCGATTATTGTTGATGCAGGTGTTGGTACGGCATCAGATGTTGCCATTGCGATGGAGCTCGGATGCGATGCGGTGCTGCTGAATACTGCTATTGCCGGAGCCAAAGACCCCATTGCTATGGCAGAGGCAATGAAGCACGGCGTGATAGCGGGACGTTTGGCTTACAAAGCAGGAAGAATCCCGAAAAAATTATATGCAACTGCCAGCAGCCCTATTGAAGGAATGTTATAAAAATTAATTATTGTAGGGGCGAGATGACCTCGCCCTTACGTTTGCCTGTGAATATGTTAATGGTTGATTTCAGGCTTTATTTGATAACGGACAGAAAGCATTTGTACGGGCGTTTCATGAAACGCCCCTACGGACAGCATTCTGGCTTGATTACGGCAGTTAAAGAGGCATTAAAAGGCGGAGTTAAGGCAATACAGTTGAGAGAAAAAGATTTAGACACACGGGAGATTTTGAAGATGGCTTATAAGATGAGAGCTTTGACTGATAAGTATAAAGCAAAACTATTTATCAATGACAGGTTTGATATTGCGCTTGCTGTCGGTGCTGACGGGGTACATCTGACGCAAAGCAGCATTCCTGTGCATGCAGTGAGAAAAGCTGTTCACGCATCACGGTTTTTGATCGGAGTTTCAACGCATTCCCTGAAAGAGGCAAAGGAGGCTGAAAAGGGAGGCGCTGATTTCATTACCTTTGGTACTGTATACAGGACGCCTTCAAAACTGAAATACGGCGACCCTGTCGGCCTGGATGCATTGCGTAAAGTGAGCGGCAGGATAAAGGTCCCTGTCTTTGCAATCGGCGGGATTAAGGGCGATAAAATAAATGATGTGATGGAAGCAGGGGCTTACGGGGTTGCAATGATATCGGAGATATTCGGGGCTGATAATGTTCAGAGGAAAGCAATGGAGTTAACGGAAATATTGAGTAATAAAATTTGAGCGATATATTCTTAAGGAGAACAATATGACTAAAGCATTACAGCATACAAGGATTGAACTAGCCAAGCAAGGCATCATTACCGATGAAGTCAGGCAGGTTGCCATTGATGAAGGCATGGCGCCGGAACAACTTTCTAAAGATATTGCCGAAGGACTGACGGTTATATCAAGAAATATCAATCATGATATCAAGCCGCTGGGTATCGGC
Source organism: uncultured Nitrospiraceae bacterium (assembly GCA_964393845.1). Classification (GTDB taxonomy): domain Bacteria; phylum Nitrospirota; class Thermodesulfovibrionia; order UBA6902; family UBA6902; genus UBA6902. The sequence goes on from CAYMUX010000006.1 coordinate 47,120, forward strand.
AGAGGTTTGAGGACAAAAGTAAATGCAAACATCGGCACATCTAAGGACAGGATCTCACTTGATGAAGAGATGGAAAAGCTTGACGTGCTTATTAAATACGGCGCGGATGCTGTGATGGACCTTTCAACCGGCGGTCCGATAAAAGATATCAGAAGGTTACTTATGAGAAGATCAACCATTTCGGTTGGAACGGTCCCTATTTACGAGGCAGTGGCAAAGGCTGCAGAAGATAAAGGCTCCATTGCAAAGATGAGCGTTGAAGATCTGTTCAGTGCAATAGAAGGACAAGCTGAAGAGGGAGTTGATTTCGTGACTGTCCACTGCGGTCTTACAAGAAGAACAATCGAGACGCTCAGGACAGAGGGAAGGATACTTGATATTGTCAGCCGCGGCGGCGCATTCCTCGTTGAATGGATGATATACAATGACAGAGAGAACCCTCTTTATGAGCAATATGACAGGCTTCTGGAAATAGCAAAGAAATTTGACCTTACCTTAAGTCTTGGTGATGGCGCGCGTCCCGGCTGTCTCGCGGATGCAACAGACAGGACACAGATGGATGAACTCCTGACCCTCGGTGAGTTAAGAGACAGGGCAGTTAAAGAAGGGGTACAGGTCATCATTGAAGGCCCGGGACATGTTCCCCTTAATCAGATCGAGATGAATATGAAAATACAGAAAGAGATATGCAAGGGCGCACCGTTTTATATCCTTGGTCCTCTTGTGACGGACATTGCTATGGGTTATGACCATATAGCTGCGGCCATAGGCGGCGCCGTAGGCGGTGCGGCAGGCGCGGACTTCCTCTGCTATGTTACTCCTTCGGAACATATCAGGCTCCCGAATATTGAAGATGTGAAAGAAGGGGTTATCGCCTCAAGGATCGCGGCTCATGCTGCCGACATTGCCAAGGGTGTCAAGGGAGCTATTGATATGGATATTAAAATGGCAAAGAGGAGAAAGGCCCTTGACTGGAACGGTCAGATAGAGCTGTCTTTGAACCCTGAAAAGGTCAGAAGCTGGCGCGCAGAGGTCCCACCCACAGAATCAGAGGTCTGCAGCATGTGCGGAGAATTTTGCGCTATTAAGACGGTTGAAGAGGCCTTGAAGAAAAAGTAGTACAATTTCTATCATTAAATAATTATTTTTATTTTGACTATAGTAACGGCAATAAATAACTTAAGTTAAAATATGATATTTCCTTTATATTACAGCTAATTAAATGCTTAAGATGTATTTTAATTTAATGCCGTTACTATATCATTTCACTTTCTCTCCTTTAAAGATATCTTAAAAAAATCCCGATAAATAAACGGGAGAAATTGTTCTTTGTCTATGAGGACATGAACTTTAATTTATCCAAAATAGTGCGCAAAATCAGGGGCACAGACCCTGGAATAATTGAATCGGATATAGAAGGGCAGTGGTCTAATTGCCATGTTGGATACGGAAAAAGTCATAGATTTAGTCAAAGCAATAATAAGGGCAAAAAAGAACCTTCGCCTGTATCCTGAGAATAATCCGATCTATAAAAAAACAGTTGATGATATTTATTCCACGATGTCTTCAATGCTTGAGACTGAAGAATCAATAATATTTAAATTCAAACAATACGATATCATTTACGATAAAGAGATCGTCTACCACAATAAGAACAAAGATGAAAGCCTTGCTTTGTTTTTCTTTAAAGACGGGCTGCGGGAGCTGACTTTTTTAAAGGGAATTACAAGAACTGAAGTTAAAGAATTTTCAAGGATGATCTCTCTGGATTTTGAGAAAGAAATAATTGATGATGATATTGTGACATTAATGTGGGAATGTGATTTTAAATTTATCAAATATGTTGTTGATGATGCGTGTCTTTTGGAGGATGAGAACTATGAATATGCTGCTGTTGAAAGGGCAAAACAAACCGTTGCTGATCATGATCAAATTATAAAAGCCTATGAGGACGCGTTAAGGTCTGAGAGGATAACTGATATTAAGGTCCTTTCACTTACAGATAATGATATAAAGAGCATAGCCCAGGAAATAAAAGATGACCCTGCTGATAAAACCGGGTTGCTTATACATATGCTTTTTGAAATGATTTTCTTTGCGCGGGACAAGGAAGAATATAAAGAAATTACAGAAATTATTAAGCAAGCCCTTATTCATGCAACAACTAATGCCAACATTAAAGTCGTAACCAGTGTCCTATCCAGGATCAAAAGCGTATTGAAAATATGTGTGTATCCTGAAAAAGTAAATCCTTATCTGGAAGTGATAGACGACTATGTCAACTCATCGGACTTTATCAAACTTTTTGGAGAAGTAATTGAAAGAGGAGGAGCAATTTCAGCCGAAGTTATAAGCGAATTTTCTTCACTTCTACATATAGATTCGGTCCCTCACTATATGGCTCTTCTCGGAGAAATGCAAAATATTTCTTCGAGGAGGGTTGTAATTAATATATTGTCTGTAGTGGGCCAAAAAAATATACCGCTTATTGCAATTGGTTTGAACGACAGAAGGTGGTATGTCGTCAGGAATGTTATATATATCCTGAGAAAAATCAGAGACAGGGTATCAGTAGAATATCTTACCGGTGTTTTGTCGCATTCTGACAGGCGGGTCAGAAAAGAGGCTGTCCTTGCCCTGGGGGAAATGGGATCAAAGGATGTTTTTGCCATTCTAAAAAAATGCATGTCAGACGAAGATAATTCGGTAAGAATTGCCGCTTGCAGGGCCATTGCACAGTTAGATACTCCTGAGTCAAAACAGATGATCTTCGATTATATCCGTAATAAAAAATTTAGAGATAAAAGCTTTTCGGAAAAGAAAGCCGTCGTAGGGGTCCTTTCTCGCTGGAGAGAAACGGATGTTGTTGAGTTCTTGACCAGAATCGTGAAAAAGAAAAGCTTATTTAACCACGCAAAAAATAATGAAACCAGGGCTGCAGCTGTTAACTGTCTCGGGTTGATAGCTGCTTATGATACAGGGATATTAGAAAAGTTGAAAAGATCTAATATCCCACTTATTCGTAATAGCATGCCGGCGGCATTAAAGAAGGTTAAACATGGAACAATCTGATAAGCAACATTTTGAGGCAGGTAAGAAAGTAATCAACCAGTTCTCCATTGTTTTGAGAAACGGACAATTGCACGAAATAAACAATATAGCGGTACTGGAATCAATGGAAAAACTTCAAAGCAGAGTTAATCCTTATATTGAGAGTGAAGGCTTTCTAAGAATAGATATTGCAGGAGAGTTTTTTTATATCAACGATGTTCGTATACGCTTCTCACTGGAATTTATCTTGAATTTTGATTATCTCGCCGCAGAATTTAAAAAAAGAGACATAGGCTCTGTTATTTTTTCATCGCCTCTGAGCATAAACGATATAAAGCAATTTTTGAGAGCATTATTGAATGCCGTAAATTCAAGCGCGCCGTATAATACGATTTGCTCGATGCTTAAAGATGTCGGCAATATACAAATAGAAAAATTGAAAACGATTGAGGATGAAGATGAAATCGACAGGCGTAAAATAGTAAAGAAGGCTTACTTTAATGCAGTCTCTTTCAGCAGAGGTATGATAAAAAAGATAAAGGCAGGCGAAAAGATCAGTATCAGGAAAGCCAAAAGAATAATAGAATCTATAGTGGATGTCGTTCTTTCAGAAAAGCAGTTTCTTATTGGAATGACTTCAATTAAGGATTATGATGAATATACCTATCATCACTCCATAAACGTGAGTATATTGTCTATTGCTATGGGCCAGAGAATAGGTCTAAACAGGAGAGAATTGACCAGTTTGGGAATTGCAGCTCTATTTCATGATATAGGCAAGACCTGGATCCCTATTGAAATCCTGAATAAACCGGAAAGATTAAGCGAGGAGGAGTGGGAGATCGTTTGTATGCATCCATATTGGGGTGCAATAGCAGCATTGAAATTGAAGGGATTAGATGAAATTTCAATGCAAAACGCAATCGTTGCCTTTCAACATCACATGAAATATGATTACTCCGGATATCCAAAACTACAGGAGACTATGGAGCTTATTTTTTATTCAAAGGTAATTTCTATAGCGGACCAGTATGATGCCATGACTTCATCAAGGGTTTATAGGGCAGAACCAATGTCTCCGGATAAAGTATTAAATATGATGATAGAGAGCAGCGGCTCTGAGATAGATCCGATTTTCCTGAAAATACTAGCCAATATAGTCGGAGTTTATCCCATAGGATCGCTTGTTTTACTTGATACTCAAGAAATGGGACTTGTTTATGAAGGGAACTTGATTATCTCTGAAAGGCCGAGGGTCCTGGTTATTGTCAACGAATCAGGGAATAATGTTGATGGATATGTCGTTGATCTTACGGAGAAGGACTCATCCGGAAGATTTCTGAGGACTATAGCAAAAACGCTTGATCCAAAAAAGTATAATATAAGTCTGGCGGAGCATTTGCTTTAATATTATTAGAATTAGAGCCAGGTTGAAGAGGCTTTGAATCACGGCATAGATAAAAGATACTTACTCAGCCATCTGCAAAGCATTCCCATTTAATTTAATATCTGTTATGTCCCATTCTTTAAACACAACTGTAAAGTCATTGGCATTTTCTACATTGACATCTTTGGGGATATCAAAAACCTTACGGCTGATGGGACCCTCATCGTGCGCCTTGCCGAGCAGGGCTGTAACCTGATCGATACCGAGGTTAATAGTCACTATCATTAAAAAATATGGCTCATTCATTACGTTACTTATTATAGGATTGATCTTGGCTAATGCCTTAGGTTCAAGCATAGTAGTAAATTCACCTGTCCCCAAATAAAGCTCATCGGGAAAGCGTATCTCTGAATAAGCCACTCCGGGGATGGGATTATCTTCTCGATTTTCTAATTCTGCCATTATTACCTCCAAATAGTATCTTATATGATTCCTAATATGTAACGCACAAATTCTAACATACATTTAACAACTAATTACAAATGTCAAAACCCGGATGCTGAATGAAATTCCCTTAACCCTAATAATGCAGACATTGAAAAATAATTTGTTTAACTCGATAAATTTATAATCAAAT
>CAYMUX010000007.1:0-51020 GCA_964393845.1 uncultured Nitrospiraceae bacterium
AGATGCTTGCCAGCATGAAAAGGGCCAAAGCGCCTTTACCCTCCTTTGACAAAGGGAACGCCTTTCCAGTCGGGTCAATGGCGTCATTCCATTGAGGCATAAAATAAACGAAAAGGAAAAGTCCTAAGCCTAATAAAATAAAAAACACACGCTTCCAGTCAAACGGAACTTTCGGGGTTTCCGCCACGAGTATATCTTGCGGCGCTTCCGGTAACCCCTGAGTTGTCTTGATATCTTTCTCCGCCATGGTATTACCCCCTCCCTTCCAGTATGTTATTTGACAGCTCATCGAAGATTTCTATCATTCTTACAAGGCCGACAAATTTCTTGTTGTCTTCGAGTACAGGCAGCAGGGCCAGGTCGTTGTGTACCATCAGGTATGCGGCCTTTGTAACAGGATCATCGGGTGTGACAAAGTGTTTGGTCGGAGTCATAACTTCGCTTATGGGTTTCTCCGCCATTTCCTTTGAATCTTTGTTGAAAAGCGTTTCCCAGAGCATAGACAATGCTGAATCGTCTTCCGTGTAGCCCTGGGCCTTTGTGGTGGACTTCAAAAATCTGGGCTCAAGACCCCTGAGGATGTTCTTGAAAGACACCGTGCCGACAAGGTTGTACTTTTCATCAAAGACCAGCACAGCCATCGGTTGAAGACATTTTTCTTTGCTGATGAGGGACTTTTTGATAATCCCTATCGCCTGCCTTATTGAGAACCAATAAGGTATGTGGGGGAATTCAAAGACGTCAATCATTAAATCCTTTACCACTTTACTGTTTGACATAAGACCTCCTTTTTTAAATAAGAATTCAGGAGTCAGAATCCAGGAGTCAGAATAAAGACAGTTTTATCTTTTATTCTGACTCCTGTCTCCTGTATTCTATTCACTGTTTTCTCTCCATTTCTATATAAAACCGAAACCTCTCCGGTCGTTTGATTGAGCGTATGTACATTATCTGCGTTTCTCCCGAATAAAAATGCTGCTCAAGCAGCAGGGCAGGGGAGCCCTCCGGCATATTAAGAAGCTTTAATTCATCTGGGCCGGGATATGTGATTTCAATATAGTCTTTGACCTTTGTGACCTTGGTTCTGTATTTCTTTTCCAGAAGCTCAAATATTGAATTATTCACTACATCTTCAGCCAGTAACTGCGGACATAAATGATATGGGATAAATGACTCCTGAAGAAGAATCGGCTCGTTGTCCGCTATTTGCAGCCGCTTAATATAAATAATGTGTTTGTCTTCCGGAATGCCGAGTTTCACATCCAGATCATCAGTCGGCATAATCATCGTTTGGGCGAGTAAGGTTGTTGAATAATTTATCCCCGCCTCAAACATAAGCTCTTTGAAACTGGTTGACATCATCAATCCTTCCGGTATGATTCTTTTGCAGACAAAAGTCCCTTTGCCCTGCTGACGAGTCAGATAGCCCTGTCTTACAAGATCCATTATAGCAATCCTCACTGTAGCCTTGCTGACTTCGTATGTCTTGCACAAATCTTCTTCCACCGGTATTTGTGAACCCACGCCCCATTCACCGCTCTCTATTTTTTTCTTGAGAATTTCATAAAGCTGAACATATAATTTCTCTGATTTATGTCTGTCTATTGGATTTTCCATAATTAACTTTTATAAGAATATAAGGTTATAATGTTATAATCAAATTCATTATAATGATATGATATTATAACTTTAAAATTAACTTGTCAAGTCTTTTTCCCAGGTTTATAATTGAATAATGAAATTAAATAGTTAACGGCTGCTATCAACTTCTTTTAAGAAAACAGTGTAGTCCCGTAACAATAAATAAATTCAAAATATGGTAAGTTAAATGACATAATTAGTGCTGCGGAACCGTGGTGCTGCAGTTCCAAAGCTCTTAATTCACACTATGAAAAGATTTTTAAAGTTCTTCAGAAAAGCCGCTAAAGGATCAAACCTCAAAGAAAATCTGAAGGAGAGATATTTCGTATTTCAAAACCTTCTCAGTGAAAATAATCATATCCTTTCACTAATGGCTGAGATGGAAGGGAAACACTCCGGCGATAGTCCATTCGACAGGCAGTATATCAGTAAGACCGCCATGCTGATTTCCGGGAAGGTCTCCGGCATTATCGGGTATCTGAACGTTCTCTCTGATGGAAGATATGAGATTTTGAATTCTATCTATGATGATATCAATAAAGAAATCGACAGGCTTTTGTCCCGCAAGTTTGAGGTACCCAAGAGTGATTTTGTCATCCCGGTTAAAAATCTTATTTCTTCTATGTCGAACATTGCAGGCGGCAAGATGGCGAATTTAGGTGAAATGAAAACAAACCTGAATCTGCTTGTGCCTGAAGGTTTTGTTATTACCGCTTATGCCTTTGAAAAGTTTCTTGAGCATAACAAACTCAGAGGAAAGATAACAGATTCTCTGTCATCTCTCAATGTTGAGGACATGGAGAAATTAAATGTGGTCAGCGACGGCATTCAAAAAACTATAGTCGAGGCCGAGCTGCCTCCGGAATTAGAGGATGCTATACAGCAGGCATATTCAGCCCTATGCAAGGAGGCTGGTGAAGAAGTGCCGGTGTCTGTCAGGAGCAGCGCGGTCCGGGAAGACGGGGATTTCAGTTTTGCGGGGCAGTATGCCACCTTTCTCAATGTAAAGGGAGATGCCATCTTATGTGCATACAAAGACGTCGTGGCAAGCCTCTTCACCCCACGGGCCATCTTCTACTATAAGACGCAGGGTTTTTCCGAGGAGGAGCTGGTCATGGCTGTCGGCGTGCTGAGAATGATAGATGCAATGTCCGCGGGTGTCGTATATACAAATGACCCGAATGATCCTGAGAAGAATGCGATAGTCATTAATGCCCTGTTTGGACTTGGAGCGTCCGTAGTTGATGGATCGGCGGATCCTGATACTTATATTATTGATAAGTCCACCGGAGCTTTTTTAGAAAAAAAGATTACGAACAAACGCACAATGCTTGTATGCGGCGACGAAGCCGACACAAAAGAAATTGCCGTTCCCCATAGGCTGGGAAGGGAACAGTGCATTTCGGATGAACAGATCATAGAGTTATATAACTGCGCGCTTGCCCTGGAGAAATATTACACCAAATCCCAGGATATAGAGTGGGCGATTGATCACAGAAGCCGGTTGTATATTCTACAGACACGGCCCCTGAGAATGATGAATTCCCAATCTTACACAGATAAAATTCCCCCTCAGGTGGACGGTTATAAGGTTCTCCTTGATAAGGGCGTCATTGCCTGCAAGGGCGTAGGGTATGGCAAGGCGTTTGTATTGAGAGACGAAAAGGAGTTGAAGGATTTCCCTGATGGCGCGGTGCTTGTGGCAAAGCATACTGATCCGAGGTTTGTAAAAGTGATGAACAAGGCCTCGGCGATTATTACTGATATAGGAGGGGTCACAGGTCATATGGCGTCTCTTTCAAGGGAATATCGTGTCCCTACAATTCTGAATACTGGTACCGCGACACGGGACATTGAAAACGGTCAGGAGATAACAGTGGATGCCTTCAATTGTAAAATTTATGAAGGCAGAGTCAATGAACTCCTCGAACATGCATGGAACAGGAAGTCCCCTGTTAAACGGACACACCTATATTCGATTTTTGACAAGGTGCTGAAATTGATATCCCCTTTAAATTTAGTGGACCCGGACAAGGAATATTTCAAGCCGGAGCTCTGTAAAACTTTTCACGACATAACGAGGTTTGCCCATGAAACCGCGATGGCCGAGATGTTTCAGACAGGGAAGGGGTTTGAAATCGATAGTGTTGAAGACTTCATGTCTGCCATTGCTTATGCAGAGGCAGGCGAGACAAGGGACATAGAGCTGCAGTCGATTGTATTGAAAGCAGGGATCCCGGTTGACGTCCGTTTGATTGACGTTGAAGGAGGGGTAAAAGGCAAACCCAAAAAGGCCAGGCCTGATGATATCATTTCAATACCTTTCTCAGCTTTCCTTAAAGGACTGACAAGCATGAGGTGGCCCGGTCCGACACCTGGGGGGGCGCAAGGGGTGGGCTCAGCCGCGCAAATTTCATCGTTGTCAAGAGAGCAGCTTCGTAAAACGCAGGAAAAGAGTTATGCGATTATTTCAAAACATCACATGAATTTCAGCATCAGGCTCGGCTATCACTTTTCCATGGTAGAGGCTTACGCCGGCGAGAATATCAATGACAATTATATAAAGTTCTTTTTTAAGGGCGGGGGGGCTGTTGAAGACAGGAAGTTAAGGAGAGTCAGGCTGATAAAGGAAATCCTTGCGGCAATGCATTTCAAGGTGCATGTTATAGATGATTGTGTAGATGCGATGCTGACCAAGTATGAACAGCCGGACATAGAAAGACATTTAGAGATAATGGGTAAATTCACCGTCTACACAAAACAACTGGACATGGCCATGTTTAATGATGCGGTTACCGATATGTTCATTGAGGACTTTATCAGGGACCATGTGAAGGGGAAAGGAAGATAAATGGAACCTTATTTTTTATTATGATACCCCGGATTCGCTGTGAATATCGTTAAACTTAAAGATGCAAAGGGTATAATTGCTCTAAAAGGTGTGAAGTAATGAATAACGATGAAGGTAAAAATGTTCCAAGGGTCCGGAACCGCCGCGTCCACATGGCTAATGAAAGGACTTTCCTCGCGTGGATCAGGACGAGCATAGCTATAATGGCATTCGGTTTTGTTGTTGAAAGGTTTGCAATATTTACTAAACAGTTTTCTTTTTTTACCGGCAAGGCAGCTGTTGCTCCCTCTGGCGGATATTCAACTGTCTTTGGGATCATCCTTGTGGCCCTCGGAGCATTGATGGGAGTGCTTGCGTATATAAGATACAAAAAAATGGAGAAACAGATAGACGAGGATACCTACCGGCCTTCATTAATACTTGATGTCTTACTTGCGATTTCGATCATTGCAATAGGTATCTTTCTGGTGATATATCTGATCCATAGTATATGAATTGCGGTTTCTGATAAGTCCTTGGAATGCACACATCCACTACAAGGGGACGGGAATCGGATGTGACATTCCCGGCAACATTATAATAGAAATAATGTACCGAAACAGGGGCAAGGACATTATCAGGTTCGAGGTGATGTAATGCGGATACTTGTTATAGAGGATGAGAAGAAGATAACGAATTTTATCGGGCGAGGTTTGAAGGAGGAGGGCTATTCCGTCGACGCGGCTTATGACGGTGAAGAGGGGTATTTTCTTGCCTCATCAGAGAAATATGATTTGATCGTACTGGACGTAATGCTTCCCAAAATGGACGGACTCAGCCTGTGCAGGAAATTAAGACAGGAAGACAATATTACCCCGATCTTCATGCTCACGGCAAAAGATATGATAAAGGACAAGGTCGCCGGGCTGGATGCGGGGGCCGATGACTATCTGACCAAGCCCTTTGCATTCGAGGAATTCCTGGCCCGGGTACGCGCCCTTCTGAGAAAGAGGGATGTTCCCAAGTCAACGAAACTTCAGGTGGGAGATCTGGCGCTTGATTTGCTGACACACAAAGTCACACGTTCGGGCAAAGAGATAGAATTAACATCCAAAGAATATGCTTTGATGGAATATCTGATGCGTAATTCCGGGACCGTAGTGACAAGGACCATGATTTCAGAGCATGTATGGGACATTAACTTCGACACATACACGAATGTAATCGATGTATACATAAACTATCTCCGCAATAAGATTGACCGTGATCATAAAATCAAACTGATTCATACGCTCAGGGGAAGAGGGTATATTCTGAAGGAACAGCTTTAAACGCTTGCCGGAAAAGATGCGGGATGTGATATGTTCATAAAATCCATAAGGTTCAAAATCATTCTCTGGTACATGCTTATACTGGCGCTGACTCTCGGCGTGTTCAGCATTCTTCTGTACAGGAATTTCAGTCAGAAAATGTACATGAATATAGATGATATACTTCAATCAAGGGTGGAGGGCATTGTTGATTCCATTGATACGTACTGGGAGGCAGAGAGGCAGGACGCGGTGACAGGCGGGGTGAAAAAAGAGGTATTCAGTAAGCGAAATAATATTAATTTTGTTAGGATCGCCCAGCGCTGGGTCGAGGAGGAATCGGATGACCCGGCGCTGCTCAACATGATTGTACAGATATATGATTTGGGCGGGAAACTGATAGCGTCTTCAAAGAATATGCCGGATATGTTTGTCTTTACTAAGGAGTCGATACTTTCCGAGTTGAAGAAGAAAAGGCATTTTGAGACGGTGCAGACCCAGCTTTCACCCGGCAGCGCTGCGTCGCTTAGAGTGCTTACCGTGCCGGTTGTTGAAAGTAACAGAATCGCTTATATTGTCCAGGTCGCCAGTCCGCTCCGCACGGTAGATTCGGCGCAGAGAAATCTCAAAATAATATTATTTATCCTTTTGCCTTTGACCGTTTTCCTGACCGGCATAATCGGAGCGTTTTTGGCGAAGATCGCATTGAATCCCGTAGATAAAATAATTGACACCATTCATAAAATCACGGCTGACAGCCTGAAATTAAAGATAGACATCCCGGACACAAGAGATGAGATAAAGAGACTGGCTGACACGTTTAATGAGATGCTCGGCAGGCTTGAGCATTCCTTTACCACGCAGCGGCAATTTCTTGAAAACTTTGCGCATGAGATAAGGACCCCTCTTGCCGTTCTGCGCGGCGAGATCGAGGTGACATTGAAAAGAGTCCAGACCGCGGAAGAATATCAAACGGTCCTGGTCAGCAATCTGGAAGAAGTGGTGAGGATTAACAGGATTGTGGAAGATTTATTGATACTCGCCCGGTTTGACAGTAGTACGATCATCCTTGAAAAGCAGAGAGTGGATTTGGGCGTTTTCCTTGGAATGATAGTTGATGATATGAAGGTGCTGGCAGAGCAGAAAAATATAATCATTAACTTCAGTGCACCGCATGACGTGATTATATATGGGGACGAAAACCAGCTGAAGAGACTTTTTATCAATCTTCTGGACAATGCAATAAAATATACTCCGGACAACTGTACCGTTACAGTGAGCGCAGAGCCTGAAAACGATTATTCAAAGATAGTATTTAAAGACACAGGGATGGGAATACCATCCGGCGAGACAGGTCATATTTTTGACCGCTTTTACCGCATGGATAAAGCCCGGAAAAAACCGGGATATGGCCTCGGCTGGAGCATCGCCAAATCTATCGCTGAAGCCCATAAGGTCAGAATTGAAGTAGTCAGCGCTGTAAATCAGGGCACTACCTTTACTGTCTTCCTTCCCATTGATCATGTCTGAAGTTTCCCGTCTGCGATAAGATTAGAAAGTTTTAATCTTCCTCTAATCCCGGTTTAATCAGCGTTGTTATAAACTTACATCAGAGTATATCCAGTAAGAGAGATAAAGCGCGGATATGATCTCTTGTAATCATTCACCGGCGCGGTTTTCTTTCAGGCGGGACAAAGGAGGAAAAGAGCGGCATGAGAAATATGATAGGCGTCTCCATCGCCAGTATTCTCCTGATATGGGCTGCAAGCATCGGTATTGCGAGGAATGCAGACGGGAAAACTATTACTAAAGACAGTATAGCAACTTTTACCGGTACAGTTAGTTCCATCTCAATCGCAGATAAAGTAAGGGGAACGAGATCGGAAATAGTTGTAACAGATGCGAAAAGCGGGAAGAAAGTTTTCCTTATAACTGCAACTACGACTTTGTATGGAGTAAAGTCAGCGCCTCTGATACTGGATAAAATCAGAAAAGACGATAAGGTAAAAGTGAAATACAGGACGACAAAAGAAGGCATCGATGAGGCCGTTTCCGTGAGGATAGAGCCTTAGTTATCTATCCTGGAATAGATAAATTTATTTCTGAAAGGAGGTGATACATATGAAAAAGGCAATAGTGGTTGTACTTTCGCTCGTGTTTGTATTTGCCCTGGCCGGCATATCTTTTGCGGCAGAGAAGAAAGAGGCTGCAAAGCATGTAACAGGCGAGGTCGCGGCGGTTGACGCAAATGCCAAGACGGTTACTGTTAAGGCTGGAAAGCATGATGTTGTGGTGTCCGTTGATGACAAAACAAAGATATCAGCGGGAAAGGAAGCAAAGACCCTAGCCGACGTAAAAGCCGGCGAGACGGTTTCTGTAAAATATACAGAGGCCGGCGGCAAGAACACTGCCGAGAGTGTAGATATTCATGCAGCAAAGAAGCATGAAGCGGCTCCTGCAGCAAAACACGAAGCAGCTCCTGTAACTGAAAAGAAGAAATAATCTTTTTGCAGGACGAACAATACATAATGCCTCCTCTGGTTCGTCATTTTACCAGGGGAGGCATTATTGTATCCCATGCCTCATCTCATAAGTTATATTGAACACTTCCCGTATACGGGGCTTTTTATACTTCTTATCCTCGGAGGCGTCGGACTTCCTTTCCCTGAAGACGCAACGCTTATATTGTGCGGCTTCCTGATTTCACATAATGTCGTGAAAACGGTTCCAGCCGTCATAGTCGTATACATAGGACTTCTTTCAGCAGATTATTTTCTTTACCATGTAGGCAAGAAATATGGCCGCAGGATTGTTACGCATAAAAGGTTTCACAGGATACTGTCTTCCGAGAAGCTCTCGTTATTCGAGGAGAAATTCAAAAAACGAGGCTCTCTCGTCATATTATTCGGAAGACATTTTCTGGGTTTGAGGGCACAGTTGTTTATTATGGCTGGTGTCATGAGGATGCCCGCGCTGAAATTCATAGCCGTTGACGCCCTTACTTCTCTTTTTACAATGGCTATAATGATAGGGGCAGGTTATATCGGCGGCAACAGTCTGCAGATCATCAGGAAGGATATCACAAGAATTGAACACGCCGGAGTCTTCCTGCTTTTGGTCATCCTGATTGCCTATCTTTTTTTCAGGTATTTTAAATCCGGCCAGGAAAAGAAACCTAAATGAGACCCGATAGAGGTTTTGAAACTGTGACCAGGGGGCATTTCAGCTTTCTAAACGGACTGGAGAAAACTCTAATGCAATGCCGGAGAGTAGTCCCTTGGGACGGCATGCAGATTCCCGGCGCTCTTATTTGTAAGCTCATGGACGGATTTCACATGCATAAATCTGATAATGTCATGGATGGTCTTGCATCCTTCGGGCGTAAAATTATCAAACACCGGATCAACGAGATTAAGGGGAGCAATGTATCTCAGTATATTTTTCTCTTTATTATATGCATCCAATTGCTTGATTCTTGCAGAAATTGTGTCAGTATGTTCAGGAAGGTCCCTTGTAATCAGGCTAACTATTATCCGATTAATATGATCGTCAATATAATTGAATACGTAATGAAGATTCCGATATTTATTTTTTGTGAGAATATCAAAATTCTCCATGGACGCATTTACGACAAGACACAATTTTGAATAAGTGTCCGTTATATAATTAATATCAACGGGAGAATCTCCTCCGAGGTTGTCGTTTATATTCGTAATAATCTCGATTGCCCTATTGTTGCTTTCAAGCACTTTCCTATAATGATCGAAGACGGAATGAAAGGACGGCTGCGCCCCGTTGTTTTTTTTATGGAAACCCAAAAGAGATTTTAAATTCATAACGAAATCACCTCGTAAGATTTTTCTTGTAATATTTTCTGATCCATTATTAGGGACCTTCCTGTAACTGTTCATTTTTTATCACCTCACCTCAAACTATGCTGATTACTTTCTCATTAATGTTTGCTGTAACTATATCTTTCCATGGCTTAATGTTTTTTCGGCAGTATGCGCTTTCATCTCTTCCTGACGCCCTTGCCACATCGCCCGCAGGACAATAAATGCGCCCAGAAGCAGGGCGGTTATCATTATGCCGAAGCTTGTGTTTTTCATTAACGTTACTGTGCCCTCGCTCAAGGTCTGTATTAAGCCCAGTTGTGAGAGATAAACAGGCACCATCAAGGCGCGGCTGAAAAGGACGATGACCATGATAATACCCATCACCATCTTAATCATGAACGGCTTTACATAAGTGGTCCCAATAGCGCCGAGCTGGATGCCGAAGAGAGAGCCTGCAAGGATGATCATGGCGAGTCTGATATCAACAAGACCATGCATCGCATATTTAAACGAACCACCCAATCCCATAACAAAAGCTATTACCAACTCTGTTGCAGATGCCATAAGACTTGGCGCGCCCATGACGTAAATCATAGCAGGCACTCCGATAAAACCGCCTACTGCAATTGTTGCCGCCAGCATTCCGGTTGCAAATCCAATGGGAATTGTGAAGAGTACGGAAATCCTTGCATTAAGGCTCTTGAAATAAACCATTGTGCCGGGGATGTTAATGGATTGTATCCGGCGTGCAAGTTTGGTGACTTTTTCTTCTTCATCGGCGCTTCCGGATTTGTAGGTTTTCAATGCGTCATATAATACAAAACCGCCTACTATGGCAAGTATTACCACGAAAGCTGCGCTGACATACAGGTTTGAACCTGCCTCTCCGAAAGACTTTTTGATACCTTCCTGTATATGGGCGCCGTAAAGAACTCCGGCTTCCGCAGAGATGCCGAGGACAATGCCGAGCTTTACATCAACCTGTCCGTACTTAGCGCGTTTAATAGATCCGATAAGCGCCTTCGGAAATTTGTGGCACATGTTGCTTGCCACTGCTACAAGTCCGGGCACTCCCAGGCTCATCATGGCCGGTGTAAGAACAAATGCCCCGCCTGAACCTATAAATCCGCTTACGAGACCGCCGACAAACCCGACAAAAAACAGGTAAGAAATAGTTATGATATCAAGATTGATAAAGTTCGCTGCTGCTTGTGCTATATCGTGCATATTATTTTACCTCCTTCTTTTTCTTTGCGGCCTCTATGCCCAGAACGGTCCAGAAGTGGCCTGTGAATGTACCGTGAAAGTATGAGAATATAAATGCTGTAATTATCGGTAAGAAAGCATATACACTGCCGCGACCAACGTATTCATTAATAATGTCCTGTTTTAATAACAGGGCTGCATAAAGCGCTATCGAGATGACGCCCATAAACGCCATCTGTCCGATAGGCTTCTTTTTGATATTTTTATTCTGCGCTGACATGTTCCCTCCATAAATATTTTTCAATTTTCTATTGTTTAGTTACTTTGCTGTGTTGACGGTCAAATGTGCCTCAATCCTTTTATAGTAACGGCATTAAATTAAAATACATCTTAAGCATTTAATTAGCTGTAATATAAAGGAAATATCATATTTTAACTTAAGTTATTTATTGCCGTTACTATAGTTGTTTTCTTCCTGGGACGATTTTCTTCCCTTATAAGCTCTCTTGCCGTATCGAATTCCCCTTCTTCCGCGAACGCTGCTGCTGCCATCACATTCTCAAACTTCTCAAACAAACTTTTTAAACCTTTCATTTTATATCCTCCTTTGTTAACCTGTCCCTATGCACCGGCCTGCAAAGGCTGTGAAATAGTGACGATAGGTTTTGAGATTTTCTTGATCAACTTTTTTAAATCTATTTCTTTTTTGCTCTTTGAAAGACTTGGACTTATCAGGATCATGTCGATATTGGGCTTATTTTTTAGAAACTCTTTTATTGAAGAGAGCACATCGCCGATGTATATCTGATAATTGATATCATTCGAAATTTCCCTGTACTTTTCGGACAAATCCTTGAGCTTTTTATCTGCCTCTGCTTTCAATTCATTCTCCTGTTCATGCAAAATTTCTTTTGCCGTTTTAAACTCACCTGCCTCTGCAAAAACTGCCGCGCTCATTAAATCTTCATATGCATCCATTGGCCGCTTGTTATAAACCATTAATACCGACACGCCTGCTTTAAGTGTCTTTGCCAGCTCAACAACATAAGAGAACCCTTCTTCAAAGTTGTCACCTCCTTTTGTTACGAATAAAAGTCTTTCTCTCATTGTGGCTCCTCCTTCATTGAGCTTTGCCTATGTAATATCAATAGGCGTGCCAATATGTAACTGATTGATAATTAAATGGAATGGAAATCAGGCCGGTAGAATTTGCGTTTCAAATATGAACGCCGGTGAACAGGTATGAATATTGGGGAATTGTCCCTCCCTTTGGTAAAGGGAGGTTAGGAGGGATTTTCAAATAAATGTCTCCATTATTTTGAGACTGTTAATTACTGCTTTATGCCGCCACAACCAACACAGGGCAGGGGGCGTTACTGACGACTTTCTCCACAACGTTATCGCCGAAGATTTTTCTTAGCCAACTCCGATTATTGCGCGCTCCCATGATGATAATGTCGCATCTTTCTTCTTCCGCCACTTCTATAATTTTTTTATGGATGTCTCCTTCTTCAATCCTTGTCTTTACCAACGTGCCTTCGGCCTCCGAAACGGAATTTATTTCAGCGATCTCTTTATTGCAGCCGCTGTTGAGCACATCCTCAATATTTTTTACGCCGACAAGATTCAAATCTCCTTCATTCGGTGGAAGGACCTTAACGACCGTTACCCAGCATTTTTCATCGCAGGCAAGCTTCAAGCCATGTTTAATTACATCCTTTGAACCGTTTACTGCGATCAGAATTTTTCTATAACCCTTCATGATTTTTATCCTCCCGGGCGAATCACCGATTCGCCCCTACAAATGTGGGCGGGATTACCCCGCCCCTACCGCGCTATCAATATCGGACAATGGGCGTTGATGATTACCCTCTCGGCAGTGCTTCCGATTATCGCCTTGTTCATGCCCCTGTATCCGTGACTTCCCATGATTATCAAATCGTTTTTCAATCTCCTGGCAGTTTCTATGACTTGCTCCGCCGCCTGTCCTTCGCGTATTTCAGTCTTAGCGGATACCGTATTTTTTGAAGCGATCCGCTTTCCCATATCCATGATCTTCTGCGCCTCATCCCAAAGGCTTTTCTTTATCGATTCGCTTTTATAAAATCCCAACATTTCCTCATAGCGTGGAATTACATATATGAGTGTTATCTCCGCTTCAGAAATTCCGGACAGGTGAGATGCGCGATTGAGCGCTTTTTGACTGAATACCGATCCGTCAAACGGGACCAGGATGGATTTGTATTCACCCGTGCATTCGCTGCACGGCTTTTTCACTACCAGCACATCGCATGGTGAATTTACTATCACGTCCGATGTAACGCTGCCCATGAGCATCCTCTTTAATCCTCTTCTGCCGTAGGTCCCCATAACTATAAGGTCTGCATCTCTCTCGCGCGCGATATTTGTTATTACTTCAGGCGGCTCTCCCTCGCACACAAGGGATTCCACTTCTATGCCGAACTCGGACATTATCATATCCTTTGTCTGGTAACAGATTTTTTTGCCGTACTGTGCGCGCTTTTCAAGTATTTCGGGGGCGTTGCCGAATTCTTCCTGATCAAAAAAGACGCCATGAACCAGGACAGCTTTCCCGCCGTGGCGTTTTATCCAATTTGAAACCTCTATTACGGCAGCCCTGCTGAACTCCGAGTTGTCGATGCCGACTATTATTGTTTCATACATATTTTTCTCCAAAACCCTTGTGCTGTGACTAACAATGTCCTGCGTTTCTTTAATCATGCTGTAACTCCTCTTTTCGTCATTCCGGCTTGTCCGGAATCAGATTCCCGACGCGCTTCGCTTGCGGGAATGACACTTGGGTGTCAATTTGTAAATAAACTTTCATCAATGCGCGCCTCCGCCTTTTCTGAATACCAGGCTGACGCCGAAACCGGCAGCCAGCGCCGCAATTATAGATAAAATTCCATACGATGCCGCATTGTTTTTGGCCATGCCGGAGAGCGCCTTTATAATACCGATCTGTTCTACATTCACACTTGCCTCCGCTTTTTCTATGACCTTTTTATCCTTTACTGCGTATACCGTGACAAGGTAGTCTCCGGGAGGGGCCTGATAAGGCCAGGCAGTCAGGATATAGTAAGCCTGCTTGTCTCCTTTTTCCGAGGTCGTTATATGACCGTAAGAACTTCCATAAAGGTTTGAAGATTCCTTGTATTTCACAAATTCATTAAACCACTTTGATTCTTCGTCTGCATTTGAAGCAGGCGTCATTTCTATATGCCTGCTTAAAGCAGGGTAGCCGATCACATACTTATCCATCTCCTCCGCGCTCAGGATGTCCTCGATTTTTTTTGTGCTGTAAATGGAATAAAGATTCGGCGTACGCTCAAAATTCAATGTGCCTGTATTCATCCACAGGAATCCGGCAACTTTCCCCTTCTGTTTTAAAACTTCATGTCCTTCCGGCGAGGCAATCTTAATGACAAGGTCTGCGCCGGGGGCTGAAGTCCCTTTAACGCTCACCGTGCTGCCGTGATAAAAGAAGTCTATTTTTATATGGTCGTGGTTGGCCTTGACCGTCAGGTCTGCAGATGCGTCAGCTGTGAAAATAAGTATTCCAAGTATGAATATTCCAAATAATGTAAGCAGACTTAAAATTGCAAGAATAATTTTTCTGACTTTTTCCATCTTAATGTCCTCCTGACTGTGATATAAGTAGTGATGGTGTTAATGTAAGTTCAAAAACTATCTTTACAGTCACGGCAAGCACTATCGTTGCGAGGATTATCTTCAACTGTTCGCCCTTGAGTTTCCTGCCGAATACTGCGCCTATCTGAGCCCCCACTGTTGAACCTAACAACAATAGCACTGCAAGTATAAAGTCCACACTGTGATTGGTATACGCTTGAAGAAATGTTACCTCAATGCAGTTGAACAGAATCTGGAACAGGCTTGTACCGACTACGACATGCATAGGCATTCTCAGGATGTACACCATGACAGGGACCATCAGAAAGCCGCCGCCCACACCCATTATTGCGGCGAGTACCCCGACAAAGCCACCGAATATGAGCGGGAGAAGCAGTGAATGAGTAACGCCTGATTTTTCAAAATGAGTTTGTAAAGGAAGAGATTTCAGAAATCTTGTCATACATGACTCTGTACAGACGGGTTTTAAACCCGTCTCTACATCTTGACTCTTTGACTTTCTCATGCTGTTGAGGCTTTCAATGAACATGTAGGCGCCGACTATTCCAAGCATCAGCACGTATGTCATCTTTATAACAAAGTCTGCATTGCCTGTTGCGTTGAGAATTTTAATAGCATGCACTCCGGCAACCCCTCCGATGAAACCGCCGATGAGGAGATACAAGCCCATCTTAAAGTCCACATTGCCTACCTTCCAATGGGCGTATGTTCCCGATGTAGACGCAGCCACAATCTGGTTGGAATCCGTTGCTGCGGCAACGGTTGACGGGATGCCGAACATTATCAAAAGCGGTGTCATCAGAAAGCCGCCGCCGACTCCGAAAAGTCCGGACAGCAGCCCTACCGCAAGGCCGAGTCCTACGGGAATTAAGATATTAATGCTTGTCAGCGCTACCGGTAAGTAAAGATACATAAAATTCATCGAACCGTCTCCTTAAAAAATTAAAATAAATTTAGGCAGCATAAACCTGCCTCGACATTGTCACAATGGGCTTTGACGCAGTTCTCACGAGCCTCTGTAATTCACTTGAAGTTATATTCCCGTTGTCGGTTACGCTCGGACTCAGCAATACGATATCAACGGAGTTTTTCTGTTTAAGAAAGTCTTTTATCGCTGAAACCGCATCTAATGCCACTATATACACACTTGTAATAACGCCGGCATTTTGAAATTTTTCAGTGAGTATGTTGATTCTTTCTATTGATTCACTTTCGATCTTCCCCGATAAAATTTCCCTTGCTGTCTCATGCTCGCCTGCCTCTGCAAAAGTAACCGCAGTCATGACGTCTTCCAGGCTTTTCAGGAAACTCCTTTTGTGAGTCATCAAGATGGTTAAATCTTTATTCATTGTCTTTGCAAGATCAACGGCATAAGAAAGTCCTTCATCAAAATCTTCATTTTGATAAGTAACGAATAATATTTGTCTTCCCATTTTTAACCTCCTGAATTCCACCCTTCATAAAGCATTAGCCATGCCACTTGAGAACACACTGAATTTAAAAGAAAAAATTATGAGGATAAAATTTATGTTAAGAATATGAACGGTGCAAGGGAGGTTGATTCTTGCAATTCCAGGTTACAATTTGGAGCTAATTTATTGATTAAAAGAAGGAATGAGGGTGATAAGAGATAAAATTGTCATACCGTTCAGAATCTGAACGGTGTTAACAGTGATTTTCAATATTAAACCGTCTGTATCAGACGCCGGAAGCGATATCGGCCTTGCCATCAAATTTGAAATGGACATCGTAAGGGTGAATGGTTTACAAATTATATTTTCATACCATTAATACTGCATTAGACAACTCATTAAACACTTCCACTATCCTCACAAGTCCTACTAACTTTTTATGGTCTTCTAAAACAGGCAATAAGATAAGATCGTTGTGAATCATCATATACGCCGCCTTTGTAATAGGGTCAGCGGGCTGCGCAAAGACTTTAGCAGGAACCATTGCTTCGCTTACAGGACGCTCCGCAGCCTCTTTGGATTCCTTATTGAAAAGACTATCCCATAAAACCGACAACCCTGACTCGGCTTCTTCATGGATCTGTGCCTTTGTGGTGGGCTTCAGGAATTTCGGCTCGAGTCCCCTCAGAATATCCTTGAGGCCCAAGGTGCCTACAAGATTATATTTTTCGTCAAAGATGAGTATCGTTATCGGGTGAATACACTTTTCTTTTGTTAGGAGGGATTTCTTGATAATCCCTATGGCCTGCCTTATAGAGAACCAGTAGGGTATGTGCGGGTACTCAAAGACATCGACCATCAAATCTTTTACAAGCTTACTGTTTGACATATGATCTCCTTGTTTATTTTTTTCAAACATCTACTCCTCTTTTAAAATCTTCCACAGACTCGTCCGTGAGATGCCGAGGACTTCCGATGCCTTTGTCCTGTTGCCGCTGAACATCTTAAGGACTTTTTCCGCGTATTCTTTGACAAGCTCATCAGCGGTCTTCAGTTTGTCGGGATCAAGGGTTTCGATTTGCAAAAGACGGATGCTCTGGGGGATGCTCTCAGGCGTGATCACGGATGTCTTTTCGAGGATGATCGCGCGCTCCACGATGTTTTCAAGCTCTCTGACATTTCCGGGGAAGCTGTAATTCATCAGGATGTCCATCGCCTCTTTTGTGAACCCTGTTATCTTCTTGCCGGACTTCGGAAGATGCTTACGGAGAAAATATGCGCTCAGGGGTTTTATATCGTCAATCCGCTCTCTCAAAGGCGGGATGCTGATCTCCATGACATTCAGCCTGTAGTACAAATCTTCCCTGAACCTGCTGTCGGAGATGAGGCGCTTTACATCCTGGTTTGTAGCGGCGATGAATCTCACGTCAACTTTTAAAGGCTTTGTTCCACCTACTCTGAAAAATTCGCCTTCCTCAACGACCTTCAATAGCTTTGCCTGCAAATTCGGCGACAACTCCGATATTTCGTCAAGGAAGAGTGTGCCTGTATCCGCAATTTCCACAAGCCCCTGCTTTGTCATGACCGCGCCAGTGAACGCGCCTTTTTCGTGTCCTAACAGCTCACTGGAAAGCAGCTCCTCTGTCAGTGTCGCGCAGTTTATGGATAAGATCGGTTTGTCCTTTCTCCTGCTGCTGGAATGTATTATCTTCGCGATGAGGCTTTTACCGACCCCGCTTTCTCCTGTAAGAAATACGCTGCAATCCGAATCCTTCATCCCGTCAATGACAGTCAATATTTTTTTCATGCTTTCGCTTTTTGCTATGACGGGGACTTCCCTGTTCATGCCGAGGAATGTTTTTAAGGCGATGTTCTCTTTCTTCAGAGTCTTCTTTTCGTAAATTTTATTGACCCGCAGCGTCAATTCATCCAGATCAAAGGGCTTTGTTATATAATCATATGCGCCTTTTTTCATGGCTTCAATTGCTGAGCTGATGCTTCCGAAGCCGGTTATAATAATTACCTCTGTCTCCGGGTGTTTCTCCTTTATCTTATCGAGAAGTTCGATGCCGCTCATATACGGCATTTTGATATCGGTGATGAGGACGTCAAAGTATTCGGCTTCGATCTTTTGCAAGGCCTCTCTACCGTTTTTTACCGCAGCGGCGTGATAGCCCTCCTCCTGCAATGTGTCGAGGATGTTGTTCAGTGTTATCTCTTCATCCTCTGCAATGAGTATCTTAAAATTCATGGCTATGCATTCTCCTTCGGCAATGTGACAATGAATGTTGTCCCCTTTCCTTCTTCGCTCTCAACGATTATTTCTCCATTGTGTTTCTGAATAATATTAAAGACAATGGCAAGTCCCAATCCGGTCCCTTTATCTTTTGTCGTGAAGAACGGTTCAAATATCTTTTCCGCAGTTTCTTTCGGCATTCCCCTGCCCGTATCGGACACCTTTATTTCTACCGAATCTTTTTCGGTTTCGATTTTTGTCTTAAGATTACCCTCTCCCGCCATAGCTTCAATGGCGTTGACGAATAAATTGATGAAGACCTGTTCAATCTGCTCGGGGTCCGCATTTATCATTACATCGGATATTGAGTCCAGCGTAAATTTTATATTCTCCGTATTCATCGAGTTTCCCAATTGTCTGTACACGCCGGCAACAAGATTGTTTAATTCCACTTCCCTGGGCTGCGGTTTACGCCCTCTTGCAAACTCAAGGAGGTCGCCGACGATTTTTTTGACTCTCATGGACTGGCCGAAAATATCCGCCAATCCGGTTTTGATAAACACAGGGCATCCTTCGCCTGATTTCTTGATAAGCCTCTGCGCAGTCGTATAGATGTTGTTAAGAGGATTATTAAGCTCATGCGCAACTCCGGAGGCAAGCGTTCCTATGGATGCAAGTTTTTTTGCCTCGACAAGCAGGGTCTGTTTTTCATGCAGGAGGTCCAGGCTCTTCTCAAGGGATTCTTGCGTCAATTGAAGATGATCAAGCATCGTGTTGAAAGACAGGGCCAGAGAATATGTCTCGTCATGTTCTCTGATAGGCGCTCTTAATGCGATATCTCCTTCTGAAATTTTTCTCGTAATTTCAGCGAGCCTTTTAATCGGAGCGACTATATACGAGGATGTCTTATATATAATTAAAGGACCTATTATGCAGAGCAGGGCAAGGGCCAGAAGTAAATAGCGCTGTGTCAACGTAACAAAAGAATTGACCTTTTGCCTCTCGCTTTCCGCTGTTTTATTTGTGATTTCTTCAAGCTTGTTCCCGACAACCTGCAGGTCATTTATTAATATATCGCTTTTACCGTATGCGGAGAAAAGATTATTGACGGCTTTCACATAAGGGGCACATTCAAAACAGAAAGGGACCAGGTTTTTTATCTGCAAAACCGCCGCATCCAATTTAGTAAGAGAATTTTTATCGCGGAAAAGCATGTAATTTTTTTCCAAAAGCCTTAAATGGAGAATGAAGCTTGTTGACAGCTCATCTGCATGTTTCTTCGATGCCGCAAGGGACTCCAGCTTCCTGCCTTCTTCCCTGACTTTTTCAACGACGTCTGTTTCCTTCTGGTAATTTATATATAATTCATATATGAGACCTGAATACTTCTGAAGGTTTCTGCGAAACTGCAAAAAGTCCTCTTTGCCGATATCTTCAACTATTTCAGGGGAAATATTGTTGACTGAATTGACGGCTGCGTCCACTGCATCCTGAAAAAATTTGTAATATGCAGCGTCTTTATGAAGCAGGAAGTTTTTTTCATTCCTTCTGACCTCAAGCACCTCCTGCGTCAGGCTGTCGGCTATCTGCACAAAGCCCTGTCTTTTTTTGACGTCATTTAGATATTCATAACTCAGCAGGCCGCCGAATATGACGATTAAAGAGGGGATAGAGATGCCGATGATCATCTTATGCCAGATTTTTAAATTCATTACCGACTCATGATCAAAGAACCTGGATCAAGTGTGACATCCGGCTAACTTAAGATCGAAAACATCTTGCTGAAACCTCAAGTTACTTCACCACGAGAACAGGACACCGTGTATGACCGATGACCCTTGCTGTGACGCTCCCCATAAAAATTCTCGTTATCCCTGTCCTGCCGTGGGTCCCCATCACAATCGTATCGGCATTCAATTGTGACGCGAGATCAATAATGACCTTATACGGCTCTCCCTGCCTGACGAATGTTTCAGCATTTACACCGGCATCCAATGCTTTCTTTTTAACGCCTTCAAGGTATGCTTTTGTCTTCTCGATCATTTTATCCAGCAGTCCGGGGGCCTGTGTCTCGAATTCCTCTGTGACATCTACCGCGCTTACTATCTTCAATGAACCATCATATGCATTTGCATAATTGATTGCCTCTTCGATCGCCGCTTCGCTGTTTTTTGAACCATCTGCAGCTACGAGAATATTATTCCATCCGATGGAAGATGCCCCCGGAACTACAAGAATCTTGCCTTTATAATGACCGATAACTTTTGCGGTTACACTCCCCATCAGCGCCCTCTCAAGATGGCTTTTCCCCCGCCTGCCCAACATGATCAATTCGCATCGTTCCTCTTCCGCAACCTCAATTATTTTCTGGAAGGGATCGCCTTCTTCCAGCCTTGTCTTTATTGAAGCCTTTCCCTCATCAGCTATTTCCATAGCCTCGGCAAGTACTTTTTCCCCGGGGCCTTTCAGAACGTTGCTTAAATTGCTTATGCCTATAAGTGAAAGATCTCCGTGATATGGAGGATTGATCGTTAGAACGGTTAACCATTTTTTGCCGTCAAAGGCAAGTTTGAAAGATTGTCTCAGTGCGTTTTTACTTGCCTCTGAACCGTCCACTGCTACAAGAATTTTATTGTATTTACCCACTGCCTATGCCTCCTGTATTAAAAATAACTTTATCAGAGATTCTATGTGTGATCTCCATCATCCGATATCTGAAATTATACATTAACAGTTCTTTGATATGCCTTTTGATGAGTCCCTTTGATTGTCCTGAGCTTTTCTTCCGCTTCTTCCAGTATCCCGGCTGCCTTTTCGTGCTCTCCTGCTTCCGCAAAGGTAATTGCCATTGAAATCAGGTCGTCGACGGTCAGATGGACTTTTTCTCTGAGTTCCGCAATTGCGTTGCCGGGACCGGTATCCTCATTCAGAAGCTGTCTCGCAGTTTCAGCTTCACCGGCCTCAGCAAAAGCGACTGCTGCCATTGCGTTCTCGAATATCCTTGATAGTCCTTTCATTTGCTTACCTCCTTATTGAGCTTTTACAAATGAGAGATCAAAGGGCGTGCCAGAGGACAACTGTTTGAAAAAAAATGAAATTAAAAACAGGCCGGTAAAATTACTGTTTCAAGAATGAACATGGCTGAACAGATTTGATTTGATAGGTTTATTTATTTATTTCCCAATATACGCCAGAGGCTTGTTCGCGAAATGCCGAGCAGCTCCGCTGCCTTTGATTTATTACCTTCACAATATTCAAGCACCTTTTCCGCATAAACTTTGCTGATTTCATCGAGATTCTTGATCCTGTTCGGGTCTATGGTTTCAACCTGGAACAGCTTGATGGTCTGAGGAAGACTCTCAGGCCTGATTTGAAGGGTTTTTTCCAGGATCACCGCCCTTTCAATAATATTCTCCAGCTCTCTTACATTACCGGGAAAGCCGTATGACATGAGCATCCCGACTGCTTCCTCACTGATAATTGCTATTTTCTTGTTTGCCTTCTTTGACTGTTTTTCCAGAAAATGTTTACTGAGCGGAATAATGTCTTCCCGTCTCTCCCTGAGAGGCGGAATGTAAATATCCATAACGTTTAATCTGTAAAATAAGTCTTCCCTGAATCTGCCTTCGGCAACAAGGGTATTTATATTCTGATTCGTAGCGGCTATAAATCTGACATCGACTTTGACGGTCCGGGTGCCGCCGACTCTCATGAAGTCACGGTCCTCTATGACCTTCAATAACTTGGCCTGAAGGGTTGGCGTCATCTCAGCTATCTCGTCTAAAAACAAACTGCCTTTATTTGCGATCTCAATCAGGCCCTGTTTTGTCGCAACAGCGCCTGTAAATGCGCCTCTTTCATGGCCGAACAACTCGCTTGCCAGCAGCTCTTCCGTGAAGATAGCGCAGTTGACGGCCAGGAAGGGCCTGTCTTTTCTTAGTCCCGAATAGTGGATCAGCTTTGCCACAAGACCCTTGCCGACCCCGCTCTCTCCTGTCAACAGGACATTACAATCTGAATTGACAATACTGTTGATGACATCAATCACCTTTTTCATCATCTTGCTTTTGGCGATGATCGGGGTATCTTTACCTAAACCGAGGGATATTTTAAAGGCGATGTTTTCCTTCTCCAGTCTCTTTATGTCCTGTATCTTCTTGACCTTCAGACTCAGCTCATCGAGGTTGAATGGTTTGGTTACGTAATCAAAGGCCCCCTTTTTCATCGCATTCACTGCCGACTCTATACTGCCGAAGCCGGTAATTATTATTACTTCCATGTCGATGCCCTTCGCTTTCACTTCATCGAGCAGTGTCAAGCCGTCCATGCCGGGCATTTTTATATCGGCAATCAGAATATCGAAGTCTTCTTTCTCTAACTTCTTAAGCGCATCGAGACCGTTTCCTACTCCTGTTACTGAATAACCTTCCTGCTCAAGCGCATAAGTGAGATGTTTGAGTGTTATCTCTTCATCTTCGGCAACCAATATTTTTAAACTCATGTGTCTCCCGGCAAATCCGGCAGTTTTTTATCTAACCGGGTAAAGTTATTACAAATGTTGTTCCCTTATTCGGTCCACTGTTAACTGATATTTCTCCGTTATGCTTGCCTATTATACCGTAAACAATTGCTAATCCCAAACCAGTGCCTTTCTCCTTTGTCGTAAAGAAGGGGTCGAATATCCTCGGTATATCTTCCGGTGAGATGCCTTTGCCTGTGTCGGAAACATTGATACGAACGGAATCGTCAACTTTATCAATTCCGATACTTAACAAACCGCTTTCCCCCATAGCATCTACGGCATTGATGAAGAGATTAATAAAAACCTGCTCCAGGAGATGCCTGTCGGCCCGTAATTCAATTTCTTCAGGACTCCGGAGCTTGAGCTGTATGTTTGATATCTGGACAGAAGCCTTTATCTGTGACAGCACATCTTTTACCACGCTGACTATATTAATTTTCTTCAGCTCCGGCGCTTTCTGTCTTGCGAACTCAAGGAGGTCGCTTACTATCCGTTTGACCCTCAGGGTTTGAGAAAAAATATCCTTCATCGTTTCTTTGACTATTGGGGGACATTTGTCCAGATCAAGTTCCTTTGCCATTATCTGCGCAGCAAGATAGATGTTGTTAAGTGGATTGTTAAGCTCATGAGCAACGCCTGAGGCAAGGGTCCCGATGGAAGCCAGTTTTTCTGCCACTACCAGTTGAGCCTGTTTTTCATGGAGAAGCTCCAGGCTCTTTCCCAAAGATTCCTGTGTCAACTGGAGATGATCGAGCATTGTATTGAAAGATAAAGCAAGTGAGAAGGTTTCATCATGTTCTCTGAGAGGCGCGCGCAGTGTTATATCTCCCTCGGATATTTTACGTGTAATGTCTGCAAGTCTGTTAATCGGAGCTACTATATAAGTAGCAGTCTTATATACAATAAGGGGGCCTAAAGTACAAAGAAGACCGAGGGCTATGAGTAAAAGCTTCTTTGTGCGCGTAATAAATAAGCTGATCTTTTGTCTTTCACGGAGGGCTATCCCCCTGGTCGTTTCCTCAATGCTGTTCCCGGTGAGCTGCAAGTCATTTGCAATCGCATCGCTTTTATTGTAGATTGTAAACAGATTATGTACAGCTTTTATGTATGGGTTGCACTCATTGCATATCGGAGTTACATTCTTTAAATCTGAAAGTCCTTTGTTTAGGGTAATAAAAGAATTCTTGTCACGAAAGAGCATATGGTTTTTTTCCAAAAGTCTCAAGTGAAGAATAAAGCTTGTAGTGATATCTTGAGCATGTTGCCCCTGCGATACAAAAGCTTCCAGTTTCCTCCCTTCCGCCCTGACTTCCTCAACAACACTGGTTTCTTGCAGGTAACTCTCATAAAGGCTGTTCAAAAGACTTAAGTATGTTTTAAGAGATTTATCAAGTAAAGAGAACTCATGTTTTCCTATCTCTTCAACGGTTTTTGGAGAAATATTCTTCATTACATCGGCTATAACAAAGACAGCAGCATCAAGATTATTAAAATGCCGGGAGTCTTTGTAATGAAAAAAATTCTTTTCATTCCGTCTCACTTCAAGGGCATGTTCTCTAAAGTCATCTGCAATCTGGATAAACTCCTGTCTTTTATTAACCTCGTTTATATAGCTGTAAGTCAAAATGCTGCCGAAAACGACAATGAGGGATGGTATGGATATGCCGATAATCAGCTTATGCCAGATTTTTAATTGCATTTCGTTTTAAGAATACTATATTTCCGGAGCGATAATAAAGAAAACAATGGAATTGCTTTTGCGGAGAGGAAAGACAAAGTGAGTTAAGAGTTAGGAGGTATGAGTTATGTATTTATTGCCGACTGTTCAAACTCTTAACTCCTAACTCTTAACTCTTACTTTATGCTATTGAGGGTTTTGAAACTGTCACAAGAGGACATTTAAGCTTTTCCCATAATTGCTCAAACTTCCTGCTCGCCTTTTTATTTCTGATATTGACTTCTGCAGGAGCTTCAATAACAACAAAGAGTATGTTGCTTCTCTTCTCCGTGTAATTTTGAATCTCTTCTTCCAGGCGTCCATTTATTTCAATTGAACCGTATCCGATTCCCTCTTCTTGCAGTTCAGGCTGCAGGCGTTTTAGCGAGTCCTTTGCCTCAGGATTATATATTATCTCAAGCCCTGCTCCTACGCGCTTACATGCATTAACTGCATACCTGAAAGCATTTGAATCTGATGAAGAGCCTGAAAGGACCAGTAATATTTTATGTTGTTCCTTTAGCGTTTCTTTTGCTGTTTCGAACTCTCCTGCTTCAGCGTATGCAGAAGCAGCCATTATATCTTCAAGTCTCTTCAGCCATTTTTTCATAATTATAACCTCGTTACATTTTTATAACGGCAGGGGCGAACAGTCGTTAGCCCATGCAGGCAAATCCTATATTTACTTTTTCATTCCAGGAGCCCGTAACTGTTTGCGAGGTCTTGACGAAGGACGCTCTCTCTTTTGGTCCCTTTTTTCTTCCCTTAAAATGTCTATTGCTGTCTCGTGTTCACCGGCTTCTGCAAAGGCAACTGCTGAATAGATGTCCTCAAATTTTTTTAGTAAGTTTTTCATAATGCCTCCCTTATTAAGGTTTATTTTTAATGTCTTTCTATATATTCACTATATCAAGTTTTATGCCAGTGGATTTAATATCGATAACCCATTGATCTTATACAGGATTTCCAATAAATAGTAATGACTGGTTATGGCTGGTCTTGTTGCGCATTGCAACTGGAACACCTTCATAATTAAAATATGTTATAAAATATAAGGGGTTTCAGGATTGTTTCAGAAGGAGGTCTGTGGTTACATGTTGCAACATTCCAAAGTAGGGGTAAACAGCCGCTTGCCCCTACAGTTAACGAGTCCATCATATAGCCAAGGCAGCTATAAAATTTGTTATACTGATGGAGGCCAGGATTTATACATGAAAGACGTGAAGCGTGTCCGATTAATGTGTCTGTTAGACGGATTATGCCAACAAACAGCAGACACGATTAATTATTAATTATATAGTTATGGGTTTCTTTAAAAAATCAGAAGAACAACTCCAGTCTGAGACTATAGAAGATCTGAAACGTACGATTGCTTCAGCAAGAATGCCTGCTGACGTTCAGAAGATCGCCAACAAGGAACTGGAAATGTTATCCAAGATAAGCCCTAGTACTGCTGAATATACGATAGGGCTTACTTATATTGATTATCTCGTCAGACTTCCCTGGGACAAAAAAACAGAAGACAATCTTGATCTCGACCGGGCTGAACGAATCCTGAATGAAAGACATTATGGTCTCAGTGAAATTAAAGAAAGAATCCTTGAGCATTTGTCTGTAAAGATTCTTGTAAGGAATAAGAAGTCAAGAATATTGGTTGTAGATGACGAAGAGATTGTAGTAAAGAACCTTGAACGCTTTCTTCTGAAGGAGGGTTATTCGGTAGTTACCGCAACAAGCGGCGCGGAGGCCCTGAATAAACTGGATGCTTCTGATTTTGATCTGGTCATGACAGACCTTAACATGAAAGAAATTGACGGTATTAATGTTATTGAAAAGGCAAAGAACAGGAATGCCGACATACAGGCCATCATGATAACGGGCTATGCCTCAGTTGATTCTGCAATAGAAGCTATAAAAAAGGGTGCGTTCCATTATTTAAAAAAGCCTTTCAAACTTGAGGATGTTCAATTAACTGTACAAAAAGCGCTGCAAAAAAAGTCATTGAGCATTTCCACAAAAGGCTCTGTCCTCTGTTTTGCCGGACCCCCAGGCACGGGGAAGACCTCTCTGGGAAAGGCCATTGCAGATGCCCTCGGAAGAAAGTTCGCGAGGATTTCAGTAGGCGGCATGAAGGATGAGGCCGAGATCGTGGGACACAGGAGGACGTATGCCGGAGCAATGCCGGGGCGCATTATCGATGAAATATACCGGACAGGGGTCTTCAACCCGGTGCTTATGCTGGATGAGGTGGACAAAATAGGACGTGACTTTAAAGGCGACCCTTCCTCGGCCCTGCTGGAAGTGCTGGACCCTGAACAGAACCATAATTTCATAGACCATTATCTCGACGTGCCTTTCAACCTGTCGAGTGTCATGTTTATAGTGACCGCCAATATTGCGGACAACATGCAAGACGCCCTAAGGGACCGTATGGAAGTCATAGAGTTTTCCGGGTATACCGAGGATGAAAAGAGAGAGATCGCATTACGGTATCTGGTCCCTAAACAGATAAATGAAAAAGCCTTGTCTGACCATCCCCCCGAATTTACAGCTGAAGCCGTCAATAAGATAATTCATGAATATACCCGGGAGGCAGGTATCAGAAACCTGGAAAGACAGGTTGCCACAATATGCCGGAAAATAGCAACGGACTTTGTTCATCATAAAAATTCAGCTGAAATAAAAAAAGTGACTCCTGAGCTTGTTGAAAAATATCTTGGCCCGAGAAAATATTACTACGAGGTTGCAGATGAAAAGAACAGGGTAGGCGTCACTACTGGTCTCGTTTGGACCGAGATGGGCGGGGCAATAATCTTTATTGAAGCAGCGAAAATGAAAGGGACGGGAGAGCTCATCCTTACGGGGTCTCTCGGCGACGTCATGCGTGAATCAGCGCAGGCTGCTTTGAGTTATATAAGGAGCAACGCCTCTGCATATAATATTCACGAGGATTTTTTTGAAAAACAGGACATTCACGTGCATGTGCCGGCCGGGGCTATTCCAAAAGACGGGCCCTCTGCAGGCGCGACAATTGCAATCGCCCTCATTTCACTCTTGACCGGTCATGCTGCCAGAAGGGATGTTGCGATAACAGGAGAATTGACCCTGACCGGCCGGATCCTTCCGGTAGGGGGAATCAAAGAGAAGCTGCTTGCCGCCCGCCAGGCGGGTGTAAAAATTGTTGTGCTTCCAAGTAAAAACAAAGTTGACGTAGAAAATCTCCCTGATGACGTCAAAAAAGGACTCGAACTCATTCATGTAGATAATGTTGATGGCATAATCGATATGGTATTGCTGAAAGAATAATACTCAACCGTTTTAATTTTCAAGAGGTTAGAAGTTTAAAGGAGAAATTGTGTGATAAGCAATAAAATAAAACTGCTGATTGTTGATGATGAGCAGATTGCCCTCAAAAATTTAGAGAATGCTATGAAAAAAGAGGGTTATGATGTTACCGGCACAAACAGCGGAGTCAATGCCCTCAAAATTTTAGAAAAGCAGGAATTCGATATTGTTCTTACTGATATGCGCATGGAAAAAGTTGACGGAATTCAAGTACTCACAAGATGCCGCGAGCTTTATCCTGACTCGGAAGTAATTATGATTACAGGTTTTGCATCACTGCCCTCGGCTGTTGAAATAATGAAAAAAGGCGCTTATTACTATATAGCAAAACCGGTCAAGCTGGATGAGGTAAGAAGAGTAGTCAGGGAAGCATTGGAAAAGGTGAAGCTAAAGAGAGACAATACCCAGCTGAGGGAGCAGATAGAAAATCTCAAAGGGAAAGTCAAAATCATAAGTCAGAACTTAAAAATTCAGAGGCTCCTTGAAACTGCAAAACAAATAGGGCCGACAGACTGCAATGTTATTGTCAGCGGGGAAAGCGGAACAGGGAAAGAGCTGTTTGCAAAATATATCCATTCATGCAGTAAAAGGGCCGAGGGACCTTTTTTTGCAATTAATTGCGGTGCGTTTACGGAAAGTCTGCTAACAAGCGAACTTTTCGGGTACGAAAAGGGTGCGTTTACAGGCGCAACAGGGATGAAGAAAGGCCTGACTGAGATGGCCTCAGAGGGAACGCTTTTCCTTGATGAAATAACAGAGATGGACCCGTCGATGCAGGTAAAGCTTCTGAGGGTCATTCAGGAGAAAGAGGTTTTGCGATTGGGCGCTGTAGAACCGGTAAAGGTTGATGTAAGATTTATTGCTGCGACAAACCGCAACGTTAAAGACGCTGTTAAGGAGGGCCGGTTCAGAGAGGATTTGTTTTTCAGATTAAATGTAGTTTCGTTTTTTATTCCACCGCTTTCAGAACGTAGGGATGATATACCGCTATTGATTTATTATTTCCTCAAGAAATTTTCAGCTCTTATGAACAAAGATGTTACAGAAATCAGCCAGGAGGCATTATCCATCCTGACGCATTATGACTTCCCCGGTAATGTTAGAGAATTAGAGAATATTATTGAAAGAGGGGTCGCCCTTGCGAACGGAGGTGTGATAGAGGTCAACCACTTGACTGAAGACCTCAGGGCATTGAGCATAAGAACATTTAGAAAAAGGGAGGGAACAATTCCTTCTCTTGAAGAACAGGAGCTGGAATATATTAAATGGGTATTAAAGGAAGTGGGCGGCAATAAGACACTTGCTGCACAAACCCTGGGGATAGACCGGGTGTCACTCTGGAGAAAACTCAAAAGATTCGGGCTGGAAGAAGAGCAGCAATAAGAAGACGGATGTTTAAACTGATGGATTGAACCATTTGAAAAATAAAGTGAGGGTGAGAATGAAAGAATATGTTATGATTCCCTTTCAGGTACATGAAGACAAGGTTGAGGAGGCGAAGAAGGCCATTAATGAACTTATCTCTAACGTCAGGGAAAAAGAGCCTGAAACGCTGCTCTACAACTCACATCAGTTAAAGAAAGACGCGACAAGTTTTATCCATTTTATTATTTTTGCCGACAATGATGCTCATATGCAGCACCGCAGCGCTCCATATGTATTGGACTTCGTGAAAAAGCTGTATGCTTTCTGTCCTAATGAACCGTATCCAATTTTTCTTGATAACTTTGATTCATGCGGTGTTGCTGTTGAAGCATTAGAGAAAATGTAAAGCAATCCGGAAACCAGTATACTACTTGTTTTTTTAGTAGGAAAATGGTATTCTTTTGATAGTTTTTTCATACCGTAGATGATTGAAGAAAGAGTGGGCATCACCCACTCTTTTGTTTTATATATGAAAAATGGAACTGAATAATATAAAAGAAAAAGTCAGAGAGATAATAGAGCCGGTGATTAACGCCCTTAATATTGAACTTGATGACATTGAGCTGAGTAAAATGAGGGGTAAGGCGCTGTTGAGAGTATTTATTGATAAGGAAGGTGGAGTTGCTATTGATGATTGTGAACGTGTCAGCCGGGAAATAGAGGCAGTGCTGGATGTGGAAGATCCAATTCCATATTCTTATGTACTGGAGGTATCATCTCCCGGACTTGACAGACCGCTTAAAACGCCGGAAGACTTTAAACGTTTTACAGGGAGGAGCGTTAGAGTTGTTACTCAGGAGCCGGTATGTAAACAGACTTTTTTTGTAGGAGAGCTTGCGGAGGCGGGCGATGAAGAATTAGTGCTTCTATTGCCGCAAAACAAGGAAGTTACTATTCCATACAAAAATATTTCAAAGGCAAGACTGGAAGTGGAGGCATAATATAATGAGTCGTGAGTTAATACATATTATTGAACAGATGAGTAAAGAAAGAGGTATCCCTAAGGAGTCTATTCTTGCAACCCTGGAATCCGCTCTTTTATCTGCTGTGAGGAAAAAATATGGTCTTGAAGCTGAAATAAACATAAGCATTAACCATGAGTCAGGTGAAATTTCTATCGCAGCAATGAAAAAGATAGTGAAAAAAGTAACAGACTCTTTAACTGAGATATCACTGAAAGATGCCAGGAAAATAGACCCTTCAAAAGGATTAGACGACAATATTGATTCTCCAATATCTCTTGATAATTTCGGGAGGATTGCGGCTCAGACAGCCAAGCAGGTGCTGTTTCAGCGTGTAAGAGAGGCTGAAAAGGAAGCTATTTTCGAAGAATATAAGGATAAAGCAGGACAGATAGTAAGCGGAGTGATAATCCGCAGGGAAAAAGGCTGTTATTTTGTTGCCATTGGCAGGGCCGAAGCGACACTTCCGATTAAATCTACACTTCCTACCGAGAGCCTGAAAAGAGGAGAAACGATCAGGACATATATAGAAGATGTAAAGGTAACGCCGCGGGGACCGGTAATCCTGCTTTCAAGGACCCACCCTAATTTTGTAGCCGAGCTTTTTAAAATGGAGATACCGGAGATTTATGAAGGCCTTGTCGTTATAAAGGGTATTGTAAGGGAAGCAGGCGACAGGACAAAACTGACGGTCTCTTCAAATAACCCTATGGTTGATCCTGTAGGCGCATGTGTGGGCATGAAAGGCACACGCGTGCAATCTATAGTCAGAGAATTAAGAGGCGAAAGGATCGATATAATACCCTGGACGGAAGATCCGAGAGTTCTTATAGCAAAGGCTTTAAGCCCTGCATCCGTGGAGAGCATTGGAATAAATGAAGAGGAAAAAACTGCGATGGTTGTTGTCAATGACCAGCAGCTCTCGATAGCTATCGGTAAAAAGGGCCAGAACGTGAGACTGGCGATGAAGCTTACAGGCTGGGACATAGACATAATAAGCGAGACAGAGTATGGCAAGATGAGAAAGGGAGAGATTGAAATGAAGCTTGGGAAGCTTCAGGAAGAAAACCGGCTAAACGAAGTCGGTAATACCCTATCCCGAGAGGATAAAGCCTCTGAGGATGAAGAACAATAATAATAATCTCACGCGGACTAAAACTTCTGATTACAGCCCTCAAATATCAAAAGATACCCCTGTCCAATATGTGAAGGGGGTCGGCCCGGCGAGCGCAAAACTCCTTAAACGGCTTGGCATTGAAACAATCGAAGAAATCCTTTTCTATTTCCCCTGGCGTTATGAGGACAGGAAGAACCTCAAAAAGATTTGCAACCTGATCTACGGAAATCATGAAACTGCTTTATGCGAGGTGGTTTCAGCGGATATCATTACGACCCCCAGAAAGAGAATGAAGATATTTGAACTTACGGTTTCTGATGAAACGGGTTTTCTCAAGTCTAAATGGTTTAATCAGACCTATTTAAAAAAGTATTTTCAAAAAGGGCAGAAGGTCATATTAAGTGGTGTCGTAAAAGGCAATCCATATACGGGCGCCGGTCTGGAAATGGAAAACCCTGACTTTGAGCTGTTCGTGAATGAAGATAAATTAATACATACATCCAGAATTGTTCCTGTATATAAGGCCACCGAAGGACTGTCCCCGAAACAAATCAGGACCTTAATGTTCAATACGACAAGTGCATATTCTTTTGTAGTAGAAGATTATTTACCTGAAGATATTCTCAAAAGGAACAATTTAATGCCTTTGACGCGGGCCGTAAGAGAGGCGCATTTCCCGGAAGAGTTCACGGATGTGAGCGCCTTAAACAAGGGGTTGAGCCCGGCGCACAGACGGCTTGTCTTTGATGAATTTTTTCTGCTGGAGATCGGGCTGGCAATCCTCAAAAAAAGGGAGACACTGGAAAAAGGAATCAGTTTTAGAATTGAAAATGGTCTGGTTAATAAATTTTTGACGAGCCTTCCCTTTGAACTTACAAATGCACAGAAACGAGTCCTGCAGGAAATAAGGTCTGATATGCAGAAACCTCTACCAATGAACAGGCTTGTGCATGGCGATGTGGGGTGCGGAAAAACCGTTGTGGCCCTTGTGTCAATGCTGATCGCCGTTGAAAACGGTTATCAGGCATGTTTGATGGCCCCGACGGAACTTCTTGCCGAACAGCATTTTATCAATATACACGGGATGGTTGAAGCGCTTGGTATAAGAGTTGTGCTTTTGACCTCAAGCATAAAAGATAAACCAGTGAATGATATTTCCGGAGGCGGCGCTCAGATTGTAATCGGAACTCATGCCTTGATACAGGAGAACGTGCAGTTTAAGAATCTCGGTTTGGCAATAATTGATGAACAGCACAGATTCGGCGTAGTTCAGAGGGCCACCCTCAGACGCAAGGGGTTTAATCCCGATATACTGATCATGACTGCCACGCCTATTCCCAGGACCCTCGCAATGACGCTTTATGGAGACCTCGATATTGCTGTAATAGATGAGCTGCCTGCAGGACGGAAGCCGATTACTACAAAGATATTTTTCCCGTCTCAAAAGGACAGGGTATGCTCTATAATACAAAGGGAGCTGTCCAAGGGGAGACAGGCTTATATTGTATATCCTCTTATTGAAGAATCTGAAAAACTTGATCTTAAATCCGCTATTGACGGGGCAGAGGCCTTTAAAAGGATTTTCCCGGACAGGAAGATCGGCCTCGTTCATGGTAAAATGCATCATGATGAAAGGGAGTCTGTTATGTCAATGTTCAAATCAGGGGATATTGACATACTTGTGGCAACAACGGTAATTGAAGTCGGAATAGATGTGCCTAATGCTTCCCTCATGCTTATCGTGCATTCCGAGAGATTCGGGCTTGCACAGCTTCATCAGTTACGGGGGAGGATAGGAAGAGGGGGTTATGACTCTTACTGCCTGCTTATGGCCTATCACCCTTTCAGCGAGGATGCCAGGAGAAGGCTTAAAGCAATGGAGTCAACCAACGACGGATTTAAGATAGCGGAAGAGGACCTTGCCATAAGGGGGCCGGGTGATTTTTTCGGCACAAGACAGTCGGGAATTCCTGATCTGAAAATTGCTAATATAATAAGGGATATCGGGGCGCTTGAAAGCGCCAGAAAAGAAGCCTTTAATTTAATCGAAACTGACGCTGATCTAAGTCGATATCCTTTGTTGCAAGAAATATTACAGAGAAAATGGATGGGAAGGCTGGAACTTATAAAGAGTTAGTAGAGTTAAGAGTCAGGGAGTTAGGGAGAATTAATTTCATCTCTAAACTCCATAACTCATAACTCTTAAAAAGGGGGAGGTAGATATGCTCGACAGGATAATGAAGAGTTTTACAACAGGCGTCAGTCGTGTTAAATGGATTGCGACATTCCTTGCGGAAAGAACTAAAGCCGAGACATCGATTGCAAAGATCCACTTTGAAAGAAGCAAAATTGAAAGTAAGATGGATGGCCTGTACAGAGACATAGGCAAGAGGGTACTGGAACTCAAGAAGAAGGGAGAAGAGGATGTCTTTAAAGACTTTGCTATCCAGCATGCGCTTACTGAGTTAAAGCATATGAACAAGATTATTGATGATTATAAAACACAGGCTGACAATATAAATAAGCAGCCGCATTATGATTAATCTTGTTGCTTTCATTTTCGGCGCTGTTATAGGCTCTTTTCTCAATGTATGTATTTATCGCATACCGAAAGATGAATCCATCATAAGGCCTGCCTCAAGATGCACTTCATGCGGCAAACCGGTCAGATTCTATGACAACATTCCGTTAGTAAGTTATATCCTGCTAATGGGAAAATGCAGGGATTGCAAGACGAAGCTGTCTTTCAGGTATCCCATGATAGAATTTCTCAATGCAGTACTTTACGTGATTGTCCTGGAAAAATTTAATGCAGGTCCTCCCTGGATTTTATTGGTCTATTTTGTTTTTGTGTCCTCCCTGGTAGTCATTTTTTTTATTGACCTTGATTATCAAATAATTCCAAACAGCATAACCCTGCCCGGCATCCCCCTGGCAGTTATCCTTGGTTCTACCATACTCCCTGATCCTTTTTTAAGATATGAATTATTGGGAATCAAAGCCTCGATTATCGGTTTTCTGGCTGGAGGAGGTTTTTTTTATCTGGTTGCGATACTGGGGAAGGCGATCTTAAAAAAGGAGGCGATGGGCGGAGGAGATATCAAGATGATGGCTATGGTCGGAGGTTTGTTAGGTTGGAAAGGTGTTATTCTTACAACCTTTATGGGAAGCCTTTTGGGTTCAATAATAGGGGGGGCACTTATCCTGTTAAAGGGAAGAGAGTGGGGTTCAAGAATACCCTTTGGTCCGTATCTGGCTTTAGGCGCTCTCATCAGCCTTTTCTGGGGACAGGACATTTTCAGGTGGTATTTCCATGCATGACCGTTCATTGATTAGAATTTTAATAATATCGTTGTTTGCTTTTTTAGGGTTCCTTATCGGAATCCTGCTTGTTCATGCTGTGGACGGCAAAGGTATTAAGTATGTCTTAGTAGCAGGCGCGCTTATAATAATTATAGTATTAATTGTATCAGCCAGGGCGTATATTCAGAAAGAGCGTAAAGTAATGGAAACAACAGGGGCAGGCAAGGAAGGTTCCGAAGTCGGATTTGTAGTCGATACATTTCATGGGCTTGTTGCAAAGCTCAAGGAGAAGGAAAATGAACTTGAGAAGTTAAAGACCTTTGCCGAGGAAAAGGCGGTCAGGATGGAAGCGTATAATGAAAATATTCTTCAAAGCGTGCCTAGCGGTGTTATAAGCGTTGACAATTCAATCAGAATAAGGAGCATAAATCAGGCGGCTGAGCGGATATTGGGAATAGATGCAGAGGCAGCTATTGGAAGGAAATTTGATGAGGTTTTCAGGGAACCGTTGACAATGCTTTTGAATGAAGATAAGACTGTATCAAGGGCTGAATATCCATATATTACGGACGACAGGAGGAATATATGGCTTGGCATAACTACTTCACAACTAAAAAATTCAGCGGGTGAAAAAATCGGCCTTATCTATATATTTACCGATTTGACGGATATAAAGGCGCTTCAGTCTCAGGTAGAGCTGAAGCATAGACTCAGCCAGCTTGGCGAGATGTCGGCGGGCATCTCTCATGAGTTGAGAAACTCAATGTCTGTAATCTCGGGTTATGCAAAACTTCTCAGCAAAAAGATAGAAGCGTCGAATAAAGGCACTGTAGATGCAATCCAGGCAGAGATAAGCAGTATGGACACAATTATCTCTGAGCTTCTTGCGTTTGCAAAACCCTCTGTTTTGAATACAGAGCGGGTAATTATAAACGATGTTTTGAAAGAGACGGTTGAAAAGGTTACAGGTAATAATAATTCAATTAAGGTGTCAATCAATGCTGCCGGCCCCGTATATGTTAAGGCCGATAAGGTACTTTTGAGACAGGCATTTACTAACCTGCTCGTAAACGCAGTAGAGGCCATGCCTGAAGGCGGCAGTATAAAGATAGGTTTAGTTTTGTCTCATGGAAAGGCCGGGATAAATATCAAGGACACGGGTCATGGGATCCCTGAAGATATAAAGCATAAAATATTCCTGCCTTTTTTCACGACCAAAGAAGAGGGCATCGGTTTCGGTCTTGCGCTGGTGCAAAAGATAATAGTTTCTCACGGCGGCAGCATCGAGGTTGACAGTAAAGAGGGAGAAGGGACTGAGTTCAGGGTAGTATTGCCGGCTGAGAAATAAATTTTAATTATACTTCCTGTTAATATTTTTCCGCTGATATCCGATATATAATTTAATATTTAAAAATGTGAGTAATTAGTATCTGTTGCGGAAAGTGATAATTTGATATTAACATGTCATTTCGAGCGAAGCGAGAAATCTTAAACTGTTGCAATGCCGAAAGATTTCTCCCGCTGGTCGAAATGACAATCCGGTTACGGAAGTAATTTATGGTTTCCGCAACAGACTCTAAACACAAATACGGATAAAACAGAATTATGGAAGATCAATACAGAACAGATGAGCAACTTTTAAGTGAACTAAAAAAGTTGCGCCGGCGAATTACCGAATTGGAAACAATTGACTCCAAGCGCAAAAAGGCGGAAGAGTCTCTCCAGAAAAGCGAAGAGAAGTTTCGTTCTTTAGTTGATTCGACTGAGGACTCCATATATTTGGTAACCGGGAATTGCAAATATCTTTACATGAACAAAAAGCATTTATCGAGATTGGGCCTGACTGAAGGGCGAGTCCTGGGCCGGGAATATGGTGAATTCCATTCGCCGGAGGAAACCGGAGAGTTTGTTGAGAAAGTTGATAATGTATTGAAAACAGGCGAGTCTTCCATGTATGAATACAGAAGCCGGAGGGACAGCAGATCCTTTCTTCAGACGTTCAGTCCCGTAAAAGACAGAGACGGAGAAATAACGGCAGTGACAATAGTATCTAAAGATATTACCGAGCGGAAGAAGGCCTCGGAATTGATTCTTCAATCCAAGCAGGACTGGGAGAATACCTTCAATACTATTACCGACATGATTACAATACATGATAAGGATTTCAATATTGTCAGGGCCAACAAAGCTGCCGAAAAAATACTGGGCCTGCCTGTTTTGATGTCAGAGACAAAGTGCCATAAATATTATCACGGGAAAGACAGCCCTCTGGAGATATGTCCCAGCTGCAACTGTCTTACAACAGGCGAGCCAGTCAGTTTTGAAATATTTGAACCTTATCTGAACATGTTTCTTGAAATAAGGGCCATACCAAGGTTTGACAGCAATAATAAGCTGGCTGGATTAATACATGTTGTCCGGGATATTTCGGAACGCAAGAAGATGGAAGAGAAACTGCACAACATGTCTATTACTGATGAGCTGACGGGTTTATTGAACAGACGGGGCTTTTTCTCTCTTGCCCAGCAACAGCTGAAAATTGCAGA
Source organism: uncultured Nitrospiraceae bacterium (assembly GCA_964393845.1). Classification (GTDB taxonomy): domain Bacteria; phylum Nitrospirota; class Thermodesulfovibrionia; order UBA6902; family UBA6902; genus UBA6902. The sequence continues at coordinate 37,081 of CAYMUX010000007.1, forward strand.
GCGTAAAAAGAGAGAGATGTATGTTATTTATGCCGACCTGGATGGATTAAAGAAAATTAATGATACTTGGGGGCATAAAGAAGGCGACAAGGCCTTGTCAGAGGCTGCGGATCTGTTAAGGAACACGTTTCGCGAGTCGGACGTAATATCCCGTCTTGGCGGAGATGAATTTGCAGTGCTCGTTGAGGTCTCTGAGGTAAACGATGAAGTCATTATCAGGAAACGTCTGCAGGAGAGGCTTCATGAAATAAATTCTCAGGAGGAGCGACGTTACAGGCTTTTGATCAGCATTGGACTGGTTCGCTTTGATCCGTATAATCCGTATGGTATTGACGAGCTTTTGAGCCAGGCGGATAACTTAATGTATACAAACAAGAAAAGCAAATAATTACAGCAATACCCCCAATCCCAAAAAAGTTTGAACAAAATACAAAAAGATAATCAATACACCGACAGCATAATGCCTGTTTCTCCAATATTTATCCGGGCCTTTAATTTTTTTTGAAATGAGATACGTCGTCACGAGCAAAGACGCGATCAACAGTCCTGTAATGAAATGAAGGGGATATTTGACAATGCGTCCCGAGTCAAGGAAGATAACCGTCATCCCGGCAATAAAGCCTGAAATGCCCAATACAGCCGCAACCGGTCCGATTTTTCTGTGCCTTCTTATTGTATGAACGGGTTTGTTCCCCGCTTTTCTTATTCTCAATCCGAGAATCCCCTGATAAACGATCAACAGCATTACGATCGTGTTATACGCTCCGTGAAAAAGCTTCAGATATTCTATGATTTCTTTGCTCATTCATTCTCTGATTTTAGAGTGACCTGATACGACCGGACATTTTCATAATTCTTTACGGCCGTTGAAATTAAATCCGACGCACTAACCGCGATTGTGATCAAAAGGGACATAGAGACCGTCATTATCATTTAACGACTTCAATGACACCTTCCATCCCCTGTTCTCTGTGATTTTTGAAAAAGAGAAATTTCTTGTCGCAGTAGATGGAGAATTTTCCGGTTTTGACAGGGGTAAATGTGACCGTCTTCGGCTTGTCGCCCATATCCTCGTTAATTTCAATCCCAGCCTCAGTACCATTTATTTTTATATTATGAGGCGTGATCCCGGGAGTCTTTTTGAAGGTCAGCTCTACCGGCACATTTACTTTTACAATGATATGGCTTGGATCATAATAATAACTGCCGCCGGTAACCTCCACCCTCTGCACACCGTCGCTGTCAATCGCAGCCCTGTAAACCTTTTCCTGTGCCTGAGCGTTTGCCGCATAAAGAAAAAATAAGACAACAACTGACAATACGAGGATTTTCAGTGTATTGATCCGGGCGGTAATCGTATTGAAATAGATCATATAGAAGATATTATCACTTTTAAATATAAAGTCAATATGCTGTCCGTAATTCTTTCAATGATGATATTTTTATGAGTATTATTGAATATTGTTCATGAGCGCCCGGCGATTGATTCTATCGATGATTTATTTAGCCTGCCGTACGGGAAGATCGATGATGACTTTCGTGAATTCCCCTGCTTTGCTGTCGATCCTGATATTGCCTCCGTGGTCACTGATGATCCCGTGGCTGATGCTCAGGCCCAGACCCGTTCCTGAGTTTCCGGGTTTCGTAGAAAAAAAGGGATTCATCACCTTGTCACGTATTTCAGACGGTATCCCGGTCCCTGTGTCGCTAAACGTCATTCTGATCAGTGAATTGCCGTCTACTCTTATCTCTTCTCCCCGGATCTCAAGGACCTTATTTGCATTATCATGAGGATGTTTCTCATTCAGGGCGTAATCGGCATTACCGATGACGTTCAAAAAGACCTGTTCGATCTGCTGCTTGTTCGCAAATATACGGGGGAGATCACCAGGGATGTCTATTTTCATCTTGATACCGTGCTTTTTCATCTGTGCTTCCGTGAGGGCGAGCGAATCTTCCAGTACTTCGCTCACATGCACCGGCGCTTTTTCTCCTTTGCTGTCGCGGGCAAATGACAGAAGACTGCTGACGATGCCGGCAATCCGGTCGCTCTCTTTTATGATCCGCCCGGCAATATCTCTTTCCCTGCTGCCGGTTATGCTTTTATTGACCAATATCTGCGCGTAGTTGATAATGCCGTTTATGGGATTGTTTATTTCATGGGCCACACCGGCTGCGAGTTTGCCGATTGAGGCGAGATGATCGGCGCGTATCAGCTCCCCGTAGAGGATGATGTTGTCGGTTACATCGATCAGGCTCAGTACAAGTCCGGTCACTTTGCCGTAAGCGTCTATTACGGGTTTCAGACTCCAGTCCCAGAATGTGGTGCCCCGCTCCGGGTTATGGGCGTATTTGAAGGGCTTCGCATGCACGTAATAAGGCTCTCCGGTTTTTACAACATTGAGGAAGATGGCTTCATTCTCTTCATTGGGAAACAGAGCGAAGTGGTTTTTGCCCACATAGAATTTATGGTCCTTCCCGTCGGCTTCCGCGTACTTGCTGTTTACCCTTATGAAATTGAAATCCTTATCCATGTATGCGATGAGGATATGAACATTGGAGAAGACGTTTTCCAGCAGCTCGTGGGCGCGCTGCAGCGAATCATAGCTTTTCTGGAGCTCTTCAGTGCGCTCCTCCACCAGCTCCATCAGATACTCGCGGTGTTTCAATAGTTCAGCTTCAACCTTTTTTTGATCGGTGACATCACTAGCCGCGCCGAGGATTTCTATTGTCCTGCCGTCCCTGTCCCGGCTGAACACCACATTCCTTCCACGAATCCAGCGCCACGTGCCGTCCGCGTGTTTAAACCTTAATTCAATTTCTACGACACTGTCGTCGCTCGCTTCCGATATGGTATGTATTTTATCGTTCAGATAAGGTAGATCTTCCGGATGAATGAGCTTTTCATATAAATCTTTTCCCAGCAGCTGTAACTCTTCACGGGTGTGGCCCAGCGTATTTTTCAGCTCCCGGTTTGCGTAGACGAGATTGTGCTCCGATAAATCAAAAAGGTATAAAATATTCGGTGTGGTGTCGGTGATCCGCTGCATGAAATGCTGTTTTTCCTCAAGGGCCTGAGCCGCTTTTTTCCGTTCAATTGCATACCGGATGGAGCGCACAAGGGTATCAGTCTCAAACCTTCCCTTGACAAGGTAGTCCTGGGCCCCGAGCTTGAGAGAAGAAATCGCAGCCCCTTCGTCATCAAGTCCTGTCAACATCACTATCGGCGCGCCCGGGGCGAGGTTTCTTATCTCCATAATCGAGTCAAGTCCGTTACAGTCCGGGAGCTCGATGTCCAGCAGCACGGCATTAAACGTTTTATTGCGGAGCAGGGCAAGTCCTCCGGCCAGGGAAGGGGCGTATTCAAGCTCACAAGGCAACATCCGGGCTTCGGACAGCATTTCCTCAATCAACCGCATGTCTCCCGGATTGTCTTCGATGAGCAGGATATTTAAAATCTCAGGTCCGTTTTTCATATTGCCGATAATAATTCAATATTCAGAATGAAGGGAATTGTAAACTTTTGCATCCTTAAGCGCCTCCTGCATCAGTCTTATATCGCCCGGGCTGTCCTCAATCAGTAGTACTTGTATAGGGCTGAGAATGTCGGTCTCCTGGTTCATTCATCCGCCTACTTGGAATAGATATAATACTATAACAGATCATTTAGATATTTTTTACTGTCCGTCATTAAGGGCCTGTCTGTATCGGTTTGTCGGGGCTCCGGAATATATCAGCGCCGGATTAATCTGCTGAAATCCTCAATATTGGTGCGACAGAGGCGGTATCTTCTTCAGCAGCGCATTCGGAGATATCAAGCCCCATGCTATCGGTAAGGCCTATGTCAAGAAGAATCACGTCATAGGTGCTTTTATCCAGGTGATCGAGGCCTTCGGACAGGGACGTTGAATGATCCAGTGAAAAAATTAAAGACCCGGCCTTGGCAAGCATTACCTCTATCAGTCTTGCGTCACCGGGATTGTCACGCAATCAGAAGTATATGTGTAGCTTTTTTATCCATTGGATTTATTGCGGATGCATGGACCTTGAAAGAGACTCGGGCGTATCAAGACATTTATGACTTAAATGGAGTTACAAGGGATAAGGAGATAATAGTCTGTATCAGGGATTTATTTATATACATCTGCGAGCTTGACTCTCAGTTCTTTCAGGTAATTGACATGCTTTATCTCCTGCTCCATCATTTCTTTAAATATGACCCGGGCATTTGTATCAGCAGCGTTTTGTGAAAACTTGCGATACATATTATATGCCTTTTCCTCGATCTCCATAGCCAGGGTCAGCGCACCCATTTCATCGGTGATGCAATAATCCACCATCTTTGCCGCAAGATCTTTAATAGGGATTCCGGCTTCCGTCACATCGGCTTTTGCTTTGTTTTTGAATTCCTCATAAGTCACGATGTCCAAGTCTTCAAGAACTCCCTTATAGAGGGACAGGATGTAATCCATGTGCCGGCCTTCCCATTCCGAAAGATGCTTAAAGGTGTTCCGGGCGTCTGCATTTACCGCTTTTTCAGCCGCTTCCTCATAAAATATCTTTGTCCCCTTTTCCATCAAAAACGCTTCACTGAGGGCCGTCAACAAGTCTTCTCTGCCTGTTATCATTATTATCCTCTTCCTCCTCTATGTTACAAAAACAGCGGCCTTCTTCACCTCATCAAGCTTGCTAAGCAGCGCGTGATGTTTTTCTTCATCGGCAAGAAGATATGACAACATATACTTTGTTACGAAATGCGAACTGTTTTTAAGCGCAGATTTGGCGAATTCTATCGATTTGGCCTCGGCCTCACAGTGCTTATTCAATGCATCCGACAACGGGACAATATCCTCGGGGGTCAGACGCAGCGCCTCCTTTGTCAAATTGTCTATTATCATTTGCTGTATTGCCTTGTGTTTTTCCGAATCATCCCTGATCATCTGCATTGTTATCTTAATCAGAGGATTGTTCGTCCTGCTCAGCAGTTCTTCCGCATATGCTATTGTTTTCTCTTCAAGTTTCTGCCATTCCTTAATGTTACTTAAAAATTCCTCCGAGTTTTCGGCTGTTTTTTTCATTACCGCCACCTCCTTTAATCGTGTCATTAAACGACGCTTCTATTTGCTCTTCTGTAAGAAGGATATAACCGTTTTTATAAGGCAACTATGATATAAATCATATGAGAATGTGTCCTCTTTAAGACAAGTCTATCATATTAAATCTGCTTGTCAATAAACGGATACGATTAAAACTTTTTCATAATGCAACCTTTTCCTTGACTATTACCGACAATCTGATAAAATTAAACAAAGAAATTATTTTTATAACCGTAATCAGGGAGGACCATAAATGGGAAAAATAGGAGAGCAGTTTCAAACAGCCGATTGGAAAGCTGAAAAGCATGTGCCGGTAATCGACTGTCCCGATGAGGTGAAGGCTGATGAGATTTTCAATGTCAACGTTTCCGTCGGAAAGGAGATATCTCATCCGAACACTACTGAACACCATATAAGATGGATTCGGCTTTATTTCAGGGCCGAAGGAGATAAATTTACTTATGAAGTCGGGAATTATGAGTTTAACGCTCACGGCGAATCAACAGAAGGCGCAAATGCAGGGCCCGTATATACTCATCACTCTATTGCATCGGCGCTCAAGATCAAAAAATCCGGAACGTTATATGCAACGAGTTTGTGCAATATTCATGGACTTTGGGAAAGTTCGAAAGAATTGAAGATAAGATAATTCAATAGGACTTCCCCAGGGAGAGAAATGACGCATGCCGTTACGGCAATGATGCGTGTCCCGTATGAAGAGGCCAAATCCAGTCGTCTCCTGCTTCAGGTTTGACTCTGTCTCTTTCGGGAAGAAAATCGTCTTTGACCGCCCGTAGTCTGTCCCCTTTTACAATCGAACATACCGGCATACAAGGTACAAAAGGACAATAAGACAGAATATTTTTCCAATCATAACATTGTGATGGTTTGCCGGCAATAATTTCTTTCACAATTTTAAATGTATTTTTTGGGACAACGGCAATGCAATGAAATATGATCAAGATAATGTGATATAAATCCGAAATGTATGATAAATCATGATCAAAAAAATTAAAGTTAAACAATTACAGCCTGGAATGTTTATCCACGATTTGAACTGTGGATGGCTTCAGCACCCTTTTCTTGCAAATAGTATGAAAATTAAAAATGACAAAATAATAGATAAAATCATTGACTATGGAATACGTGAAGTTTACATTGACTCAAAGAAGGGCCTGGATGTTGCCGATGCCCCGACAGAAAAAGAGGCAACTCAGAAAATTCAGCATGAAATAAATAAAGCTGTTGAATCAGAAAACAAGAACAGAGACACTGTTTCTATACAGGAAGAGCTAGTCAGAGCAAGAGAAATAAAAAAAGATGCGGCGCAAACGGTACGGAACTTAATGAAAGACGTCAGATTCGGCAAACAGATCCAAATGGAGAAAGTAAATCCTGTTGTGGAGAGAATGGTTGATTCGATTATGCGGAATAAAAATGCTCTGACCTGCCTCGGCCGGATCAAAAAACAGGATGAATATACATTTATGCATTCAGTAAGTGTTTGTGCGCTGATGATCTCTTTTGGCAAGCATCTCGGCTTTGATCAGGAACTTCTAAAGTCTGTTGGAACCGGCGGGCTTCTGCATGATATCGGCAAAACAAGGGTCGCGATTGAGATCATTACTAAAACAGGCGGTCTTACTGACGATGAGTTTGCAAAGGTAAAGGAACACGCAGTACACAGCCGTACCATACTCGAACACACCTCAGGCGTTAATGAGACTGCAATTGAAGTAGCGGCGCATCATCATGAGCGTTTGGACGGCAAAGGTTATCCGGACAACTTAAAAGAGAAAGACATCGGACAATTTGCACAAATGGCGGCTATTATTGACGTATATGATGCAATGACCTCCAGGAGATGTTATCAAAGACAGTTTCAACCTACGGAGACTTTGAGAAAATTATACGAGTGGAATAATTTATATAATAGAGATATGGTCGAGCAATTTATACGCTGTGCAGGCATCTATCCTGTAGGAACACTTGTCCGTCTTGAGAGCGGGTTGCTCGGAGTGGTTCTTGAACACAGCGGAAAAAGTCTGTTACATCCCGTTGTACGCATTGTCTTTGACACAAAATATGTAAGACATGTAATGCCCTATGATATTGATCTTGCAAAGAGTGATAAAGACAAGGTGGCAAATTATGAATTGCCGGATAAATGGAACATACGTCCTGTGATGTATTTGTGAGTAAAAAGGAAGTGTGTTAAATTCTACTGATTTAATCGGTGGTGATTACTTCTTGAAGTTGATGGTGGTTTAATACAACCGTCAGCCCGGACCGTTTAAGTTGTGTCCCCAAAAGGGGAATGCCTTCCCGAAAAAAGAAATCGTCTGTTTGATACGTGCCTTCTTTTATAGGTTTTTCATTAGGCATGAAGTTTGCTTTATACGATCTCTTGGAAAGGAGGAAACCAAGAAGCAGGAGGGAATCCATGCTTAAAAGGAAGAAAAATATATCCCAGAGATTTCATGGAAGTATCCGGGAAAATATTTATGTGCGTGTGTTAAAATTAAAAAATAAGAGGTGGAGGAAAAATGAGAAGTAAAACGATAATGATTATGATGTTAGCGCTTGTGTTAGGACTGTCATTCCTTGGTTGTTCCAAGATGCCTGAGCAGTTAGTCACCGACACAAAGGCATCAGTAGATGGTGTAATAGCAGAGGGCGGAGAGAAGTACGCAAAAGAAGAAGTAAATCTCATAAACAATGATTTGACCGCTGCAATGGATGAGATAGCTGTACAGGAAGGGAAATTCTTCAAAAACTATGATAAGGCCAAAGAGATGTATACTCAGGTAAAGGCAAAGGCTGATGCACTTAAGGCAGAAATACCTGCAAGGAAAGAAAAAGCAAAAACAGATGCACAGGCTGCTCTTGATGCTGCAACTATGGCTGTAGCAGATGCAAAGGCGCTTCTGGCTAAAGCACCCAGAGGAAAAGGCTCAATGGCGGATCTTGAAGCCTTCAATGCAGACGTGCAGGGACTTGAGAGTGCACTTACTGAGGCACAGGGCCTGATGACCAGTGAAGATTATTTTGTTGCTTTGGACAAAGCAAACGGCATAAAGGACAAAGCCGCAGGAATTTCAACCCAGATTACCGAAGCGCTTGAAAAAGTAAAGGCAGCAAAAAAGAGGTAATATAAAGTATGTTTGGAGATTTCCCGTTTTGATACGTGTCTTGATAAAGACAGCTTTTATGTTAATAGCTCTAAGTATTGTGACGGGATGCAAGAGTGCACCAGTCCCTCCGGAGGTCAGTGAGGCTGAACAACAGCAACTTGGCCTCTGGAAGGCTGGTGCAGAAATCTATACGCCTGCAGAATACAAGACCTATAAAAGAAGTCTACGGGATGGTCAACTCCATCTTCTAAGCCGGAATCAACGGTTTGTATGGTTCAGGAATTATAAGGACATCAAGGTTGAATTTACTAATATCCTCGCGCAGGGGAAACTGCTCGATGAAAAGATGCGTGAGCAAAAGCGCGTTTTATCAGGCAATGTTGCTAATCAGATTGCTTTTTTCCAAAACAGGATTGAGACCCTCCGAAAACTTGCTTCTCTTATAAACGAGGGAAGGCTTTCCAGTAGGTCGCTTACAAAGGCAGAACTTCAGTTGGCTGAGGTATGTGTGCTGAGTGAACGAGGGTGTTATACAGAAGCGGAAGAAAAGCTCAAAGGCATATCCAGGTATACGGAGCAGGCGGCCAACTCAATTTTACCGATCCTTAACAGGTATGCCGATAATGACAAAATAACCAAATGGCGTAATTGGGTGCACGAGACAGTTGAATCCTCAAAGAGGAGTCAATCGTATTCAATAGTAGTGAGCAAAGTTGACAAGAGGCTTTTTCTCTATAAAGGCGGCAGGTCCTACAAAACATACCAAATAGGTCTTGGCACAAACGGCTCAAATGACAAGCTGTATGCAGGCGACAAGGCAACACCTGAAGGTAAATACCACGTAATCAAAAAAGTGCCGGGGAGCCGCTTTCACAGGGCATTGCTGATAAATTATCCCAATGAAGATGACAGGAGACAGTTTGCCATTGCAAAGAGGAAGGGCCTGATTCCCCAAAGGGTCGGTATAGGAGGCCTCATAGAGATTCACGGGGGCGGGAAACAAGGAATGACCTATGGATGCGTGGCAATGGAAGACCACCATATAGATGAGCTTTTCAGGATTATTGATGTAGGGACTCCTGTGACTATTGTCGGGGCCATTGAATATGAAAACAGCGTAACGTCCGCAATGAAAGAGTTATAGCATCATGTTGAAAAGAGCCAAATATATTATACCAGCGGTAATACTAGTATTATTTCTTTCACTTGAATGCCTGGGTTACTACCTAGCAGGTCGAAGCAGTGTAACTGCAGATGATGCCGGGCAGGTCAGGAAATCCAAGGGGACTTCTGCTGCTGCGCTCAATGGGAAACCTTCTGCCCTCAAAAAGAAAATCAGCTCCCTCTCTCCCAAAGGCGTATATGTAGTCATTGACACGGCAAGGAACAGGCTCTATCTGAAAAAGGGTGATATTGCGTTGCGAGAGGCTGTGATATCAAGCGGCAGCGGCAACGTGCTTACAGAACCTTCTGGTAAAAGGACCTGGGTGTTTGATACCCCGAGAGGTGAGCATTCGGTTAAGTCAAAGATTGAGAACCCGGACTGGGTAAAGCCTGACTGGGCCTTTGTTGAAGAAGGTGAAAAGATACCTAGCAATTACGGGGACCGGGTTGAAAGCGGAATGTTAGGGTCATATGCCCTTGCTATAGGCAACGGCTATCTGATCCACGGCACGTTATATACGAGACTGCTTGGAAGGAATGTCACGCACGGATGTGTCAGGGTTGGGGACGAGGATCTTGAATATGTCTTTAAGAATACCCCGATCGGGTCTAAGGTGATAATTTTTTAGGATGCATCCCTGGAGACTAGTCCTTTTAATACATATCTTTTTTGTCCTCTTTATAAGCGCAGGAGCCAGTTCTGAAACACTGAAAAGTTCGGAGCAAGAACGCCTGTTCCTCCAGTCAGAGGTCACCCTTGCGCAGAAGACCCAGATCTATTTTGTCCTGCATTTAAAAGAGAAGAAAATATACTTTAAAGCGCGTGGTATTGTACTAAGAGATTTAGAAATCAAGAAATTGAGATTCTGGGGACGCCCTGAAAATGTAAAACTCTACGCCCTGACCGGAAAGGCTGCGGCCTCCGAACCTCGCAGAGAAGCGGTAGAAATTGAAAACGCAGAGAAAGATGAAAAGGCCCCGGCCCCGACCAAGCCTGCAGCCTCCCCCACGGCTCCAACCCCCGTTGATATCAAGGCCCTGGAGTTGGAGGACATGCCGTCAAGCTTCAGACTTATTCTTGATGACGGTCTTGTTATCTTTGTCAAATCGGACAAACAGGGGACGCTTTCAGGACTTTATTCCATCGCTAATTCGTTAAACTGGTATATATCACAACCGATACTCACAGTATGGTATGCTATAAAAAGCAGGCCGTATGGAGCACTGAATCTGATTTTAAATGAAAAGGATGCGAAGGCCCTTTACTGGTCGATTTATGAGGGCAACGGGGTTTTAATATACAATCCGCAGAACCATTAATATAATCAGCAACCTGTCCTGAACAATTTATGTTGTCCAAAAGAGTGGTTGAACATTTCAAACGATCAAGGCGTGACCGTTTACTGGCTTATTTTATATCGATAGTTATAGTCCTGTTTATCTATGAGTGGCGTACATCGATTATTCAGTCATGGGTCTATTCCCATTATGCAGGCAAATTAAAATATTCACTTGGGAATGGACCTAGTCCGAGTATTGTATTCCCGCAGGAGGGCCCGTTCGACAAGAGACGCGGTCATGTACGCATCCCGGCATTTGTCAAGAATCTGGAAAAACATAATTATACAATAACCCGGCAGGTCCGTTTCAGTCCGGAACTTGCAAGGGCAGCCAGTGAGGGCATATCTCCGCCATACGAAGAAAAGACCCTGGCCGGGTTAACCATTCTCGACAGACTGGGAATCCCTCTTTATGAGGGCATCCCGCGCGAGAGTATTTATCCCAGCTTTGAAAACATTCCTGATGATTTGATGAAGATACTCCTGTTTATTGAAAACCGGGAGCTTCTGGACCCGGTGGACGAGCACCAGAACCCGGTACTTGAATGGGACCGTATGGCAAGGGCCGGCATTAAATTTGTCGGCAGTAAAATAGGCCTGCCTACAACTATGGAAGGCGGCAGCACCCTTGCCACCCAGCTTGAGAAATATCAGCATTCCGAAGGCGGACGTACCCATGGGGCAGGGGAAAAGATTCGTCAGATTACTTCTGCAAGCCTTAGGGTGTACCGGACCGGCCGTAATACAACAGTCTCACGAAAAGAAATCGTGACCGACTATATCAACACAGTGCCGCTGGCTTCCGTGGCCGGCTACGGAGAAGTCCACGGACTTGGGGAAGGATTGTGGGCGTGGTTTGACACAGACATCAAGGAGACCTCCGAAATCCTGCGCTCCAAAGATACCTCTCCCTATAACATGAGAATTCGCGCTGAGGCATTCAAAGAAGTTATGACCCTTTTCCTTTCTGTAAAGGCCCCCACATATTATCTTGTAAATGACCGAAAGGCCCTTCTGAAGAGAGTGGATTACTTTACGGATTTAATGATGAAAGAAGGAGAGATCAGCAAAGACTTCCATGATGTCCTGAAGTCTGTCCCGCTTAAATTCAGAACGGGCAGGATCAATTTCACGCCGCCGCCTCTTATTGATCGTAAGGCCCCGAATGCCGTCAGGTACCATCTGATTAAGGTGCTTGACTTGCCGGGTTTTTACGATCTCGACCGTCTGGACCTCACTGTTCAAAGCACTCTGGATATGGATATCCAGAAAAAAGTCTCAGATTTACTTAAACAGCTTGCTGATAAAGAATATGTGAAATCAGCCGGGTTAATAGGGGAACGGATGCTTAAAGACGGTGATCCCGGGAATGTGATTTACAGTTTTATGCTTTATGAAAAAACCGCTTCAGGCAATGCCCTCCGGGTGCAGGCGGACAATCTTGATAAGCCGCTGAATATCAATGAAGGGGTAAAGCTTGATCTTGGTTCCACTGCCAAGCTCAGGACTCTCGCCCATTATCTGCAGATAATCTCTGAAACCTATGAACAGCTCTCGAAACAGGATAAGGCGGCTCTGAAGAATAATCCGTTATTGAACAGAGATCCCATCACCAGATGGATAGTAGAACAGCTTACGCAAAAACCGGACATTACCCTGCTTGAGATTCTCGAAGCGGCCATGGAGAGAAAATACTCCGGGAATCCCGGAGAAATGTTTTTTACAGGCGGCGGACAACACACCTTTGTAAATTTCAACAAGGCCGATAACGGCCGGATAATGACGATTTATGAAGGTACGAGAAACTCGGTCAACCTTGTCTATATACGGCTTATACGGGACATCGCCTATTATCACATGGCCCGTTTAGACATTGATGCCAAGTCTATCTTGGAGGACCAGAATCACCCCAAACGGAAAGAGCTGCTGATGGAGATAGCCGACAAGGAGTCCCGCAATTTCCTTTCCGGATTTGTGGAAAAATACAGGGGACTGACGCTGGATGAGGCCGTTGAAAAGCTTCTCGGAAAAAAGAACACGTCTCAACGGCATCTGGCAATCCTGTTTTATTCCATGCACCCCTCTGCATCGCCGGATGAGCTGTCTCATTGGCTCAGACAGCGGAAACCCGAAGTGCCGGACCTCTCGGAAAAAGCCGTGTTAAAGCTGGGCAAGGCTTACGACAAGCCTGAATTGACCCTGTCCGACTATGGATATCTGCTTTCAAGACACCCTCTCGAATTATGGACCATAGGTTATTTGCAGGCACATCCCAAGGCGAAATGGGAGGAGCTGGTCCAGGCCGGCGCCGCTGCAAGGGAACAAACAAGCACATGGCTCTTTCAGCCGCGCAACAGACGGGCGCAGGACCTCAGGCTGAAGATACTCTTTGAGAAAATGGCCTTCAAGGAAATACATAAGGGATGGAAGAAACTCGGTTATCCATTTAACTCCCTGGTTCCGTCCTATGCCACAGCAATCGGCAGCTCCGCAGACCGTCCCAGCGCCCTCACTGAACTTATGGGAATCATAATGAACGACGGTATACATATGCCTTCACTCAAGGTGACTTCATTTCATTTTGCCAAGAATACCCCATATGAAACAGAACTTTATTTAAATGAGGACAAAGGCGAAAGAGTTATGCCTGCCGAGGCTGCTCAAATTTTAAGGAAGGCTCTGACAGGGGTTGTTGAAGGCGGGACCGCGCGCCGGGTATACGGCGCATTGACGGGACCTGACGGCAAACCCATGGTTATTGGCGGAAAGACAGGATCAGGGGACAACCGCTTTGAGACCTTTGGAAAAGGCGGAAAGCTGATCAGCTCAAGGGTTGTCAACAGGACCGCCACGTTTGTCTTTTATATAGGCGACCGCTATTTCGGTATTATTACAGCATTTATGCCGGGACAGGAAGCCGCCGGTTATTCCTTTACCAGTTCTTTGCCTGTCCAGATACTGCGTATCATGGCCCCGACGCTGAAGCCGCTTGTTTTGCCGGATGCGTAATTGCAATCAATTGATTCGATTTTTCGAAGAATTGCATGGCTCCCCCCTTTAGAAAAGGGGGGCGAGGGGGGATTTGAAGATTGATAGCGGAATTAATTTATATAAAAATCTCCCCTAACCCCTCTTTGTCCAAGAGGGGAAATACCCAAGAACAGAGATAGGAACCAAATAAAAGAAGAAAACCCTCATGGTTTAAA
>CAYMUX010000008.1:0-49470 GCA_964393845.1 uncultured Nitrospiraceae bacterium
CATATACGATTCTTACAATCGGTGACGGTCTTGTTTCACAGATACCGGCGCTATTGATATCGACTGCGGCCGGTCTGGTTGTCAGTCGCGCAGGAAAATCGAGCAACATAGGCAAAGATATAACCGCACAGGTAATTTTTAATCCGAAAGCCCTCGTTACATTAGCAGTTGTTTTAACGGTTCTCGGTATTATCCCGGGGCTTCCTCATATACCTTTTTTCCTCGTAGCGGCATTGGCCGGCGGAATGGCATATATACTTACGAAGGCGCCGTCAGAAGAGGAAATTGCGAAAGTAACGCCTAAGGCAGGTAAGGAAGAAGCAAAAATAGAATCGTATCTTGAGCTTGATCCGCTGAGTCTTGAAATCGGATATGGACTTATCCCCCTCGTCGATGAATCCCGGGGAGAGCTGCTGGGAAAGATAAAGGCCATGAGACGACAGCTCGCATTGGAGCTCGGTTTTGTAGTCGCCCCGATCCATATTAAAGATAATCTTCAATTAAGGCCCCATGAATATAGTTTCCTGATTAGGGGTATCGAGATCGCCAGGGGTGAAGTGATGATGGGAAGCTGGCTTGCCGTGGCCTCCGGTAATGCCGAGAAAATCGATGGCATACCGACAAAAGAACCGGCTTTTGGTCTACCGGCCTACTGGATCGAAGAGAATGATATAGAGAATGCGCAGCTTGCCGGATATATGGTAGTTGATACGGCAACAATTATTGGAACGCATGTAACTGAACTTATAAGGGAATATTCATGGGAGCTCCTTACAAGAAGTGAGACCCAGAAACTGCTGGATAATATTTCAAAGACTTATCCCAAGCTTGTTGAAGAGTTGATCCCGGCGAACCTGACTCTCGGCGCTGTTCAGCGTGTATTACAGAACCTTCTGAAAGAAAGAGTGCCGATTAAGGACATTATATCAATTTTTGAAGCATTGCTTGATTATTCACCGAATACTAAGGACCCTGAAACCCTTACCGAGTATGTTCGCCAGGCCCTTTCAAGGACAATTACTAAACAATATATTAATGATAATGGGAAGCTGACCGTATTTACGCTTGATCCGAGATATGAAAAACTGTTGTCCCAATCCGAAGGAGGAGGCCTGACCCCGGATATAATCAACAAACTTGTAAAGAGCATAGAAACTGTTCTTTCTTCAGGAAAGCTTAAAGGCGTACAGCCTGTAATACTTTGTTCTGCCAATATCAGAAGATATATCAGAAAGATCGTAGAGAGGATCTCATCGTCTTTTGTCGTGCTTTCGAGCTCGGAAATTGCATCTAAAACGGACCTCGATATAAGGGGAATGGTGAAATATGAAAATTAAGACGATACGCGCAAAAAATTTCAGGGAAGCCCTTTCTCTTGTAAAAAAGGAGCTTGGAGCAGATGCCGTAATCCTTTCCTCAGAAGATAAAAAGGGGAATAATGCGTATGTGGAAGTAACTGCTGCCATAGATTATGACATTGAAAATAACAATAATAAATATCAAGCCGTCACCAGTCACTGGGACGACACTGTAAGGAAAAATGAATCGCACCATGATCCGGTAACAGAATCCGGGTCAAATGAATTTATAAATTTGAAAAGAGATATAAAAGACCTGAAAGAATATATTGAGACTATGAAAAACAGCGGTTTTGAGTTGACGATGCCGGAAGGAAGAAAGAAGATATTTTCTTTCCTTAAAGAAAAATCAATAAAAGAGGAATTCGCCCTGAAGCTTGTTGAGAGGGCCAATTCAATAGAAGACATCGAAACGATTATGACCGATGATCTGAATGTGACAAGGTCTTTGAGAAATCCGTTTGCAAATATTCAGGATGTATCGGCAAAAGAAAACAGAAGGATAACGATGCTCATAGGTCCGACAGGGGCAGGCAAGACGACAACAGTTGCAAAGCTTGCATCAATGGGCATAAAAGAAGGGAAAAAAGTCGCAATGATCAGCATCGATACATACAAGATAGGAGCTGCAGAACAGATACGTATATATTCAAGGATGATAGGAATACCTCTTGATGTAGTTTCAGACAAAGATAATTTCAAAAAGAGCATAAAGAGGTTTTCCGACAGGGACTTAATTTTAGTAGATACAACAGGTCAGAATCCTAAAGATATCGAATACATCAACAATCTTAAAAACATTTATGAAATGGGAATACCCATTGAAACTCAGTTATTGTTCAGCACTACAAGCGACTGTGACTTTCTAATGGAGACTCATAAATACTATAACGCCCTTCCAATAGATTGTATGGCCTTTACAAAGACGGATGAGGCAGTGAAACTGGGTTTGATATATAATCTTTGCCGCTTATATCAGAAGCCGGTCGCCTACATAACAACAGGACAGAGAGTGCCGGGCAATATTGAATTTGTAGACAGTGAAAAATTGACTAATCTTATTTTAAGAACAGGGAGCGCATAATGAAGACCGCTGAAGGAAAGGTTGTTAGGACAATAGCTGTGGCAAGCGGCAAGGGAGGCGTCGGAAAGACGAATATAACGGCAAACCTTGCTATCGGGTTCAGTAAATTAAATAAGAAAGTACTTGTATTTGATGCAGATCTCGGACTCAGTAATATCGATATTATCCTGAATCTTGCCACGAAGTATAATATCAATCATCTCTTTACAGGAGAAAAGCAGCTGAAAGACCTCATCGTTGACGGTCCCCTGGGGATAAAGGTGCTTCCGGCAAGCTCAGGTATCCAGGAGCTGACATCACTTGACGAGTTTCAGAGATTAAGACTGGTTGAAGAGTTTGAGTCCTATGACGGCGGCATTGATTATCTTTTAATTGATACATCGTCAGGAATATCTCCGAATGTTGCATTTTTCTGTATGGCTGCACAGGACACTATTATTGTAACTTCAGCCGAACCTACGGCAATGACCGACGCATATGCGCTTATCAAAGTCCTCTATACAAAATATCAGGAAAAGGATTTTAAAATTTTGGTAAATAATGTAAAAGATGAAAAAGAGGCGACCGATGTCTACCGGAGGCTTTCAATCGCTGCTGAAAGATTCCTGAGCATATCCCTTGATTATATTGGATTTGTCCCTCATGATGATTCCGTTCGGAAGGCAGTCCGCCAGCAAAGGGCCCTGATTGATATTTATCCTGACAGTGAAGCAGCTAAAAGTATATTGAAGATATCGGAAAAGCTTAATGATGACAACAATAACCATATTAAGGGAACACTTCAATTTTTTCTCGGAGGTCTTTTGAAAGCAAAATGTTAAATTATAAGACAGAAATGAAAGAAGAAAAACGAGAACAGGTAATAAAAGAATTTTTGCCGTTTATCAAATATACGGCGTACAGGCTTTCCTGGAAGCTCCCGCCCCATGTCACTATTGACGATCTTGTAAGCGTAGGGTTAATGGGATTGATGGATGCTCTCAACCGGTTTGAGCCGGGAAGGGTCAAACTTAAGACGTACGCGGAATTGCGGATCAGAGGTTCAATGATAGATGAGTTAAGGGCAACGGCATGGATCCCCAGATCAATGAGAAAGAAGATAGAGGTCATAAATAATGCGCGCATGAAGCTTGAAAAAAAGCATGGAAAGATACCTGACGAGGCGGAAGTAGCGAAGTCATTGAAGATGCCTCTTGATGAATATTTCAGGATTCTTCAATATGCAACTTCCTCGAATCCTGTAAGACTGGAAGACTTTCGAAACAGTAAATATTCAGACAGCGAATTGAATATTACGGAGTGTATCGCAGATCCGGCGGCAAAGAGCCCACTTGCTATCCTTGAAGAAAAGGACACAAAACAGGGGATGGCGGATTTAATAGAGACCCTGCCAAAAAAAGAGAAGCTGGTTTTGGCGCTTTATTACTATGAGGAGCTCACAATGCAGGAGATAGGCAAGGTGTTGAGTATAACAGAGTCCCGGGTCTGTCAGATTCACAGTCAGGCGCTTTTGAAACTAAAAAGTACACTTAAACAAATAAGTTAGGGATTACCGGGAATATTAGAGGTATAAACATGGGAATTGATGGACTTGGCAATACATATAGCGTGCCGGAAATAAAAAATGAACGGGAAACCGGGATAAATCAAAGAAAAAAACAGAGGAAACAACAAGACGATAAAAAGAGGAAAGAAAAAGAAGACCGGACCATAAATGAAGGGAAGATCGATATAAGAATATAGGGAACATATTTTCCCGATGGGAATTATTTTCCCGTGACGCAAGGACCCAGGATATGAGAAAATTTAATCGGACAAAGATAAAGACTGAAAATTCAATAAATAAAACAAATATTAATGGAAGAAGTTTACCGGCCTTCTCTGGCATCGGGATTGCATAATTAAAAGATATGTATAAGGGAATCTACATAGCGCTTTCAGGGGCGGTTTTAAAGCAAAAGAATCTGGACATCTCTGCGCAAAATATTGCTAACGTAAATACATCAGGATATAAAAAAGAAAGGATTTCTTTCAAAGACTACATTATCCCCGTGGATAATAAAGTGGATATGACAGTTGATGGTCGTGTAATGACCGAGCTTGCGCGCGTCTCAATTGATTTCACGGAAGGCCCCGTATCAGGGACTGGAAATCCACTTGACCTGGCAATAAACGGAGAAGGTTTTTTTGCGCTTGAAGAGGGTAAGTACACAAGGAACGGAAGTTTTATGGTCAGTGATGAAGGTTACCTGACGTCCAGGAGCGGTGTTAAAGTGCTTGGTGAAAGCGGTCCCATAGAAGTCCGGGGCAGCAATATAGATATAAGCGCTTCCGGAGAAGTTATTGTTGATGAAATACCTGTAGGCAAGTTGAAGATAGTTGATTTTCCCGATAAAGGGATGCTTAAGAAACTGAGTGATGGAATGTTTACTGCAGAAGAAGCAGGCGTGACGGTGGATTCCCGGGTCAGTCAGGGTTCTTTAGAGCAATCCAATGTTAATGCCATCCAGGAGATGGTGGATCTGCTTACATTAAACAGGGAGTTCGAAAGTTATCAAAAGATGATTCACGCTTTTGATGAGGCATCATCAAGAACAATTAATGAATTGGGAAAATAATCAGAGTAGGGGCGAGGTAACCTCGCCCGTACAGAGTTAAGAGTTAAAAATAAGAATATAGGAGGATAAAATGGATAGATCATTGTTTATAGGGGCAACAGGAATGGAAGCACAGAGGATCAATCTTGACGTGATATCGAATAATCTTGCGAATGTGAACACAACCGGATATAAAAAGAGCAGGGCTGACTTTCAGGAGCTAATGTATCAGAGTATAAAGACAGCGGGCGCTACGTCAGCAGACGGCACCATAATTCCGACAGGGATACAGGTGGGTCTTGGAGTCAAGCCTGCGGCTGTTCAGAAAATATTTCAGCAGGGCGACTTTGTATCTACGGGAAACAGCCTTGATATGGTAATAGAAGGGCATGGTTTTTTTCAGATCGCTACGCCGGATGGAGAAACTGCTTATACCCGTGCAGGCACCTTCAAACTTGACAACGCAGGGAATATTGTTAACTCTGACGGTTATGCCATGGAACCTTCAATTACTATCCCATCCAATGCGCTGGAAATTACTATCAACCCGGACGGAACAGTGTCTGTACTTCAGGCTGGAAACAACACTCCTGTAGAGGTAGGACAGATAACAACAGCGCAGTTTATAAATCCGGGGGGCCTCAAGGCTATCGGGAAAAATCTGTTTCTCCCTACGGGTTCATCAGGTGATGCGATAACCGGGAATCCAGGATTGGAAGGCCGCGGTTCAATTAATCAGGGTTTTATAGAACTCAGCAATGTGAATGTAGTTGAAGAAATGGTAAATATGATTGTCAGCCAGAGGGCATATGAACTTAATTCAAAAGTAGTAAAGTCAGCGGATGATATGCTGTCAATAGCTAATAATATAAAGAGATAGTAAAGGATGAAGGATGAAAAAGGAAGGAGGGCATGATGAATAACAAATTAAATACATCTTATACAATACTCGCTTCATGTATAGTTATTCTTTCATCACTCATCTTTTTGTCTTCATCCTTTGCAGAAACAGCTGCGTGGAGTCCGAAGGATGTGTTGAAATCATTCCTGGAAAATAATTATCCATGGGAGGAGATCGAAGTCAGTGATGTGAAAGTGGTTGGCAGGATTTATGATGAAACACCTGACAAAATACTTATTGAAAAAGGACCGATTGGTAACGCTGTCTTTTCATTCATTTTCAAGAACAATGAAAGAGCGATAGTAAGGGCGGATGTCAGGGCCTTTGGCTGGGTTGTTATGAGTAAAAGCTCATTTGAGAAGAGACACGTTATCCAGGATGAAGATACGTACCTGGCAAAGATGGATATCAGAAAGATGCCCGGAAGTTCAGTAAAGAATCAGGAAAGAATACTGGGTAAATCTTTAAAGAGGTCCATAATTGCAAACATCCCGATTGTGGAGGACATGATCGAGATGTCCCGGATTGTAGCAAGAGGAAAGATGGTAGAGCTTATACTGAACTATAACGGATTGAGTATTAAAGCTGCCGGGATGACTAAAGAGAAAGGATATGTAGGCATGCCTGTGAAGGCAATTAACACATCATCAAAAAAAGAAGTCAATGGAGTGCTGGTAGATGAAAATACAGTTAAAGTTGAATTGTAAGACACATTTGTTATCTTTAGCCTGGTTTCTTGGACCCGGGCTCTTGGTCCTGCTTTTTATTGCCTGTGCTGGCCCGTCCGCCAAACTGCCGCCGCCGCCGCCCAAGTATATAAACAATGCAGAAGATGTGGCGGTGCATTATTCATTAAACTCACTCTGGAGTGACAGTGGTAATTTATTTGAAGACAGAAAAGCTCGAAGGTTAAATGATCTTGTAACAATAAACATTGTCGAAAGTTTATCCGGCTCAGGCAAGGCCGACACCGACACAAGCAGTGAGTCGTCGATTGATTTTGAACTTACAAAATTATTAGGTATGAACACTGATTTTGGTCTTCAGAACAGATCATTATTAAAGCATTTGTTCGAGGGAGGCAAAGTATTCGAGCCGGCAGTCAAAAGTACATCAAAATCGGATTTCAAAGGGAAAGGCGATACAAACAGGGAAGGGAAACTTATTGCGACTATAACAGCTAAGGTTGTAGAAGTAATGCCTAACGGCAATCTTGTTTTAGAAGCAAGAAAAGAACTTACAATAAACAACGAAAAACAAATACTGGTACTCAGCGGTATGGTAAGGCCCGATGATATTTCATCCGACAATACGATATTCAGCAATAAGCTAGCTGATGCGCAGGTATATTATCTAGGAGACGGGGTAATACAGGATAAGCAGGGTCCCGGGTGGATGGTCAGGGTACTGGATCATATATGGCCGTTTTAATAAGAGTTAAAGGGAAAAACATGAAAAAAATAATATTATTTACAGCGCTGCTCACATTTTTCACTTTTAACTTTTTATTTTCAACTTATTCATATGCTGAGCGTATCAAAGATATTGCGAGCTTTGAAGGAGTCAGGGACAATCAACTTATTGGATACGGTCTTATAGTCGGGCTTAATGGTTCGGGTGATAAAGGGAAAACAGCCATACAGAGTATTTCAAATATGCTGAAGATAATGGGAGTGACTGTAAATCCTGCTGATATTCAGACAAAGAGTATAGCGGCAGTTGTAATTACAGCAACGCTTCCTCCATTTGCCAAGCCGGGGACGAAGATCGATGCACTTGTTTCGACAATAGGTGATGCAAATAGCATACAAGGCGGCACTTTGCTTCTTACCCCCATTAAAGGCCCTGACGGCAAGGTATACGGCCTTGCCCAGGGGCCTGTTTCTATTGGAGGTTTTGCAGCAGAAGGCGCTGGCGCGTCGGCACAAAAAAATCATCCTACCGCAGGCAAAGTTCCTGAAGGTGTAACAATAGAAAGGGAGCCTGTTTTTACACTTGGCAATGGAAATGAAATGAGACTGTTCCTTCATAAAGCTGACTTTGCTACCGTAGATAAGATTTCTAAAAAAATCAATGAATTGTTCGGGGGAGAATATGCATTCCCTCTTGATCCGTCAGCAGTAAGAGTAGTATTACCACCTGCGTACAAAGAGAATCCTGTTGGATTGATAACGAGAGTTGAACAACTGGATGTAGCGGTTGATATGGCAGCAAAAATTGTCATAAATGAAAGAACAGGGACTATAATTATTGGAGACAATGTAAGGATTTCCCCTGTTGCTATTGCTCACGGTTCACTGGCCATTGAGATCAGGGAACGGCCCGAAGTTTCTCAACCTTTGCCATTTGCTCCTGAAAAGGCGGAAACAAAAATTGTTCCGAGAACGGACATCTCAGTTAATGAACAGAAGGCATCTCTTGTCCCGGTTTCAGGTGTTACGTTAGGCCAGGTTGTAAGGGCTTTAAATGCACTTGGAGTAACACCGCGGGACCTTATATCAATCCTTCAGGCATTAAAGGCGTCAGGAGCATTAAGGGCTGAACTGGAGATAATATGATAAATCAGATGTCAACAGTCGGAAGTCAGCGGTCGGATATAAAAGACAATGTGGAACAGACTAAGAAAAATGGAGTTCAGAAACCGGAACACGGAATACACAATCCTGACATCAAGAATGATAAGGATAGTTTCATAAAAGTTGCAAAGGAGATGGAGTCTCTTTTTGCTTATCAGTTATTGAAAGTTATGAGAGAAACAACAGATAATTTGTCAGACGATAAGAAAGAGAATGGATATGATACATATATGACTATGTTTGATATGGAAGTTTCCAGGTTATTTGCCGACAGAGGAATTGGCCTCCAGGATGCTATAATTAACTGGTTGGAAAGATCACAAGGGATAAATGATAAAAATATAGATTTTAATAAAAAGCAGGATTAAAGAAATTTGAGAAATTGCCGATAAGAAACCTAGTAAGTGTAAAATAAATTTACAGCATTTAAAGATAATAAATTGAAAAGAGTATCAAAAAATAAACAGTGTTCAAGTTAGAAGGTCTGCAAAAAAGGGGGTAGTAAGATGAATATACAGGGAAATAATCCGATTGAAGGAAAGGATTTATACAACAAGGTTCAAGACCTGAATAAAAATCAGGAAGCGTCAAAGAAAGATAATGTTGAAAAGACGGATATCGACCAGGATAAGATAAGTCTATCCGGAAAAGCCATGGAAATTAGAGAGCTCAAGGACTTGATAGAGCAGCTTCCTGATATAAGGAAAGATAAAGTTGAGCAGATTAAAAAGGCAGTTGATGCAGGCAACTACAACATTGATTCACTTAAAGTAGCAGCAAGAGTATTGGAAGAAATATGACATCAGATACAGCGATAATAAGCATACTCAAAGAGCAGCTCAATACATACAAGATGCTCCATAACCTTCTTAAGAAGGAAAGGTCATGTCTTATTAACATTGAATCAGAAAAGGTTGAGGAAATTTCGAAAGAAAAAGACACGGTCATTATGAGACTTAGACTGCTTGAAGAAGAAAGGCAAAGGCTGATAAAACAGTTCGCCGAGGACAACGGTTTCAACAGTGACATTAATCTTGACGAATTGGGGAGGCTTACTGAAAAAAACGTATTTTCTGAACTGCGTTCCCATCTGCTGTCTCTACTTCAGAGTATAGAGGAAATGAACAGATTCAACTCAATTCTGATAGACCGTACGCTAAATCATATTAAGACAAATACAAATTTTTTCAACTTATTTAAGACAGAACATAATCAGCAGTCTACTGGTGTTCTCTTGTCAAAGGAGACATAGATGTCGCTTTCCGGACTTTTTGATATTGGTAAATCCGCAATTTTTGCAAGCCAAACTGCACTAAACGTTGTAAGTAATAATATAGCCAATGTAAATACCCCCGGTTACAGCAGGCATGAGGCAATTCTTCAAATAGCCAATCCGGTTGAGATAAGAGGGAATTATATAGGCAGGGGTGTAGGAAATGTTGACATAAGAAGACATTATGACAGTTTCATTCATCTACAGATTATTGGACAGAATCAAAGCTACGGCAGATCATATGCCCTTGAGCGCGGATTAAGCCATGTTGAACAGATATTCAATGAAGCGCAGAACCTGGGTCTGGCTAATCCCTTGAAGGATTATGTTAACGCCTGGCAGGACCTTGCAAATAATCCTGAAGCACAGCCTCAAAGAACGGCATTATTGCAAAAGGCGAAGGCGTTAGTCCAGACTGCTCAGCAAATGGAAGGAGACACTCTGGATACACTGAAAGAAATCAATAACGATATAGCTAATGTCGTTAATGGTATTAATTCTATAACATCGAAAATTTCGTCTTTAAATGAAAAAATTGCCCAGCTGGAGGCAGGGCTTACTACTGAAAAGGCAAGTTATTTCAGAGATGAAAGAGACAGGCAGCTCAGCGCTCTTGCAGAACTTATGGAATATAACTGGTATGAAGACAGCAGCGGGCGTGTTTCAATACTTGCAGGCGGAAAAAGCCTTGTGAATGATTCAAAAGCGTTTACACTTTCAACACAGGTTGATTTAGATGGAAATAGAAATGTATATTTTGCAGGGGAAAATATAACCTCAGTATTTCAAAAAGGTCAGCTTGGCGGATATGTTGCAGTAAGAGACGATATAGAGAATAACTCGTTGCATGATTTAAGGAAGCTGATTGCTTCAATAACGAAAGAAACAAATATACTTCACCGCCAGGGTTATGGGCTTGATGGTATTGATCAAAGAGATTTCTTTGATCAATTACAAATAAATACAAAGGATTATTCAACAGGTGCGGATATTACATCTACAAATGTGCCTGATTCTTCAGCGCTATCTCTTGATGAATTTGAAATAAGGTTCACTTCAGCCGCACAATATGAAATATACAACCGTGATACCGATACTGTTGTTGCAACAGGACAACCATATACATCAGGAAATACTATCTCATATGGTGGCGTTGATATAACTATCGAAGACATCTCAGGGAGTCCCCAGGCGGGTGACAGCTTTTTGGTCAGCCCGCTGTCGGGTGCGATTACTAACTTCAATGTAGCCATAACAGACACGCAGAAGATTGCGGCTGCTTCTTCAAATCTAAACCTTCCCGGGGATAATACAAAAGCGCTGGAGATGGTTCAACGGTTTCAATCCAATATTGCAGATTTGAAAAACACTACATTTGACGGCTATTACCAGGGAACAGTTTCCGATATCGGCATTATGAGTAAGGCGGCCTTAGACAGTCTTACGTATGATAATAATTTAAGGTTTGAACTGGAAAAGAAAAGAGATGCCGTATCAGGAGTAAATATGGATGAAGAGGCTGCCAATCTTATAAGATATCAACGTATGTATGAGGCTGGAGCAAAAATTATTCAAATAACAAATGAACTTATGGATATGATAATTAAGTTATGAGAATTGGATCATTTACAATATTCAATCAACTCACAAGATCTCTTAACGACAATTTGAGAAATATGTCCAGATTGAGCAATATGCTTGCATCGGGCAAGAAGATAAATAACCCTTCGGATGATGTATCCGGCATGACGAAGGCTATGGATTACAAGGTTAGTATAAGTGAGATTAAGCAATACAAAAGGAATATTGATGAGGCTAATGCACATTTGAGTTTTGCCGATACAAACATGTCCTCTGTTACAAATGCCTTAACCAGGGCGAGGGAACTGGCTGTTCAGGCATCTACTGGTTCATTAAGCAATGTGGACCGGGCTGCAATAGCAAAAGAAATAGCTGAGATCAGAGACGAGATACAAAGTCTGGCTAACACCAAGTTCAGGAACAGATATACATTCTCAGGATTTAAAACCGATACCCAATCATTTGATACAGGATTCAATTATCAGGGTGATTCAGGTGAAGTAAATGTCTTGATCGACAGAAATGCTACAATCGCGATAAACATTCCAGGAGATACAGTCTTTGGATCCGGACCGACAAGTATCATGGGAGTACTTGATAGTTTTTATACCAATCTTATTAATAATAATCAGGCCGGCGCTCAGACAGCTATTACTGACATCGATAACTCAATTGATAAAATTGCTAATGTCCGTGCGGATATCGGCGCAAGGTTGAATCATCTTGATAACAGTAGAAGTAATCTGGAAGGCAGAGATACTACATTAAAAACATTTCTATCAGAAATCGAAGATACTGATATTGCGGAAACAGTAAGCGAGATATCAAAAACAGAACTGGCGCTTCAGTCATTAAGACAATCGGGATCAAAAATATTATCACAGTCCTTATTGGACTTTTTAAATTAGAGAATTTATTAGTCCACAGATTACGCAGATAATACAGATATTAAAATAAAAAGATATAATATTTAATCTGAGTAATCTGTAAAATCTGCGGATTTATAGTTTTAAAGGAGAGGCAGGATGCTGGTATTGACAAGGAAGTCAGATGAATCGATTAATCTTGGTGATAATATCACTATTACAGTTGTAGAGATAAAAGGCAATTCCGTTAGATTAGGGATTGAGGCGCCTTCCGGCCTCAGAATATACAGGAAAGAATTATATGACAAGATAAAAGAAGAAAATTTCAGGGCATCTAATCTCTTTATGGATGAATTTACAAAAATTAGTAAAGTAGTGAGGTCAAAATGATAAAATTAAACACTTCAAGATTTGGCGAATTGGAAGTTCAGGAGGAAAAGATCATTAATTTCCCCTCCGGTCTCATTGGCTTGCCGGACATTAACAGGTTCATCCTTATCGATCATAAAGATACTCCACTTAAATGGCTTCAGGCCATAGATGACCCTGATATAGCATTTATAGTTGTGTCGCCTTCACTTATAGTTGCGGAGTATTCTCTGGATATAGATAAATCGGTAAAACAGCATATTCAACTTGAACAGGAAGAAGATCTGGCCGTGCTTGTGACAATGAGGGTGGATGGAGAGAATGTGATAGCCAACTTTCAGGGGCCTATCGTAATAAATTCCCGAGCAATGAAAGGGGCTCAAGTAGTTATGGATAGCCCTAATAAGTCATATCAGGAAGTAATATAAAGAATCAGTCCTTTTGTTTGGTAATTAAGCCCCATCTGTAATTCTGCAGTGAATTGTAATATCTATCTCAATTAAATACCTTCAGGCCTCGTAACCATTCAGACGTTTTCTTCCACCCTTCACTGAAGGGTTACCCGGCCTCCTGATCTCTTAACGGTCATCTTTTTAAACTGAAAAATATATTTACAATTATTTACTAAAGTTTTTCCTGAAAGTGCCGATAAATTAACTAACGGAAATAAAGGTGATGGTCAAGAAAGGGGTGATGAAAAAATGTTGGAATGTAAAAAGCAGTCAAACCGCTTGAGCGCTTCAACGACACGGCCTAATCCTTAATTGATGTAAAGCAGGCTTTAGCCTGCTCAAAATGGCAAGGAAGCCAAGTTTAGTCAAGAGTCGGGACAGAGAAAATGTCCAAAGACAATTGACTAAAATCAAGGAGGAACAAAATGGGTTTAATAGTTAACACCAATTTAATGTCTCTGAATGCTCAGAGAAACATCAACAAGACTCAGAGTCAACTCTCAACATCAATCGAAAGATTATCCTCAGGACTTCGAATCAACTCTGCAAAAGATGATGCAGCCGGAATGGCCATCTCAATGAAATTGACTGCTAATATTAGAAGTCTGAATCAGGCCGTCAGAAATGCACAGGATGGTATCAGTGTTGTGCAAACCGCAGAAGGCGGAATGAATGAGATTCATAACATCCTTGTGAGGATGAAAGAGTTGGCAACTCAGTCCTCAACCGGTACGCTGTCAACTTCAGACAGGGGCGCTCTGCAAACAGAGTTCTCGAATCTCAAAGATGAAATTACGAGAATTTCCGATACTACAGAGTTTAACGGACTGAAACTCTTAAACGGAGATCTTAGCGTAACCGGCGTATCACTTCAGGTTGGTATAAATAATACCACCAATGACAGAATTACAATCACCGCAAGCTCATTTAATGATATAGACGCTTCAGCTCTCGGACTCAGCGGTTCCATATCAAGCATTGACTCAGCAACGAGTGCACAGTCCATGTTGACCCTGGTTGACACCGCCATCGGAACAGTTTCTACAAGAAGGGGCAACCTGGGCGCTGCTCAGAACAGGCTTGGCAGCACTATTGCAAACCTTTCGATCGCATCTGAAAACCTGTCAGCAGCTAATTCAAGGATCAAGGATGCTGATTTCGCAATTGAAACAGCAAACCTTACAAGGAGTCAGATAATACTACAGGCTGGAGTTGCCGTTCTTGCACAGGCAAATACAATTCCTCAGTATGCTCTGCAGCTGCTGAGATAAACTCCGTAAAGGATCAAGCAATCAAGGGCAGGGCATTGCCCTTGCCCTTGATTGATAAAAATTAGGGGGCAGGGAGTGAGATAAAATGATAAATGGCATTTTCAAACAAGAAAACCTGGAGAATGTGCCGATTGTTGAAATCAAAAACCGCAGATTTTCGGATGCTGATAAGACAGAGAATCAAAAGGGGAAGGTAGTTAACAGCGAAGATATTAAAAAACACGAGAAAATAGATACCGAAGAAGCGATGGAAAAAATTGCACAAACGGCCAGGTTATTTAACAGAAATATTCGCCTTGAAGTAGATGATGACCTTAAAATTATGGTAGTAAAAGTAATAGACAGTGAAACCGAAGAGGTAATACGTCAAATACCACCTGAAGAGATTATAAGGCTTTCAAAAAATGCAAGAGATTTAAAAGGTCTCCTGATAAATAAGGAGGGATAATATGTCCAGCTTTACCGTGGGTGGACTTAGCACAGGGATAGACTACAATGATTTAATCTCTAAACTAATGGAGGTTAAGCGTCAGCCCATAAAGATATTAGAGAACAAAAAAACAACATATAATGATCAAATAAGCTCCTATAGTAAACTTACTTCAAAACTTTCAGATTTAAAAAGTGCGGCAGATAAATTAAAGTTCTCTTATAATTTCTATGTGAAGACTGCCTCTGTAAATGATGCAACAGTTCTGGATGCTACGGCAACCGGGACTGCTTCTATCGGGAATTATTCCGTATCTGTAACAACTCTGGCTTCCGAGGAAAAGGAAGCGCATAGCGGAACAGGATTGACGGCATCTTCCGACGTTGTGAACAACAGCGGAAGCAACAAGGTTTTTCAATACACTTATGCCGGTATACAAAGGACCCTTACGGTGGCAAACGGCACCTCACTTGACGGCCTTAAGAATCTTATTAATGGCGATACCGGCAACCCCGGAGTAAATTCGACAATTGTAAATGACGGCACAAATTATCGTCTTATAATTACAGGAAATGTTACCGGGGCTGCTAAAACTATAACAATTGACGCAGGCACTACTCTGGATGGCACTGGCGGTACTGTAAATTTTACTGCAGCTACCTTTACTCAAATAAAGACGGCTGCCAACGCTAATTTTACTGTTGATGGTCTGCAACTCTCAAGGAGCTCAAATTCTGTTTCAGATGTGATAACCGGGGTAACCATGAACCTGAAAAAAGCCGCTTCTTCAGCTACTGTAACGGTAGCGGCAGACAAGGATTCAATAAAGAAACAGATAGAGAATTTTGTCAGCGCATATAACGACGTAATGACGTTTGTTTCGGAAAATACTGCATATGATTCAACTACAAAAATAAGCGGCATACTTTCCGGAGAGGGAACAGCAAGAAGTGTACAAAACAGAATAAGAGATCTGGCAACAAGCAGCGTTTCGGGACTTTCAGGCAGCCTGAGGTCACTTGCCGAGATAGGCATAACAACTAATTATAAAACCGGTAATCTTGTAATAAACAGTTCTACACTTGATACAAAACTCGGGTCCAGCTTAGATAATGTAGCGGATATATTTAAAGACAGCTCTAATGGGATTGCAAACAAGATTTATAACTATATAGGCAATATCACAAATACAATTGACGGTTCCATAACATTAAGAAAAAAAGGATTAACGAACATAATAAAAAATATTACTGATACTGTCACGAACATGGAATTCAGGATTGAAAAATCAAAAGAGGATATGGTTAGACAATTTACAGCCCTGGAGAAGCTCGTTGGCAACTATAAAACTATTGGTAATTATCTGACCGGTTTTTCTACGCGAGCATAGGAGGCGCATTGATGAATATTACAGAATATAAAAAGACAGTACTTGCAACAACAGACAGGGTCCAGATTGTTTATATGCTCTTTGAAGGCGCATTGAACCATCTTAAGATTGCCAGGAGAAAGATGGAAAGCGGCGATATAATGTCAAAGGGGCAGCATTTTTCAAAAGCAACATTAATTATAAGTGAGCTTTCAAACGTATTAGATATGGAAAAAGGAGGAGAGATTTCAAGGAATCTCAGAAGCCTTTATGAATACGTTCTGCAGCGCCTTCTTTATGCCAATATAAATAACGACATTACTGCAATAGATGATTCACAAAGAGTTATTGAAACTCTTAAAAACGGCTGGAAAGAAATGATGGAAGGACTTAAACGAAAAAATCAGGAAGAAGTCAAAATAGGAGCCTGAGCCAGGATTTGTTACAGTCTACATTAGTAATAACAATATCTATGTCGAAATATTGACAAATATTCTTGTAATTAATGTCAGCAGATTCGAGTTGTCCATGCTGCTTTATTTTTATATAAAATAAAATTAACTTATTTTATTCAAGAAGTTATAAGACTTCCTTTATACTCCCATACCTGAGTATCTTAATATCGAATTATTCTGGCAAGGTAGTTGCTGTATATTGCTGTGTGATTATTGTGCCTATTGCTGACAAACGATATTCATGCAGGATATTACAACGATTTTCCGGAGGAGCGAGATTCCATGACAGAAGCCTGTAAAAGTGAATATTTCCGTCAGGAAAGAAAGGATGTAGAGGCCGTTGTGCCCAAAGATGCAATGAGAATTCTCGACGTGGGCTGTGGAGAAGGCATCCTGGGTAGAAGACTTTTAGACAATGGAGCCAGTGAAGTAGTAGGAATAGAGTTTACTCCGGATGCATGTGAGAAGGCCAAAGAAAATCTTACGAGTGTTATATGCGGAGATATAGAAGAAATCGATCTTTCTTTTGATGAACAGTATTTTGATTGCATGATCTTTGCCGACATACTGGAACATCTGAAGGACCCTCTCTTAACATTGAAAAAACTTACTAAAAACCTTTCTGATTCAGGTGTTGTTGTCGCAAGCATTCCAAATGTCAGGTACTATGGAATTATAAATATGCTGGCGCAAGGCCGCTGGAAGTATGCAGACTTCGGCATTCTTGATAGAACCCATTTGAGGTTTTTCACCAGGAAAGAGATTGAGACACTCTTTACTGACGCCGGATTTGAGATAACAGGAATGACTGACAATATTGATCCAGCATATAACCGTCTCAGTGACCCTTTCTCAGGAGAAATTACATTTGGCAGGGTCACTCTTAGAGGCCTTACGCCCGATGAGATAAGAGATCTTTTTGTGGTTCAATATATTATAAGGGCGCAGAAAACCGGATATGAGTTACATAAAATTAATATGGCAGTAAATACGGCGATCAAGTGCGAAAAGCTCGAAGAAGCAAAGCAGACAATTGAAAACTATTTGGAACTTCATCCTGTTGATATGGATATGCTGTACAAACATGCAGGGATATGTTTCAAACTCGGATTTAATGACGAAGCATTAGAGAGTCTTCAGAAAATATTAATCTTCTATCCGGCTAAAGAGAAAGCGATAAATTTAAGGGATACTATTAACAGAATTGAAACGAAAAATGTTTATCAGAAAGATTCAAAGCAAATGCAGAATACCGTCCTCTCTGAAAAGAAAAATGAAAGAGAGAGGAGGAAGGTTGCAGTCGTCAGAGGGGCAAACCTTAATAAATGGGAGATGCAGAATTATGAGCCTCTTTTGGACAGTTATGATATTACTGCTTACACAACCAGTGAAACGTATTTTGATATAAGGGACATTAAACTTCAAGTTGTCCGACTTCCCTTTCACGATCAGGGTCTTTTAATGGAGATGCAGGGGCTGAAAGATCATCTTTCCGATAAAGATATTGTTTTCTCTGCTGATATCACATATAAGTTTTCAGCTCAGGCGGTCCGGGCAAAACAGGAGTTTGGGAATAAAGTAATATGCCTGGAATGGGAAAACATTCCCTTTAATTATGAAGAATATGATGTTGTGCGGGAAATAAAGGAATTAGTGAGGAATGGGGCGGACCACTTCATTGCTGTTACCGGGAGGGCCAAAGAAGCCCTTATGCTTGAGGGCGTACCGGAAGAAAAGATTGATGTAATACCTATGGGAGTTGATTTAAACATTTTTAAACCCAGGAAAAATGACATAGTAAAAGACAGGTCTGAGCTTGGAATAAACAGTAACGAAACAGTTGTGCTTTTCATCGGAAGGATGGTATGGGAGAAAGGGATTTATGATCTCCTTCATGCGGCCGCAAGAATTTGCCGTGACAGTCAGATGAACGAGCATAGAGTAAAGTTTTTAATAGTAGGGAAGGGACCGGAGCTTCAGGGCGTTCATGAAAGGGCGGAAAAACTTGGCATCACTAACAGGATTACATTCGTGGAAGAATACCCGTATCAGGACATGTATAAATTACATAATCTTGCGGACATATTTGTTTTGCCAAGCATATCTACTCCCAAATGGCAGGAGCAGTTCGGCATGGTGCTTATAGAAAGCATGGCGTGCGGGACTCCCCTTATATCGACACTTTCCGGGTCGATACCGGAAGTTGTCGGAGATGCCGGTATATTGGTCCAGCCCAATGATCACCTTTCTCTATACAATGCAATAAAAAAACTGGTCCTGGATAAAAATATCAGAGAGCAAACCGGAGATAAAGCTTTGACAAGGGCCGAATCGCTGTTTGACTCAAGAAAGACGGCTGAAAAAGTAAAGATTGTATTCGAGAAAGTCTTGTCAGGGACAACAAAAAGCGGCAGGTTTTAGGAGACTTGTGCCGGTATATTCATGCGGAAGCCGCAGGAAGCGTAATGTTTGATGAGTAAAAAAGGATTCGTGGAATTTCAGTGGGAGATCAGAGACAGCAGGGACGGCGATAAAACGCTGTTGCTAGGCGGCCGAGCAGTATATAGTTTATATAGTCCTCTTAAAAACACAGATTCCACTGCCCGCAGTCTGATAGAGCAGGCGAAGAAAGGAAAGAGCGATTATTTAATCATCATCGGACTGGGCTTTGGTTACCTTCAGAGGTCCTTATATAATTTGGGATACAAGAATATTATCGTCTGGGAACCTTTTCCTGTGATGCAGAAATCATTTCCGGTTTGCGGCGGGGAATGGAGGGAGTCGGTAAATGTTGTATATGACTATGACAGCTTTGTAAAGAGCATTTTGCATTTTGCCCGCAGGGGAGCCAGTCCCAGGTTATTCATTCATCCCGGATATGATATTTTCTGCCGTCTGGAACACAGATTGGCTGTACAGTTTTTAAAAACAATCTATCGAGTCAGTGAGGAGCCTGAGTATATAGTAAGCCGGAGAGCGCTGGATACGCTAGTGCGGCTGCCTTTCCTCAGCACGGTAAAAGATTTCAACGGAGCTTTTAAAGGGAAGAGGGCAATACTTATTAGCCCGGGGCCGTCTCTGAAGTCGTGTATTCCTGTTTTAAAGAATATCGATAACTGCATAATCTTTGCATCTCTGCAGTCAGCCCCTTATCTGCAGAAAAACGGCATTAAAGTGCATTTTATAACTTGTGCTGACCCGAATGACATGGGCCCGTTACTGGATGACTGCAACAGTGATTTTGGCGTTTTTCTTGCTGAGAGCAGTTGTGACCCTTCCACCCTGGATTGGCATAGAGAGAAGACGTTTTTGTTTCATTTCAGATGCGGACAGCTGCATGAATTGTCATGGGAGACTGCCAGGCTGCCGATAATAGAGGACCCGGTTTGTACCGTATCCGAAGTTATGCTGCTACTGGCGGATTATATGGGATTTGATGAAATTTATTGTCTCGGTATGGATTTGTGCTGGAGGGACAGTCCGT
Source organism: uncultured Nitrospiraceae bacterium (assembly GCA_964393845.1). GTDB lineage: Bacteria > Nitrospirota > Thermodesulfovibrionia > UBA6902 > UBA6902 > UBA6902. Next base: position 20,067 of record CAYMUX010000008.1, read on the forward strand.
ATTCGTACAGAATTAAGATCAAATATGATGACCCGAGTCTAAGCGGCATGATGTTAAATTTTACAATACTTGCCAATGACGGATTGATCGCAAAAACCAAACCTCATTATTTTCATGCTGCCAGGTATTTGCAGCAAAAATGTTCAGAATTAAAAACAAAGGGCAAGCTGATTTATCAGATGAAGGGCGGGGTTGATCTGAATGCTTCTGCTATTTTGACTCCTGATGAATTGCAGGACAAATTAAAATTAAACGATGGAGAAGCATTCTTTGAAATTGAAAATACGGGACCGCCGGTAACGATTTCACAGGTAGAAAATATATTGAAGCAAACAAAGAACGGCAGTATTCCCGGCAAACATAATAGGACAAGTGAGAAAGATGAAAATTCAAAGCATGTACAGTGGCCTTTTCTGCAGGAGATTCCCCTTGAAGAACAACCCGCCGTCTGCGATATATTTTTAAAAAAATTGAGAAGCGCGGACATTTCTATTGGTTAAGCAGGAAAATATTACCCCGATAGGAAGACCTTTCCCTTAAAATAAGCATTATACTCCCCTCATCCATGAGCAGTACATAGAGAAAGGGTGGATTAATGAAATCAGGCACGGAGATTGCTTTCTAAAAGAATTAACCAATGTTGAATAACTTTAGTAACAATATAAAAATTAGGAGGTAAACATGGAAGGAGTAGCATTAAGTAATCAGGTGGAAGCAAAGATCAACGACAGAGTAAAGATAATCACTATGCTTTACGATGGCGCCATTAATTTTATCAATATAGCAAAAGACAAATTAGACATTGGTGATTCAATCGGGAAGACACATTATATTAATAAGACGACGGCGATTGTGAAAGAACTTTCGAACTCGATAAATGTGGAAGGTGGAGAAATTGCCCTTAATCTCAGGAACCTTTACGACTTCGTCCTTGAGAGTCTTATGAAGGCAGAAGTTAATAATAACCTGGATGCTCTAAATGATGCAGAGAAAGTCATGGAGATTTTGCGAAGCGCCTGGAAAGAAATGCAGGCAGCTGATCAGGTGTAAATCAGAAAGGGTTAATCTCTTCAGATAAGCATCAAAATATTGACGATCAGCATGTCTTTGACATTTTAATGGAAAAATCTTCTACTTCTAGAAGGTTTTTCCATTATACTTTTGAGCCGTTATTCTTGTGTGTTCCAGCGTCAGAACAATAAACCCGTTGTTTGGATAACTTATGAAATAAAATGGATATTTTAAAACGATTACTATTGGGAAGGCTCATCTCTATTATTCAATAATTAATTAAATAATACCCTGCTGTTAACGGATTGATCAGAGGTTCTTATAAGTTTTAATTCTTGGCACCGATATTGCAGCCTGAACTTAAAGTAATGTTTAGATTTGATGACGAGTTCATAAAATCCGTTAGTGAAAGAGGAAAGAATATGCCGGCGAAAATAGTTTTTTCGATAAAGAAATGACCTTTGATTTTCCTAATAAGGAAACCATGCTTGAATTTACAGGAGAGAGATATGTTCCGTGGGCCGCTGATCCCGCGATGAATTACGAACATCTGCACAGATACAGGTTTGTAAAGGAATTTGTAAAAGGGAAAAAGGTGTTGGATCTTGGCTGCGGAGAAGGCTACGGTTGTTTCATGCTCTCTGACGATGCCGAATCCGTTACAGGTATTGACATTGCCGATGAAGCCATAAGACACGCCTCTATTAAGTATCAAAGGGGAAATCTTAAATTCGTTCAAGGCTCTATGGCAGATATACCTATAGAGGGTGAATATTTGTTTGATATTATTCTAAGCTTTGAGGCATTAGAGCATATAGCTGAACAGGATGAAGTAATAAGAGAGGTTAAAAGACTGCTTAAAAAAGACGGAATGTTTATTGTTTCTACTCCTAACAAGCATGAATTACATGCTGAAAACCCCGGCTATCAGAATGCTTTTCATGTGAAGGAATTAAATCTTGAGGAGTTTAAGCATCTCCTGACCGGCAGCTTTAAAAACATTAGCCTTTATGGTCAAAAAGTTTGCGCGTCATCAAATATATTCCCTCTTTATTATGACGCAATAATTTCTAAGGATTATTTTATGGAAAAGAAAGGCGACGAATTTAAATTACTGAATTCCGCAAAAAGAAAAGCAAAGTTGTTTATAGCGATAGCCTCCGATGAGAATCTGGATGACAATAAATTAGTAGTAAAATCCAGTCTTTTGGATATATCTGAGACCCTTTTGCACTATATGGATACCCATATATCGGCGTTGGAAAATAAGTGCGGCAGTTACGATAAGGAATATCAGCGGTTGTCAGGCCTCATGGGAAACATTCAGGCAGCCGCCCCGGCGCTGGAGAAAATTCTAAAGAGGATCTACAGCGAGACCCCATCACCTGAGATGCTTGTAGCGGCCGGGGAGGTCTGTTTCGGATACGGAAGCTATGACGATGCAAAGTGCTTTTTTGAAAAAGCCGTACTGTTGAAATCCGATAATGCAGATGCGCTGAATAACCTCGGTGTTCTTGAAATTCATAAAGGCAATATTGACAATGCCAGGAACTATTTCATAAGGGCCTTGAGCGCGGCCCCTGATTATCGGGAAGCAAGGATCAACCTTGAATCATTATCAGACGCGCATCATACGGTGACATAAATTTAAGCGGAGGATTCAATATGGCAAAAGTATTACTGGTAAATCCGGCATTGGCTTATGGCACCTGGAATGCTGATTTAAAAAAACCGTCTCCGGACAATATATTTATAAGGCTGGGACTGGCTTATCTGGCCGGCGCGCTGAAGGCCAGGGGACATGAGGTCTCTCTTGCAGACCTTAGAGTACTGACAGGATGGGATGAATATGAAGAGTTGGTAAAGAGAGTGTCTCCGGACTGTATAGGTATATCCATGCACTCAGTAGAACTTTCTTATGCCGTTGAAGCAGGGAAAAGGGCAAAAAAAATATTGCCGAAAGTTGTGACAGTTGCAGGAGGCATTCACCCGACAATGTTTCCTGAAGAATGTCTTGATACAGGCGCATTTGATTATGTAGTGCAGGGCGAAGGAGAGATCAGCCTTCCATTACTGGTGGAAGACCCGAAGCGTTTTCCGAAATCATTCTGGGGCGAGGCCCCGGATCTGGACAAAGTTCCTTTCCCGGACAGGGAGATATGGACTGACTTTAAAACAAGGATGAATTGCGAGCCGTTTGGAATATCACAGTTCAGCTTTCCATTGCCGATGGTTGAGATCATTAATGCCCGCGGCTGTCCTTATAACTGCAAGTTCTGCTGCGGACCGGGTGAGCACCAGCTTTATACAAAGGTTACTGAAAGCGGGAAGCGCGTGCCGTACATTCGCGGCAGAAGTGTTTCAAACGTAATTGCGGAAATAGAAATGCTGATCGAAAAATACGGGATCAAGTCCGCAATGTTTCATGATGACCAGTTCATCATGAATCCTCAATGGGTTGCTGAATTCATCAAAGAGCTTCATAAAAGCGGACTTGTAAAAAAGGGTTTTAAATGGGTCACCTCAAGCAGGGCTGATATCATCTGCAGGAATGATGAATTAATCGGGAAGATGGCTGATGCCGGACTGTTGCTGCTGATTGTCGGTTTTGAATCTTTCAGTCCGAGGATATTGCAGTGGTTTGGCAAAGGAGTAACGCCGGAGCAAAACAGCAGGGCAGCCGAGATTTTACATAAACACAATGTAAAGGTGTGGGCCAATTACATTCTCGGCATTCCGACTGATACGGGCTGGCATAAGGAAGATGATCTGATGACTGTAGATGGAGTTCTGAGGGCAAATCCTGTGCATTTCTCTCCGGCATTTTATACACCCGTGCCGGGAAGCGGCTTATATGACTTTTACAAAAACAATCACCTCATAATTGGAGACGAAGGTAATGAACGGTTGAGCAACAGAGGCGCAATGGACGCCAAGGTCAAGGGAGTTGATTATGACTTCCTTAAAGCCTTGATGGTTACCGACACTTTTTTTTCATGAAAATATGTTTTACCCGGCATACATGAATATTGAGATATAAACAGGAGATAAAGACTATGCCAAGCAATGTAACCGATAAAATGCAGGAAATGGAATGGGCATTGGAATGCGCCAGCCGAATTATCAAGAAGAAATACGAGGCCAGCTCCCGTCAGTTTAGAAAACTTCAGGCTTCAGATGTATTACTTGCAGATTTGCAAAGGCAGCTGGCCGAAAAAGATTACATGCTCGGAAAGTTGATGGGCGCTGTTTGCAGGATTACTGCAATTGATACGGGTAAAAAACGACCGCATGCGATCACGTCCGGAATATCCGTCATAATTCCCGTGAGGAACGGAGGAGAAGGATTAAAACTGCTTCTTGGTAAAATAAGGTCCCAGAGGAAAGTGGGTGATGTAGAGATTATTATTATAGATTCAGAATCGACGGATAATTCTGTGCAAATCGCAAAGCAGTCCGGCGCAAAGGTAATCTCTATTTTAAAAAGCGAATTCAACCATGGGAAAACCCGTAATCTCGGCGCAGCGGAAGCAGGCGGTGATTATCTGGTCTTTACAGTCCAGGATGCAGTCCCTGTAAGTAACTACTGGCTTTATAATATGATATGCCCTTTTATTACATACCCTGAGCTGGCAGCGCTTTCTGTAAAACAATTCGTCAAGCCGGAGGCCGACCTGTTCAGCATATGGTCAAGCGAGAGCATGAACAGTCTCCTGGGATTTGAAGGTGACACCATGTATTCTCTGTCCGAAGAATCGGGGGATATAGATTGGAGTTTCTTCGACAATAAAACTAAAAGGATACTTGCATTTTTTGATAACGTCTCCTCGTGTATAAGAAGAGATATTTTCCAGGAGTTCAAATTCAATCCCCTTATTAATGCCGAGGACATAGATTTCGGCACAAGGCTTCTCGAAAACAGAAAGCCTATGGCTTATTTGACCTCTACAGGGGTCTACCATTGGCATGAAAAAGGAGCGGATGACTTATTTAAACGAAACTACATAGGGACAAAGGCGCAAATTTATACGCTCAGAAATCATCTGTCGCATAATTTTGACATGTATAACATAAACTGGAAGCGTATGGCGGAAAATATTTCAGGCCTCTATAATTTAATCAGCATCTCGATTGCCGAAATGGGCGCTGTCGGTCACAGCCCGATAACAGCTATAAAATCATTTATCAGTCACCTCAGCAAAGGCATAGAGTCATCCCCTGATTATATAGAGAAGGCCTGGGGAAAATTAGCTGGTAAGGAAAAAAATAGTCTTCATTCCCTGATAAATGAAGTGTTCACTGATGTTCATTTGGACCCGGAACAGCAATATAATTTCAGGCAGAACTTTATAACCCCGCTCTTTATGAAGCGCTTTGAGGAATTTGCAGAACATCTTTGTCTGAGGCATCAATCACTGGAAGGCAGAGAAGAAGAGTTTATTGATTGTATTTATAAATTATTTGCAATGGAAGCAGGCGCAAAGCTTGGTTTTTACTATCTCGAAGCCGAGTCCTTAAATCGTCTGACCCCGGATATAAACAGAGCAGATAATCTTTTGGCCAAAGGAGTTTGTTATTCATAACAGCTTATGTCCGTTACAATGAACAGTCTTTATTTAGTAGAAACCAGAAGCGGGAATCATTCCTTGAAAGTAAGTTGTGAAGACGGCTCTGTAAAAACCCTCCACAGCCTCTACGACCCGGAGGCGGAAGCAAGGTCCATTGTTGATGCCTTTGAATTTAACGGAAGGGGGATTCTTGTTGTCTTGGGTCTTGGCCTCGGTTATCATGTAGCAGAACTTGCCCGGAGATTCCCCGAAGCAAAACTTGTAGTAATAGAAGGTGTCCCTGAAATTTATGAACTTGCCAAAGAACACGGCTGTGGGATAGATGGTGAAGTAAGGTTCATAACAGGTCTTACCCCTGACGATGCCTTGAGAAAAGTAACGGAATATCAAATGGAAAGAGGATTGGCTCCTCTTTCTGTATTGGCATTGTCATCGGCAGTATCCGCATTTTCAAGTTATTACAGGCCCATACTTGAGACGCTCAATAGAACGGTATCGATCAAACTATGGGACAGGCTCAAATATTCAAAATTTAAAACTGATAAATTGAAAGTCCTCCTGATTGATACGGGGTATTTCTTGGTTAAAGAGGCAGAGAATGCCCTGTCGTCCCTGAATCATGAGGTTCGAAGGATAGCATTCCCCCCTTTGAAAAAGGGGGGCAAGGGGGGATTTTTAGACCAGCAAAACAGTCCGGCGATTGTCCCTGCCTTAATCGAGTCCATTCTTGAATTCAAACCGGATTTCCTGCTCACGATGAACCACCTCGGTTTTGACGAGGACGGAGTATTGACCGAATTTTTCAAGTCAATTGAAATGCCGGTTGCTTCATGGTATGTAGACAGCCCTAAACTAATTGTTAAAGCGTTTAAGAAAAATGTTTCTCCGTGGCTCTCTCTTTTCCTATGGGATAAATCTTATATAGAAGATATGGAAGCAATGGGTTTTGATTCAGTATTGCATTTGCCGCTGGGTACGGATGAGAGTTTGTTTAAACCACTTGCTGCCGGGAAGCACGGGAAAATGCTGAGTAAATATTTCTGCGATGTGGGGTTTGTTGGGAATTCGATGGTCGTTCCCGTAAATGAATGGATGGGAAAAATTGATGCGGACCTTCATCCGATGGTCGGGAAAGCGGCAGAAGATGTTGCCCTTTCAGGAAACCCTGATGGAGATATTATGAAAGTCTTATCTGATATGGAAAGAGCAAGAATTGAAGGCCTGTCCGGGAAAGACAAAATGGATTTTGAGGCGGCGGTCTTATGGAAAGCCACCCTGCTTTACCGTTTATCATGTCTGGAGATGCTTAAAGGACTTAATGTAAGCATTTATGGCGACAGCGCATGGAAAGAACTGCTTGGCGATAAAGGCTTTAAGTTGTTTCCGCCGCTGAATTACTATAAAGAACTGCCCCTGTTTTATAACGCCTGCAAGATTAATTTTAATGCAACGAGCCGTCAGATGAGTGAAGCCGTGAATCAAAGGGTCTTTGACGTCCCGGCATGCGGGGCTTTTTTGCTGACTGATTACCAGAAGGGCCTTGAAGATCTTTTTGATGTCGGGAGTGAAGTAATAACTTATAAAGATAAAAGTGAAATACCTGAGCTTGTTAAGTTTTATCTGAAATATCCTGACGAACGACAGAAGGTTGCATTGAGAGGCAGAGAAAGGGTACTGAAAGAGCATACATACAAACACAGAATGAATAGCATGATTGAATTCATGAAGCAAAGATATAAATGAATCAATAACTTTAAATAATAAAAATATCATTAAGTAGAAGATATGAATATCAGCATGTTTTCACCGGGCATTGTCCCTCCTTCGCATTATGGAGGAACCGAGCGTGTTATTTACTGGTTAATCAAAGAACTGGCTTTGGAGGGTCACAAGATATATTTTTTTGGTCCTCACGGCTCTAATGTTCCTTTTGCTGAAAAGGTGTTTTTTCCGGATTTTCCTAATGGCAGGATTGAAGAAAATCCGATTGACTTTCGAGACATGATACCCGCAGACACGGATATAGTGCATATACACTGTTTATCGAATCTGGATTACGGTTATCCGACGCTAAAGACTGTTCATGGAAATCCTTTGCTTAGAGAATTTGATGCATCGGTCAAGAGAAAACATTTCGATGAATACTCTTCTTTTGTAAGTAATGCACACAGAAATTTTTGCTGTAGACCGGAAAATCCATATGTTTATAATGGAATAGATTTAGGTGATTATATATACTCGGAAGAAAAGGATGATTATTTTCTTTTTTTGGGGAAAGTGGATTGGGGTGCAAAAGGGCTTTTGTACGCAATAAAAATTGCCACGGACTTGAAATTGAAATTGATTATAGCAGGAGATTTTCTTTTCCCTGACAATTACAAATTAATAAGTGGGCTGCTGAATGACCATATTCAATATATAGGTCCTGTGGGGGGTGTAGAAAAGGCAGAATTATTGGCGAGGGCAAGGGCACTGCTGTCTCCTATAAGGTGGCCTGAGCCTTTTGGTCTTGTAGTGATTGAGGCTTTGGCCAGCGGCACACCCGTCTTGACTGCTTCTATAGGCGCTATGCCGGAAATAATGGTGCAGGGCGTTACCGGATTCATGAGCAACACACTCGGAGAAATGAAGGACTGCATAAAATCTTTAAATCAGATTGATCCTAAAAAATGCAGGGAGCATGTGGAGAATCATTTTACGGCTCGAAGGATGAGTCAGGATTATCTGAGGCTGTATGAACAGATGATCAAGAAGTACACAAAAATTTAATACCTGATGCTCTTTTTTGATTCCAGATAATCAGCGTATTTTCTCACATTATCTTTCATTATCTTTCATTCTTTCTAATACAGTTTGCTGATCAGTATGAATGTGGTGCTTTTCCCTGTATTGCCCGATTATTGTTTCCACGGCACTTCTCCACTCTTTCCCTGTCGCTGATTGTCTCACAGGAAACACACTGGACAGAATAACTGCATTGATGTCAATAAATTGACTAAATATGCATCAGAAAAATTTAAAAAAATATGTAGAAGCGATTCCAATATCATAATGCATTATTAATCAAGCACTTATTAGCTTTTAACCATTTGGGTGCCGACCCCCTGCATATTGGCAAGAGATTTGCTTTATAACCAATGAGGTTTATTTTATGACAGGATTGTTATTGAGAAAAAACAAATGATTTTTGAAAAGAATATAGCTGTGCTTAAACTGACAGACCCTCAACTGGCAAATGCTGTCCTGAGCAAAGGCCCTGGACCGGATATGGAAATAGTTAATGCCAAAAATAACGCCCCGTCTTTAAAGGTGAGTAATATCAGTTTTCACAGTCTTTATAATCCTTTCATGGAGGCAAAGACGTGGGGGAAGCATTATGCCGAAGAGATCCATAAGGCGTCATCTATCTGTGTTCTTGGTTTCGGGCTTGGATATCATCTGCTGGAACTTTGCAGAATCACGGAGAAGAAGGTCATTGTTTTTGAACCGAGATTAGACATATTAAAAATAGCACTGGAGACGGTTGACTTAACTTCTATACTTCCGCAGTTAAGAATAGTAACAGACGGTAAGATTCCATCTATCAAAAACGAGATTGCGGTTTTGCAGCATAAACCGTCTGTAAATCTGGACCGTGATTATTTTGATAATGTACTCGCCGGATTAAGGGCAAGAGAGACATTGAATCAGGGATTGAAAATCCTTGTTGCAGGCCCTATTTATGGAGGCTCTCTTCCTGTTGCCAGGTATTGTTCATCAGCGCTGAGAAAAATGGGCCATAATGTTGAATTAATAGATAACAGCCGATTTAATGATATGCTCTTTTTAGCTAAAGACATAGCATCAAACAGACAAAGATACAACAGGCTTATGGACCTTCTTTCTTCATTTGCATCGGAAGTGGTTATGTCAAGGTGTGAAGCGTTTCAGCCGGATATGGTGCTCGCGCTGGCGCAGGCGCCTTTAACGCCCGGCTGCCTTGAGCAGCTCCGCAGGCAGAGGGTCACCACGGCATACTGGTTTGTGGAGGATTTCATGCTCATGGATTACTGGAAGCAGATTGCAGGACACTATGATTTCTTTTTTACTATCCAGAAGGACAAATTTTTTATTGAACTTGAGAGGGCGGGAATAAAGAACTTTCATTACCTTCCCATGGCTGCATATCCTGACATTCATCAGCCTGTTCAATTGTCAGATGAAGAAAAAAAATGTTACGGCAGTGATGTCTCCTTTGCGGGCGCCGGATATTATAACAGGAGGCATTTTTTGCTGGGCCTCCTTGATTTTGATCTTAAGATCTGGGGGACGGACTGGGACATGAATTCACCTCTCGCGGCGTGTGTTCAGAGATCAGGCGAAAGGATTGAAACGGATGAAATAGTGAAGATATTTAATGCAACCAGGATAAATATTAATCTGCATTCCTCAACCTACCACAAAGGGATTAATCCTTTCGGGGATTTTGTTAATCCAAGGACATTTGAGATAATAAGCTCGGGAGGATTTCAGCTTGCGGACCGGCGTTCAGGACTTGAGGACCTGTTTGATGCAGATAAAGAAATTGTTGTATTCGATGACCTTAATGATCTGCGCAGTAAGATTACATATTATTTAAATAACCCTGAAGAAAGAGAACTGATAGTACAGAGAGGCAGACAGCGGGCGCTCAAAGAACACACATATGAAAACAGGATGAATGATATGCTGGAGGTTGTTGCCGGGAAAGGTCTTGAACGTCCCCTGTGGACCAGGGGAGGAGAAGATGTGGAGAGTCTGGTCAAAGAGTCAGGAGAGGACTCGGATCTGGGAAAATATTTGTCCCGCTTTTCCAAACGCAGGAAAATATCCCTGTCCGATATTGCCGGGGAGATATCGAAGGGCGAAGGAGATATATCAAAAACTGAGGGTTTATTGATGATAATGAATGAGTTTGTGAAGTAAGCGACATGAAAGAAATATTGATCATAAACCTCACGCGAATGGGAGATCTGCTTCAGACAACGCCGTTAATGGCCGGTCTTAAAGAGAAGCATCACGGTTCAAAAATCACCCTCCTGATTAATTCCGCATTTACCGAAATATGTAAAGGCATTCCCTATATCGATGATCTTATTGTTTTTGACATGAAGGATTATCGAAACAGACTTGTAGGGAATAAATATTCTTTAGTGGAAAATTATAATTTATTAGAAGGATTAATAAGCAGAATAAACTCGAAGGAATATGATCTGACAATAAATGTTACCCATTCGCCGATCAGCGCGTTATTAACATCTTTCGTCAGGACAGGGGAAGTAAGAGGTTTTACAATTGATCCTGAAGGGCACAGGATAATTAAACATCCATGGATGAGATACTTTTTTAACGTAATTCCCAACAGGATATACAATCCATTTCATCTAGTGGACATGTATTTGAAAATCGGGGCCGTAAAACCGGGAATTAAGGGATTGATTTATAATGTCCCGGCAGAGGAAGAAGTTAAGGCTTCATCCGTTCTGATTAAAGAAGGGGTTTGCGAGGGTGATATGCTTATCGGGTTTCATTTAGGCGCGAGTAAAAGTGATAAGACATGGCCGGTATCATCGTATGCGGAGCTTGCCGATATGATCGCTGGCGCCTTCGGCGCAAAAATACTGCTTTTCGGTTCTCCCGGAGAAGTGGACCTTGCAGATCAATTTAAGAGGAATGCCAATGTAAAGCATGTAAATTTTGTAGGCAAGACTAATCTTGTCGGACTCGCTGCCCTGCTCAGGAAATGCAGGCTTTTTATAAGTAATGATACTGGGCCGCTGCATATAGCTACTTCAGTAGGGACAAAGGTCATCGATATATCAACAGCAAACGTCCATTTCATGGAAACAGGGCCATATGGAGAGGGACACTATGTAGTTCAGGCGGACTTGCCCTGTGTTCCCTGCGGTTTTGATGTACAGTGTACGGATATGGTATGCAAGACGGTAATTAAACCCTCTGCCATATTTGAAGTCGCCAGGGCGGCTATTGAGGGAAAAGAAACGCCTTTCATGTCCGATTCCGCAGTATGGAATAATTTGCAGGTTTTTAGATCACATTTTAAAGGTGACGGTTATTTAGGCTTTGATCCCCTTATCAAGCATCATCTCAGTAAAGAAGCGCTTTACCGCATTCTTTACAGGCAGGTGTGGAATATGGATTCTATTCCATCAAACGGAAAACCGGATATGTACGAAAATATATGTAAAGAGATATCCGCTTATCACGAATTCAGTCACGCTGATGAGACCATCCTTTCGATACGCAAGGAAATTGAGGCCCTCTCAAATCTTGTAAGTTTATCGAAAGAAGGTCTGGATCTTGTCAGCCTTATCGGAGATGAAGCTGCAAAAGATGATTTGAATGTAAATAAGATAAAGGAGATATGGAAGAAAGTTGAGTCCATTGACAGCGAAATAGAACTGGTTGGTTATACAACTCCATGTCTCAGGCCGTTGACATTAATTTTCATGTACGCAAAGGAAGCATTAGAAGGAAGTGATTTAAGAACATTATCAAAAGCATCATGTATGACTTATTCGGATTTAATAATCAGGGCCGGGAACATGCTGCAATTAATGATAAAGATAACACATTTGCTGGAGGCAGGATCAGAGGACAAGACTTGTGAATTGACGACTAAATAGAGTCTGTACAGGTCAATAGGTATAAGAAAAAAACAAATTACAACTATCTGAACAGGAGGAGAAAATGAATGATTTAAAAAAAGGAACTGAGAAGCCGGAACTTTTTAATGCCATAAAAGAAAGTGTCAGGGATGCCAGATATTCGGCACAAAAACTTTCAGAGGTATTTACTGACAACATTCAGCCGTTGAGGATGGGAGAAAATGAAACCGTGTTTGTTAATTTTATTCATAATATTAAAGAGCTGGAATGCTTTTTAGATTTCATAAAGGAGCTCAAGGATGGGATGAGTTTCTTTGACGGCTTTGGTTTACCGTCAGATCCTATTATGTCACAGGATTCAGGCCTAAACCTGTTCAATGAGATGAATTCAGCGCTGGAAGCAAAGGATTGGATAATGCTGTCAGACCTTATTGAGTATGAACTTTCACCTCTGTTAATGAAAGAAGACGAATGGCTCGGCGCACTGGATGAAAAAATATTGGAGTATGATGCGTAAGCCATCCGGAATTTTTTTCAGGAGGAAAAATGGTAACCATTCAGTTACTGGTGAATTGGATAATTCCCCTCTTTGGAAAAGAGGGGTTAGGGGAGATTTTATAATGAATGATTTTAGAGTCATATAAAAATCCCCCCTCGCCCCCCTTTGCTAAAGGGGGGGATATCAGCATCCGTAACTGAGGGATTACGAAAAACGAAATTAAAGATCTTGATTTTCAAGTCCGGCAGGCGTGGGATAAAGGAGATTTAAAACAAAGTGGATAAGCGTAAATTTAAGATTCTAATTGCAGAGGATGATGAAATAGTAAGGGACGTCATTTCCAGGTTCGTCACAGATGAGGGATATGCTGTTGTTACTGCGAAGGACGGGCTGGCTGCATTGAAACTTCTCAGGCTGGAGGACATAAAACTGGTACTTACAGACCTGAGAATGCCGGGCGCTGACGGCATGGAAGTTTTAAGAACAGCAATACAAATCAATCCGAGGATTGCCGTTGTTCTTATGACTGCTTATGGGACTCTTGATACGGCGCTTGATGCAATGAAAGAGGGCGCGTATGACTATATAGTCAAACCGTTTGTTATGCAGCAATTATTGCTGGTCGTCAGAAACGCTTATAAAGTGGCGGCTCTATATGAGGAAAATGACAATCTGACAAATGAGCTGAAAGAGACATACCGGAATTTTGAGGCTTTGAAAAATTCAAATGACATCAAGAGAAGGCATGAAAGAAATAATTCATTTGAAAGGAATGAAAAACGGGGAAATCCCGGGATTGATGATGCGAATGATGAGATGTTAAAGGAAAGGCCGGCTTCCGAAAATGTAAATGGAAATGTAAAAAAGTACAGTAATCTTGTTAACGATCTGAAAAATAAATAATTATGACAAGCAGGTTTTTAATATAAGTCATAAAACTATGACGGAAATGTAGGGGCAATTCATGAATTGCCCCTACAATACCAACACATGGAAGGAAAGGAGGCAATAAATGTCGGATGAAAAAGACCATAAGGCCGGGGACAGTGAGAAACGAAGCTATTTCAGGGTAGACGATATAATATCGGTTGTCGCTAACCCTATTCATTTAGATAAAGAAAAGAGTGAGGAATTCCGGAAATCAGTTGTCGGTTCCAGGATGTTTTCACTGATGGATGTAACGGGATCATCGGAATCAGCTATGGAAGAAAGCATATCGGACCATCCGGGAAATACAAAACTTTACAGCATGATGTCGGAGATAAAAACCAAGCTCGATTTTATCATCAATCACTTCATTACTGAAAGAGAAGGTCTTGTTCAAGATGAGAAGACGTTTGTCAATATCAGCGCTTCAGGCATCAGGTTTATGATCAATCATCCTGTTAACGTTAATGATATTATGGAGATTAAGCTTCTTTTGCCGACACACCCGCCGGTTGCCGTACTTGCATATGGAGAAGTAAAAAGAGTAAAGGCGCTGGAAGAGAATAAATTCGAAGTTTCACTTGAATATCTCAATATGGGCGATTCAGTGAGAAATGAAATTATTCAATATACTCTCTCCAACCAGAGGGAGACAATCAGAAGGTTCAGAGAATCGGAGACAAATGAATAAAGCCAGCGCCATAGGAATCCTTCTGGGTATATCGGCAATCCTGGCCGGCAACTTCATCGAGGGCGGAAGGATTAATTCCATTGCTCAGGGGTCTGCGGCATTAATAGTCTTTGGCGGTACGCTTGGCGCAACATTCTTAAGCTTTTCTTTGAAAGATATTATGCTGTCTGCACAGATGCTCAGAAATGTTTTCTATGATGAAAAGCTTCTGCCGGACGACCATTCGATAATCAGAGATATCGTACATTATGCCACTACAGCAAGGCAAAAAGGCATATTATCACTTGACAGTGAATTAAATAATATCAATTATGGTTTTTTCAGGCGCGCGCTCAGGCTCACAATTGACGGAATTGATCCGGAAGTCCTGTATAATTCACTCGAACAGGAGAACAGAACCTTCGAGACAGAAAGGAGCAGGGCGGCAAAGGTCTTCGAAGCAGCAGGGGGATATGCGCCGACAATAGGAATAATAGGCGCAGTATTAGGACTTATTCACGTAATGGAAAATCTCAGTGACCCGACTAAACTCGGCTCCGGCATTGCCGTTGCATTTGTTGCCACGATATACGGAGTGGCTTCGGCAAACTTGATATTTCTCCCGATCGCAAAAAAAATGATTAATAATATGAGACATGAAATTTTTCTAAGGGAGATGATAATTGAGGGAGTGCTGGGGATACAGGCTGGAAGAAGCCCTTTTTATCTCAGGGAATATCTCAGTTCATTTCTCTCAAAGGAAAAATAGAGTTAATAGAGTTTTTAGAGTTAAAGAGTTATGAGAAAGAGACTGAAAAAGGAAGAGGAGAGTGAGAATGTCGAGCGCTGGATGGTGTCCTATGCTGATTTTGTCACGCTCCTCTTTTGTTTCTTTACGGCAATGTATGCCATCAGCAACATTGACACAAGCAAACTCGGGAAGTTTGTGGATTCAATGAGGTCCGCTTTTAATGTTGAGGGGGCACGCGGCAATGCAATCTCCGTTATAGAGGGGGTGCAGATATTTGTCCCTGCCGACGTTGAGGTAGAATCAAATGTCAAGGAAATATTAGGGACGTTTATCACAGACTCAAAGGGCTCGATTGATGTAAAAAGGGACACCAGGGGCGTTGTAATATCTGTTGCAGACAAATACTTCTTTGGGACCGGCGACTCGGACCTTAAAGAAGAATCCAAAGGAGCGCTGGATAAAATAGCTTCCGCCATGCTGCAATATCCCAACATGATACGGATAGAAGGTCATACGGATAATGTTCCCATACGCAGCGATAAATTCCCTTCTAATTGGGAACTGTCGGCTTCCCGTGCAATAAATGTTGCAAAATATTTGATGTATGCTAATAATATTCCACCAGGCAGAATATCCACGATAGGTTATTCTGAGTATAAACCTGTAGCGTCAAATGATACGCCGGAAGGAAGGGCAAAAAACAGGAGGGTTGATATAGTAATTCTAAGTGAAACAGAAAGCAAAAAAGAACCTATATGAAAAAAAGGTATACTATTCCAATGAAAGAGAAAGAGGATGAGCTTGAGCAGCAATCAATTTTATTCAAGCAAATATATAAAAGTCAGAAGTGGTGGCAGAACATTATTGATGCTATAACCGACTATCTCTTTGTTATTGATACTAACTATAAAATTTTACGGACAAACAAGGCCTTTGCAAACCTCTTCGGCAAGGAGCCGGCAGATATAATAATGAAACCTTACTATGAACTTTTCGGCTTGAGTGGACCGCATGAATGGTGCATGCTGCCGGAAGGCAAAGACAGCTGCGCCCAGCGTTCCGTCGAGAGAACACTGAAGGACATGGATTATTTAATAAGCTGCTACCCGATATATTTTGATGATCGTGAGGCTGTCGTATATATAATGAGAGACATTACGGAAACCCGCAGGCTGAAGGACCAGGTTTATCATCTTGATAAATTATCATCTCTCGGCACACTGACATCCGGAGTAGCTCACGAGATCAACAATCCTCTGACGGGTATCATAGGATATACCGAAATGCTGCTGATGAAGAATGAAGATATTACCACAAAAAAATACCTGCAGAATGTTTATGATTCGGCGATCAGGTGCAAGAGAATTGTTGAAAACATGCTTACATTTTCAAGGCAGAACCCCGCTCAAAAGAGTCTTGAAAATATTAATGACATAATAGACAATACTATCGAACTCCATGAATACTGGCTGAAATCGACCAACATTGAAATAATCAGAAACTATGAGAAAACGCTGTATGTTTCGGTTGACCGCCAGCAGATACAGCAGGTGATCCTTAACCTGCTGATTAATGCGGAACAGTCTATTTCAGAAACAAACAGGCATGGAAAGATTGAGTTTAAAACGTCTTTCGATACTAAATCAAAAATTACTTTAATAGAGGTATCCGACAACGGCACGGGAATATCGCATGAAATACTGCCGAAGATTTTTGATCCTTTCTTTACCACAAAGCCTGTAAACAAGGGGACAGGCCTGGGTCTTTCAATTGCGCACGGCATTATAGCCGAACAGGGGGGAACAATAGAGGCGAGGAGCGTATTGGGAGAGGGCACTTCATTTATTATCAGGCTCCCACAGACAAGTTAATCACTTTCCATTTGGTGTTATGGAGAACAGCTTTTCTTTTATTATTATCGGTTCTGAAAGCTCCTTGATTACAGCCGGTCTTTTACCTTCAATTTTTGTGACCGGGGGCTCTTTGCTCTTTCTTTCGTCGCGTTTAGATTGATCTTTATCTGTTGATTTTTTACTCCCATTCTTCAATGTCGATTGACCTTCCTTAATTATTGAATCGTAATCATTCTTCTTGTTTACGGAGGCCTTATCTTCTGCATTCATTTCAGTGGCGGTCTTTTTTATCGGACGAAAAGCAGGCCATTCGTATTGTTTAATAAAGGGCTTATTCTCTTCCTTTTTATTATTAATTTTATCAGCAGTGTCAATTTCCTCTTTTTCAGACACTGACGGGGCTCCCTCAATAAGAGAGTAATATTCTTTCTTGATAACATGATTCTTATCTTCTTCATTCAAAACAGGGGAGTTCTTTTTTATTGGACGAAGAGCAGGCCATTCATCTCGTTTGATGATGTTATTACTATTTTTGTTATAGATTCCCTTGACAATGTCGATTATCGCCCGGTCTTCCTTCTTTGCCGGAATCCCATTGTCTAATATGGAAATAAGTTCTTTAGATGCTTCTCTTAACTGTTTCTCGTTACTTTTTACTTCAATCGCTTTTAGGTTAGCTTTCTTTGAGCCGCTGTTTTGGGGACCGCTGAGGGTAATACTGATTCGTCTGTTTCGAGGGTCTTGCGGATTATCTTTGATAAGAGGGTCCGTATCCGCATAACCTGCAACACGGGTGATCCTTTTCGGGTCAAGTCCGGTTGCCTCAAGTTCTTTTCTGGCTGATGAGGCCCTTTCAGTAGAAAGTTCCCAGTTGCTGTATTGGCTTCCGGCATAAGACAGTGAGTCGGTATGACCCTCTATGATGATTTTATTTGGATGATTTTTGATATCCTCACTTATTACTTTAAGAATTTGTTTTGCCTTTGGCGTTAATTTATTGTTGCCCCGTTCGAACATTAAACTGCCTTCTTTATCGGTCATTTGTATTCGGATTCCCTCATCAACTACATCAATCAGGACCTGATCTTTCATGTCTCCGAGTTTTTCCTGGAGATCATCTTTTAACCCATTTACCTCTTGCTGTAACTTATAATCATTTGCATCTGCATTTTTATCAGTATCTGTCTGCCTGGCAGTAAAAACTTTCTGCTTGTTCTCTCCGGACTCTCCGAATATCTCGCTTGATTTGTCCATCCAGGATGTGCCGCCGCTCTCATATATACTGAAATATTTAAAGTATGAGGAAAGACGCGCCCTTTTTTCATCGGAAGTCATGTTTAAGAGCCACATCAGCAAAAAAAAAGCCATCATGGCCGTCACGAAGTCGGCATAAGCTACCTTCCATGCGCCGCCGTGGTGTCCTCCCCCATGAACTTTTTTGACTTTCTTGACTATTATTGATTTGTTGGCCTTCATTTTCTCATGGCTTCTTCAAGCTCGTTAAAGCTGGGTTTTACGCCTGAAGGAATTACGCGTCTTCCGTACTCAACCGCTATTTGCGGCGCTGCACCTCCGACAAAGGACACAAGCGCAATCTTGATGACCTGAAAGAGGATCATGTCTTCTTCTGCAATGTGTTCGAGATGTGTCCCTACAGGACCCACGAAGCCGTAACTCAATAAAACTCCCAAAAAAGTTCCGACAAGCGCCGCACCGATACTGTGCCCCAGCACTTCCGGCGGCTCTGAAATTTTTGCCATAGTGAGAATGACGCCAAGGACTGCCGCAACGATACCGAGGGCGGGCAGGCCGTCTGAAATCTTCGCTACAGCGTGGGCCGGTATCATGGCTTCGTGATGATGTGACTCCATTTCGAGCTCCATTATATTTTCAAGCTCAAAGGGGGTGACATTTGCAGAGATGATTACCTTAAGGTTATCACATATGAAACTGACTGCATGATGATTTTTGAGAATACTCGGGTATTTTGTGAATATAGGGCTCTGTTCGGGATTTTCAATATCACCTTCAATCGCTATAAGACCTTCTTTTCTCATTTTAGTGAATATTGCGTTCATGACTCCAAGAATCTCAAGAAATTCACCTTTGCTTGCGCCTTTGGCGGAAAAAACTTTGGAGATATTTTTCATGACAAGACCTATTACTTTTGAGGGAGAAGAGATGAAGAATGCGCCGAGCGCGGCGCCGCCGATAATGAGAAGCTCAACCGGCTGAAAAAGGAGACTGAGATTCCCATGTTCCAGGATATAACCGCCTATAACAGATACAAGGACAACAACCATTCCTATTATTACAAACATGATTTTCCTTTATTTGTCAGCTTTATTCTCGCTTAACAGCGTAATTATTTAGATGTATCTACTAATGATAATCGGTAATAAAAGGTAAATACTTTAACCGACAATATAAATATCCGACTCCTAATAACTTGAGAAAAATACTATGTTCTTGATTATTATTCCACGGTTTACTTATCTTAATGAAAATACAAGAACAGGAGATTTGTTATATGGAATGCAAGATGGAAAAAAATAATCCATATTGTAACTGTACCTACGGGGCTTGTGAAAGAAAAAACAGGTGCTGTGAATGTCTTCATTACCACAGGAAAAATAATGAGCTTCCGGCATGTTTTTTTAATGCGGAACAGGAACGTACCTACAACCGCTCAATTAGTTATTTCATAAGTGCAACATGACTTATTTATTCTGGTCCTGAGATTCTTGATCGCGTCGACATGGATCTGACAGATCCTCGATTCTGTCACATTCAGTACTTTGCCTATCTCATGCATTGTAAGTTCTGCAAAATAGTAACAGGAAAGGACCATCCTTTGCTTCTCCGGCAGCGTATTTAATAATTTCTTAAGATTTTCATTTTTGCTTTTTTCCTCAAGGAGATTGAGAGAGCTTTTGGCATAAGGGTCCGCTATGCATTCCGTTATGTCCAAATTACTGTCTTCATACTTGCTGCTTTTTAAATTTTCCAGCCTGACGGTATTACAGGAAGTTGTATGTTGAAGTATCCTGAAATATTCATCAAGAGGCATTTTCAGGAAATCCGCCACCTCTTGATCATCAGGCATTCTGCCGAGAGTCTGCTCAAGTTCTGATCGAGCGGCGTTAATTTCTTTAATCTTCTTCATAAGTGATCTTGGGATCCACGACGCTGATCTCAGTTCATCGATCATGGCGCCTTTTATCCGTATTTCTGCAAATGACTTGAGCCCGACCCTGCCCGGTTCAAACCTTTCGACTGCATCCATTAATCCCATAACACCCACACTTTTGAGGTCGTCAATAGTGATATGAGCAGGGAGTTTCTGCGCCAGCTTGTAGGCCATATATTTGATAAAGGGCAAAAATTTATTTAATATTTCTTCCTTTTTCTCTTCACTTATTTTCATCTTGTTCGTTATCATTGTGATTCATAGACCTCCATTATAAAAATTAAGTTCTCAAATTATTTTCGATTTATTCCAATTTGCATTCAATATGACACTTATTCTTTTGTCTGTCATTCCCGCAGTCAGTAAGCGGGAATCCAGACAGTTAAAGAACTGGATGCCCGATTAAGAACTTCGGGCATGACGACTAATTAATGTGTCTTTACTTATGAGCGCATTAGTAATGATTACATTAATTCTTAGTAAATTTAATCGAATATTCCTTGCCTAAGGCATAGTCACCCATTGTGGGTGAGTTGGATATTGTCTTGTCAATTTCAAGGTCATCTTCCGATATGTTTTTAATAAAAACATCCACAAGATGGGGGTCGAACTGTGTGCCTGCATTTTTCTTGAGCTCTGATATTGCCACATTGAACCTCATTTCATCACGAGTGATATTATCTTCGGTCTTTCTTGCTTTGCTTTCATGTGTTTTCCTGTTCATCATCACATCGAATACCTCTGCAATACTGATAATCCTGGAGATCAGGGGGATCGCTTCTCCTGAAAGGCCTTTGGGATAGCCTGTGCCGTCGAACCTTTCATGATGGTATAGAACAGGATAAGAAATGTCCCTGTAGAAAGTGATCTGCTCCAGTATCTTGAATCCAAGAAAAGCATGTGCATTGTATTGTTCGACCGATGTTATTTCGTCCATATGTATTTTTAAAAAGCCGATGTCGTGGAGCATGGACGCACGGTACAGAGTTTTAAGATCATTTTTTGACATGCCGGCACCCTGACCGATTAACATCGCGTATTTTACTGTCCTTTTTAAGTGGCCTTTTTTACCGGTCAGCATATCAATTGCTTCGATGAGAATGTTTGTAAGGTGGATTTCAAAGTTTTTTGAGTCTTCGCATAATATATTCTTTTTCATTGCATGGGAGCTTTGCTCGACAAAATACTGCAGCATGTCTTCATCCTCATTGTTAAAAGCCCCTTCTTTTTGCTTGATTAATTCCAATGCGCCTATCTGTTTGCCGTCCACGCTTAAAGGGATGCAGAGAAGTGAGTTGGCTCCTTTTATGATTTTGCGGTCCATGTCGGATAAATATATTTTGGTTTTCCTGATATCGGCGATATTAATTTTATCACCACTATGTATTACTTTTTCCGCAATGCCGTTTGATTGTATAAAGGGCAGATTCTCAAGCTGCTTGTCAACGATGCCTTTTGCGGTTTTAATCAATATATTTTTTCCATTTACAATCATTAAAGCAGCGCCGTCGGCATTTGTTATACTGACCGCGCTTTCAACAATGTTTCCGATAAGAACATCACTGTAATCTATCCGATGCACATCCCGTGATGTGGACAGAAGGATATTGAGTTTACTGCTGAAGGATTCTATTGCATTAATGGCCCGTACGGTTGTGACTCTGGATAGGGCGTAAATTATTCCCGTCAGTGTTGCCAGCATTAACAGCAGTACTGAAACTGAACCATTAGGGACATAATCCAAAAATTGATAGGTAAACTTTAATACAATAAAAAGGACAATTATAATTCCGAGTAAAATTGTCAGATTCAGGATCTGTATTTTTCCTTTGACGTAGTTGACGGTATTATCTTGATACTTATGAAAATGTTTCATCACGGTACCTGCTTTTATCCGACATTATTAATGCCCGAAGGCAACTTATGCTGACAGGCTTTTGCCTGTATTGTAATCTTGATTATATTTTGTCCGGCGTGATTTGTTAGTCAGGTAATATCTGACATGAAACTTCGTAATACCTGAGTATTGTAATACTCCGGTTCTCCATCACTTGCTATTCAAGGGAGGTGAGACCCTCCCGCACCGCGTACTTGGTAAGCTCGGCAATGCTGTGTATATCAAGTTTTTCCATGATTCTGCTCCGGTGAGTCTCGACGGTCTTTATGCTTACCTTTAATATATGGGCTATTTCTTTTGTAGTCTTGCCTTCGGAAAAGAGCTGCAATGTCTCTCGTTCCTTTTTTGTAAGGACTGAATAAACGGAATATTCTTTGTCCAGGAGCTGTTTTCTGTAATCTCTTATTACAACATCTGCTATCTGAGGGCTCAGATAAATTTTCCCTGACGCCAC
This sequence comes from uncultured Nitrospiraceae bacterium, assembly GCA_964393845.1. Lineage (GTDB taxonomy): Bacteria > Nitrospirota > Thermodesulfovibrionia > UBA6902 > UBA6902 > UBA6902. Next base: position 42,534 of record CAYMUX010000008.1, read on the forward strand.
TGTATTGATGGCCTCGACCAGTTCGGCAGAAAAGCATTCCTTCAACACATAGCCTGAAACTCCTTCCCTGAGCGCTTTTGAAACAAAACGTTTGTCCGAGTGCATTGAAAGCGCCAGTACTTTTATGCCCGGTTCCCGGTCGAGTATGTCCCTTGTTGCGGCAATACCGTTCATATCAGGCATGGTGATATCCATAATGACAATGTCCGGCTTCAGTCGCAATGTCAGTTCTACTGCCTTGCGCCCGTTAGCAGCCTCGCCGACAACTTCAATATTCTTATGGCCTTGAAGCAGCATCTTCAGGCCCTCAAGCACTATCCTGTGATCATCAGCGATAACTACTTTTAATGGTATCATTTTATCCGTGCCCTGCCGGTTACCGTCATTTTTTGTGGCAAGGTTATTAATACCCGTGTTCCCCGGCCTGCTGAAGAGTCAATATTAATGCTCCCGCCGGCATTAATTATTCTCTGCTGCAGATTGAATAATCCGAACTTAATTTTACCTGCGCTTAACGGGTGCATTTCAGAAGGATCAAAGCCGCAGCCTTTGTCCTGAACGGTTACGTTGACGTTGTTTCTGTAATTTGCAACCGTCACTTCAGCCTTGACGGTGCGGGCGTGTTTTACAATATTTACAAGCAGTTCGCGTATGGCCTTAAAAAGTATGATACTTACATTACAATCCATCGGATTGGCCTGTTCACAGTGTGAATATTTAATATCGAGACCATACTTATCATGAATATGTTCAACCAGCCACTCTACAGCTTCGACAAAGCCCAGTTCGAGGAGCGCATTAGGGCTGATCTCAAACATCATGGAACGAGAATAGGAGATTGCCTTATTAATGGACCCTTCAATCTCATCCAGTTTGGCTGTATCGATTTTTTTAGCTGATTTGCTTAACTCTTGTAGTTTCACTTTTGCCATGGCAAGCGTCTGTCCTATGTGGTCATGAAGGTCCTCGGCGATTTTGCCGCGCTCACGCTCCTCAACGCTGGACAGTTCAAGTGCCAGCGCCCCGAGCTTTTCATTTTTACCTTTCAACTCGGAAAGAGTCCTGTTCAAGGCTTCAGCATATTCCATGAGCTGACGGTTGGCAGCTTCAAGTTCCTTCCTCTTTTCCTTCTCGGACTTATAGACTTTTGATATGTCCTCAACGCATTTTTTCATTTGATTTATGCTATGCATTATTTGGGTTACTCATTATTATTTCAGGCTTTCTTCCACCTTCCTGATCAGTTCCAACGGGCTGAATGGTTTTACAAAATAGTCTTCAGCCCCTGCCTTATAACCTTTTTCTATGTCGGCATCCTGGCCTTTTGCGGTAAGCATGATTACTTTGCATGCTCTAGTTTTACTATCTTTTTTTATAATACGTGTGGCCTCAAGACCGTCCATGGCTCCCGGCATCATTATGTCCATGATTATCAATTCAGGTTTTTCTTTCTTGGCTGTTTTGACGGCCTCTTTACCGCTTCCGGCCTGAAATATGCGGTAGTTTTCATCCCTTAGTGTTACCTCGACAAGTTCTCTGACTTGCTGCTGATCATCTACGATAAGTATTTTTTTCATATCATTTCTCCTTTTCAGGTATCATGCCCGAGCAATAAACAAATTGAAAATTTACTCCCTTTCCCCGGAGCGCTTTCAACGGTTATTATGCCTCCGTGGGCTTCAATTATACGTTTAGCTATGTACAGCCCCATGCCCAGCCTGGAACTTTTAAATTCAAAGGTCCCCGATTTATGCGCCATGATATCTATATCTTCATAGAAAGGAGAGAATACTGCATCGAGTTTACTCTCTTCAATTCCTATGCCGTTATCTTCAATTTCTATGACAGCCATCTTATCTTTCTTTCTTGTTCTGATATAGATGGTTTTCCCGTCTTCGCTGAACCTGGAAGCATTCTGAACTATATTGAATATCACATCAAACATTCTTAACTTGTCTGCTTTGGCTGAAAGGTCTCTGTCTTTAAATTCTGTTATTATTTCCTGATTTCTTTTTTCCAGAAACGGGGTTATTTCCTGCGCCAGCTCCTCAATGAAGGAAGCAATATTCAGGTCATTGAAATTATAAGGAACATCTTTACGGTCCTGCTCGGCAGCTAAAATTATTTCGGACATGATCGTATGCAATGACCACGCCGTCCTTTTCAATTGCTTTAATAAAGTCCTTAAGCCTTCCGGCCAGGATTTATCATCAGTTGTTACAGCGCCAAGCTGGTCTTCAATGAAATCGACCATTAATGACATTTTGGTAATAGGTGTCCTTATTTCATGAGAGGCCATGACCAGGAAATCTTTTTTCTTATTGTTCAGTATCTCCAGTTCTCTGATCCTCTTGCACAATTCACGGTAGGTCTTTGTCAGATCTCTTGCGTAGCTCAAAGATTGCTTATGGTTCAAATCATGCAGCGCCCTGTCTTTGTCCGTTGCCATACTAATTTCCTAAATAAGGGTCCCTGTCGGTTCCATTTTATTATTATGATGTGTTAACAGCGGTACTTTAAACCTCACGGTCGTACCCTTGTCGTATTTGCTTTCTACCTGAATATCCCCGCCGTGCGCCTCAATAATGTACTTGACTATGGTCATGCCAAGCCCGGTCCCTTCAATGGCCGAGTCACTTATGTCAGCCCTGTAGAATTTTTCAAATATCTTATTGACCTGTTCAGGTGTCATGCCGATTCCCTGGTCCTGGACCGTGACCTGATAATGACCCTCCAATACCGCATCACTTATTTTAATATGACTGCCTTTGGGTGAATATTTGACTGCATTGCCCAGGATGTTCTTTAAGACCTGCTCCATCTTGTCTTTGTCAGCATACAGTTTTACCGGCTCCCCGAACAGCGCTATATCGAATGTATGTGTTTTAGTTATTCCCTCAAAATAGAGGACTATCTTTCTTATTGCTTCTCCCATATAAAATGAAACTTTATTCAGGGTAAACCCCTTGCCTGATTCAATGCGGGAAATGTCCAGAAGCTCATTGATGATGTTCCCGAGTTTCACTGACTGCTCGTTTATGTAAGTAAGGAATTTCCTGTTTTCTCCTGGAGCGAGTTCCTTTGTGAGCAGTATCTCGGAGAAACCGCGGATGGATGTTAGGGGCGTCCTGAGCTCGTGTGCTGCTGTGGAGATAAACTCGGTCTTCATTCTGTCAATTTCCACTTCATGTGTTACGTCGTAAATGATGGTGACAGTGCCGGTCTGAATGCCTTCCCTGTCAAATATTGCAGAAGTGCGCCCGCGCATATAGCGGAGATACCTTGAATTAGTCCCGTTCAGAGTAAAATCAAATTGATAGCCCGTTTCCTTTTTTGAAAGTGTTTTCACGACCTTCTCGCGGAGTGTTTTGTCATGGATTGCAAAATCAATAGGTTTGTCAATCAACTCGCTTGAACGAACTCCGAGCAGCTCCTCCGCCGAACGGTTCATCAAAATGACCCTGTTGAATCTGTCTGTGACAATCAGGCCGTCTGCAACGGATTTCAATATTCCGTCAATCCTGTCTCTTGAAAGTTCAGCGTCTCTTAGAGCGAGTCTCAACTCATCCGTTCTTTCTTCTACCATCCGCCCCAGGTTTTCCTGGTATTCCTTTATCTCTGAGATATCGCGGCAAACCATTGCAAGCGCCAGCACATCGCCGGTCTTGGGAGAAACAATTGTGAATGCGCTCAGATCAACTGGAATTACACCGCCCGACCTGAATTGCCTGAATCTGCACTCGCCTTTCCAAAGGCCTTTCTCAATCATTGTCGGCAAGATCACTTCCCGCATAAAAGTCAGGTCCTTTTCAGGAAAGTATTCAAAGATAGACCCGGGCAACGGTTTTTCCCGGTGGTCCAAGCCGACGAGATTTATCCCTGCATCATTCACAAATATCATCCGGCCATCAGGCGCAGCCATGCCGATAAACTCATCACTTCGCCTGATAAGCGCTACCAGCTTTTGCTGCTCCTCCTGGGCCTCTTTGCGTTCAGTGATGTCGTCGTAGGTCCCCAGGATGCCGATAATATTTCCTTTTTGATTAATTAACGGCACCTTGCTCATACGGATCCACATCGTATTGCCATCGACCGTGTTTTGCAGCACCTCGCTGTTCAGCTCCGGCACTCCCAATTCCATGACCTTGCGGTCTTCAGCCTTGTAAATTTTTGCATACCTGGCCCATCCAAGATGGTCATCGGTCTTTCCGATGATTTCCCTGGAATTATTCAGGCCCGCGTCCCTGGCAAATAGTTTGTTGCAGCCGAGGTATTCTGAATTCAAACCTTTCCAGAAAACCCTGACTGGAATAGTGTCAAGCACCTCCTGCAGCATCTGCCGGGATGAATTTAATTCATCGGTGCGCTCGGCTACCTGCAATTCCAGTCTGTCATTAGCTTCCTGAAGTTTCTTTTGCGATGTTTCAAGCGAATCAAGCATATCGTTGAATACCATAGCAAGAGCGCCTGTTTCATCTTCAGCGGCAACATGCGCTCTCTCATGGAGCTTGCCGTCTTTTATGCGCGCGGCCATCTCGGTCAATGAGAGAATATGTTTAAGGCTTCGTCTTGTCATGGCAACAGCGATAATAAAAAGCACCGGCAGGAAACCAATAACTAAAAACAGCTGTCCCATGAGCAGGTAAGACGTATGCTTCATTTCAATCTTTTCCATAACTTTAATTTCATTGACCTGGCTATTTGTTATGGTCTTCATCTCTTTTAATAAGCCGTTAATATGCTCATTTATCATTAATGATGCTTCTCTCTGAAGCCCAAGCGCTATAACTAATGAACATGACAGGAGTAAAAACATGATTGAGCCTAATACCAGTTGACGGACCGATGATACCTCTATCGAATAACGAGATCTCTTCCAGGACAATAAGGCAAATGAGGCTGCGGCTGCCAGATAGCTTATATCCTTTAACACATGGCTTCCGATAAATGACGGACTGAAAAGTCCCGCAGAGAATGCCATCAGTAACTGGGTAATAACACCCAGTACAAGAAAAGAGAGAAGCGACTTACTGTGCCTTCTTTCACTACCTTTAAAAATGACGATGATGCAGGCAATGTAAAGTACCAGCGCTAAAAACTCCCACGGCCTGTGTATCAGGCTCAATTCTTTTATGGTAAATACCGGCAGGGGGAACAGCGCAAAAAGAAATATTGTTAAGGGTATTAGAATAATTGTGAGAATTGAAAGCCAGAGCGTGGAAGGACGGAACCCCCGTTCCCTTGAAGTGCGCATCAGACCCCAAAGAAGTATAATTCCCAACAATGTTCGTCCAAACGTCCATGTGCCGTATAAAAAGTGTTCCATAGAAGCCTCAGGAAGAAGCAGAATGCCCATTGCAAAGAGGGCATGCAGGATATCTGTCAGGCCGGCGGCAAGGAACCCGAGCATAACATATGACGTCAGCCCCTCCCGTCTCTCAAAGGAGCAGTTGACTGCAAAGAGCGCGGTGCACAGCGCGAGAAAGCCGCCTGTAATCTCCAGGATAAAATGAGTTGTCCTGTTTCCAGGATAGTTCTGAGTTAATAAGATGGGGAGGACGGCAGCAAGCCCGATAATTATCCAGAGAATTATCTGATTTTTCTGTTTCATGTCACTGCTATAAAAAAACCAATAATACCCTCCTCTATCTCTATATATCACACAAAAACGGTATTGTATAGTAAATCCCGTTGCGGTAAGTAAGCCTTCAGTTACAGGGAGGGGGATGATTCCCCTCTTTGAAAAAGAGGGGAGAGGGGAGATTTTTTGATGAATGTTTTTATTTCAAAATCCCCCTTCATCCCCCTTTGCCAAAGGGGGACTAAGCATTTTACCGCAGAGATATTGGATAACTGCTGCAAATCTGCTACAATATGCTCTAACGAATTTAGAAAACCTTAAACCCTTTAAAATCAATAAGCCGGAGTGGTGAAATGGCAGACGCGCCGGACTCAAAATCCGGTGAGGGCAACCTCGTGCGGGTTCAACTCCCGCCTCCGGCACCATTCAAGAGATTCTCTTGTCTCCTCATGAAGTCTGAATACCTTTTCAGATGCTTTTATCAAGTCTGTTTCATTTACCTGTTTATGTAAGATTTTCTTGCTGTTTAGATTGATTTCGATTAAAATTAAGCGTTGAATTTTGAAGGGGAAACGCACCGGTTTGAAATAATTCCAAAATTATATGCTGCTTGATAACAAAACAAAAAAAGAAGATAACGATCACTCGACAGTATACGACTTCCTGCGTAACTACATCGAGCACGGAAAGGTCGATATAGTTACTGGTTATTTTTCGGTCAACGCGCTTGCCAGAATAAAGGATGAGATGAATGGTCCTGAAAGATTTCGCATGGTTCTCGGCAATTTACTTAAAGAAGATAATCAGCAGGATAAGGTCATTAATCTTCTAAGTGACACATTAGGTATTGCTCAAGTATTGAATCTCAATCAGTCGGCTAAAAGGGCAGTCGATTTTCTGAGGCAGGAAAAAGTACAGGTCAAAACTATTCAACGAAACTTCTGCCATGCAAAGACCTATATGTACCATGATCCGGACACCCGGAAGAATTTCCATATTATCGGGAGTTCCAACGTGACCGATGCAGGACTTGGAATCAGAGAGTCCGGCAATATCGAATTAAATTCAGCAAGCACAGGGAATGATAATGATTTCAGGGAACTGACTACCTGGTTTAAGGATCTGTGGTCGAGTAAAGATGCATCAGAGAAAATTGAACTGCCTGATAAGTCAAAAGTCAGCGTGAAAGAACATATCATAAATATCATTCAGAACCTGTATAGAAAATACACCCCATTTGAACTTTATTACAAGGTGCTTTATGAGCTATTCAAAGAGGACTTATCGCTATCTCTTGATCCCGAATTTAAAAAAGAGATAAGCCACTTAGAGGATACCGTTATTTACAAGCTTCTT
>CAYMUX010000009.1:0-45422 GCA_964393845.1 uncultured Nitrospiraceae bacterium
ATTCCGCCTTACAATATGGTCATGGGGGCCTATGGGGCCGCGATTATCGCTTCAATATCCTCTATAGAAAAGACAAAATTTCGCGGGAAAGAGGTATCCGGGCATCCCGTCCATACAAAGGGCTTCGAATGCGGTGATTGTCCTAATTGCTGTGAGATAATCGAGGTCCTCGATGATGATGAAATAATCGGCAGGACCGGCGGACGGTGCGGGAAATGGGAGGGAAAGACCGGACCGAGAGAATCTCTCAGGGGAAAAGTTCCAGTTGGCACTGTTTCAGCAGCTTCAGCGGACTGTGGAACATGCGGTCTGGTGGATGATGTGCCTGACCTTATTCAAATAGGTTTTCCCAAAAAATAGGTTACTCAATTATTGCAGGTTTCTCGTCTGTCAGAAACCCTGGATCTTATTCTGCCAGGCCCTTGCTTTGGCGATAACTTCTGCTTCGTCCAGTGTAGTCGGGTTTCCCTTATCAATTACAATCTTCCCGTTTACCATCACGGTCTCGATATCACCGGGCCTCATGCAATAAGTAATGTGAGAGTAAATATCATAAAGCGGAGTCAGATGCGGCTTATCAAGATTGGCTATTACTATGTCAGCCTTTTTACCGGGCTTGATTGAACCGATTTTATCTCCGAATCCCAGTATTTCAGCCCCGTTCTTTGTGGCCATCATAAGCGTTGTTTTGCTGTCAACTACGGTTGGGTCCAGAGATACAGCTTTATGGACCTTGGCAGCAGTAGACATTTCTCCCAGTATACTCAGATCGTTATTGCTTGCAGCGCCGTCGGTGCCGAAAGCTACTTTGACGCCTGCGTTAAGCATTTTCGGAAGGGGGGCGATACCGGAGGCAAGCTTGAGATTGCTCTCGATACAGTGGGCCACGCCGACTTTTTTCTCTGCAAGAATTTCAATTTCTCTGTCTGTCAACCATACACAATGCGCCGCTGAGACACGGTCAGAGAGAAAACCGATTGAGTCAAGGTGTTCAACAGGTGTCTTGCCGTAACGTTTCAGGCATTCCGCTACCTCAAACTGCGTTTCAGCCAGATGCGTATGCAGGGGAACGTCATATTTGTCAGCCAGTTCCTTTGCGCGAATATACTTGTCCGGACTGCAGGTAAAAGTGGCGTGCGGCGCTACACCGGGCGTGATCAGTTCATTGCCTTTCCATGCATTGATCAGTTCTTCACAGTTTTTGAAATAATCATCAGGGGTCTGTGCCACGTCCTTCCACGGGAAGTCGATGATCCCCGACCCGAGGACGCCCCTCATTCCTATTTTTTCAAGTTTCTTCCCAGCGGTATTTTGATAGAAATACATGTCTGAATATGTCGTCACTCCCGCTTTCAGCATTTCCAGGCAGGCGAGTTCTATTGCGTCAGCAACGAATTCACTGCTGAGCCATTTCATTTCATTGGGCCATATGTGCTGTTCAAGCCAGACCTGCAGGGGGAGATCATCTGCAATTCCCCTAAAATAGACCATAGCTGCATGAGTATGTGTATTGATAAAACCGGGGAAGACAACCCTGTTCTTACCGTCTATGATATTGTTCGAGGTGTATTTTCGTGAAATATCTGAGAACGTCCCGGCATCTGTGATGTCGCTTCCTGATACTGCCACCGCCCCATCACGTATGACGGAGAGGTCCCCTTCCATTGTGAGTAAGTAGTCGGCTTTGATGATGTAATCGACTTTTTGCATGGTTTGTTTTTTGATGTTCCCCTCTTTGTAAAAGAGGGGTTAGGGGAGATTTATTAAAAAATCCCCCTTCATCCCCCTTTTACAAAGGGGGAAATATAAAACATTACGCCCTTTTAATCAATTCCTCGGCGATCTGGACTGCGTTCAGGGCCGCGCCTTTTCTCAGGTTGTCGGCGGCTATCCAGAGATTAAGACCATTTTCTATTGTATCGTCTTCCCTGATTCTACCTGCGTATACCTCATCCCTGTTAGCAGCAATAGTCTGCATAGGATATATATTTTTCTCAGGAGCGTCATAAACAATAACTCCGGGCGCGGTTGAAAGTATGGCCCTGGCTTCATTAGCTGACAGCTTTTTTTCTGTTTCTATGTTGATCGACTCTGAATGTCCCCTGAATACAGGCACTCTTACAGTAGTAGCCGTTATCTTAATTGAATCATCACCCATAATCTTTTTCGTTTCATTTACCATTTTGATCTCTTCTTTTGTATAGCCGTTATCCATGAACTTATCAATATGGGGAAGACAGTTAAACGCGATCTGGTGAGGATAAACAACAGGCTTAATGTCTTTGAAATTAAGAATGTCTTTGGTCTGGTTCAGCAGTTCATCCATGGCCTTTTTCCCGGTGCCTGAAACCGATTGAAATGTAGTTACAACTACCCGTTTGATTTTTGCGGCATCGTGTAAGGGTTTTAAAACAACAACCATTTGGATCGTCGAACAGTTCGGGTTGGCGATAATGCCCTTATGCCAGTTGAGGTCATTGGGATTTACCTCCGGCACAACAAGCGGGACCCCTGGATCCATGCGCCATGCGCTTGAGTTATCAATGACAACACAACCGGCCTTTGCCGCAGCCGGGGCGAATTCCAGGCTCCTGTCACCGCCTGCGGAGAACAGGGCGATATCTATACCGTCAAACACTTTATCAGTAAGTATTTCCACTGCTACGGGCTTGCCGTGGAAATCAATGGTCTTTCCCTCCGAGCGTTCAGACGCGAACAAGCGCAATTTTCCCACAGGGAAATTCCTTTGCTCCAGAGTGGCCACCATCTCATTTCCGACAGCGCCTGTGGCGCCGACAACTGCAACTATGTATTTATCTTTCTTCTTTAACATTTCAACTCCTATATTTCTGTAACATATTTTGCAACCAGGTCTCCGACTTCCGTAGTTGTGAGTCCCATCTTCCCGGCTGCAAGACTCTTTAAATGCTTTGCAGTAACTTTAATGACCGCCTGCTCTACGGCCTTTCCCGATGTTTCTTCACCAAGATGCTCAAGCATCATGCCGCCGGCGCATATCGCGGCAAGGGGATTTATAATGTTCTGCCCTTTGTATTTCGGCGCGGAGCCTCCTATGGGTTCAAACATCGAGACGCCCTGCGGATTTATATTTCCTCCTGCAGCAATGCCCATTCCCCCCTGGATCATGGCGCCGAGGTCGGTAATTATATCGCCGAACATGTCGTCTGTCACAATGACGTCAAACCATTCAGGGTTTTTGACAAACCACATTGTTATTGCATCAACATGCGCGTAATCGGCTTTTATGTCAGGGTACTCTTTTGCCACTTCATAAAAGGTCCTTTCCCATAGATCGAATGCAAAGGTGAGGACATTTGTCTTTCCGCACAACGTGAGCTTGTTCATCTTTTTTCTCTTCCTGCAGCATTCAAAAGCGTACCGTATACAGCGTTCAACCCCTTTTCTCGTATTGATTGATTCCTGTACCGCCACTTCATCAGGAGTGCCTTTTTTGAGCACGCCGCCAGCGCCCGCATAAAGCCCTTCAGTGTTTTCTCTTACAACTACGAAATCAATATGATCGGGACCCTTGTCCTTGAGAGGGCAATCTACGCCCGGATAAAGTTTGACGGGCCTTAAATTAATATACTGATCCAGTTCAAACCGCAGCCTCAGGAGAATCCCCTTTTCAAGTATCCCCGGTTTTACGTCGGGATGACCGATTGCTCCGAGAAATATGGAATCAAATTTTCTCAGCTCGTCAACTGCATTATCCGGCAGCGCCTCGCCGGTTTTTAAATACCTGTCACCGCCCAGATCAAAATAGGTCAGATTGAGCTTAAACCCTGCTTTGCCGGAAACGGCGTTCAGGACCTTAATACCTTCAGCAATAACCTCAGGGCCGGTGCCGTCACCGGGAATAACCGCGATGTTGTAAGTTTTCGACATATGCCTTTCCTTCCTTTTGCTAATTTCTGAACCTGTCTTTATTGGTGATCCCAACGGGGTTCGAACCCGTGTTTCCGGCGTGAGAGGCCAGCGTCCTAGGCCACTAGACGATGGGACCAAATTGGCTGGGGCGGGAGGATTTGAACCCCCGAATGCTGGAGCCAGAGACCAGTGCCTTACCAGCTTGGCGACGCCCCAAAATTAATGTTTTAAGAACATGTTTATATTACCTGTTTTGGCTTTGTCCGTCAATATGCGGAAGACTCCATTTGGTAGAATAAAAAAATTTGAGACAGTTAACGTGTTTTTCTGATGAAAATGGATTTACAAGTAACCAGATGGATATGATACAATTAATCCTGTTATCAAAATAATTAAAGAGCTAAGTGCAATTATAAAGGAGGAGAAAATGATCAAAGGAAAATATTTATTGATTATGCTGCTGCTGGTTATTCCACTGTTGACTGCCGGCTGTGTGGATAAGAATAAAATCGACAAGATTGAGCAGACGCAAAAAGACATCCTTGCAAAACTGGACCGGATAGAAGAAAACCAGAAAAATATAGCTCAAGCCCCCCAGCCTGCAAGCCCGGCTGTTGATTCAGGCGCTGAACAGATGCAAAAGCAGATCCTTGCGAGACTGGATCGGATAGAAGAAAACCAAAAAAATATGGCAAAGGCAGTTCAGCAGCCGCCTGCCCCGCAGAGACCTGCTGTTGACATCAATCAGGTCTATAATCTGCCGGTTGGCAGTTCCGCAGTCAGGGGCAGGAAAGAGGCCCTGGTCACCATTGTTGAATTTTCAGATTATCAGTGTCCATATTGTTCAAAGCTTCAACCGACGATTAAACAGGTATTGGAAGCGTATCCAAAAGATGTAAAGCTGGTCTTCAAAGATTTTCCTTTATCATTCCATCAACAGGCCAAGAATGCGGCAAAGGCGACGCGGGCAGCCGGGGAGCAGGGAAAATACTGGGAGATGCATGACCTGGTCTTTGAAAACTTCAATCAGCTCAATGATAATTTGTATAAGGATCTTGCAGCCAAATTGCAGTTGAATGAGGCCAAGTTTTTGGCTGACTTCGGCAGTAATAAATATGATAACCTGATTCAGCAGGACATCAGCCTGGGCCAGACCGCCGGCGTTGGGGGAACACCAACGTTATTCCTTAATGGGAAAAGGATGCAGGGAAGGTCCTTTGATGATTTTAAGATGGCTATTGACGGATATCTGAAGAAATAACAAGCCGGTGAATATAATAAATTGAAGAAAGAAAAGGTCAGGATTCTTCGCCTGACCTTTTTGTTACTATGTAAAGCTATGAACAGAAAAATTGTTTTGTTGATTATTGTCATACTCATTGCACTGAATGGGTGCGCCCATACAGTCAGGGAAACAGCCGGAGAATTAAAGCCGGTGGGAAACGGCGGTGTGTATGAGGAGACCCTTGAAAACGGGCTTAAGGTCTTTATTATAAAAGACCGGAACGCCCCACTCGCGGTATTTGAGATCTGGTACAACGCGGGCTCAATTAATGAGCAGGTCGGCAAAACAGGGCTCAGTCATCTGTTGGAGCACATGATGTTTAAAGGCACTCCTAAATACGGGACAAAAGTGTTTTCGAAGATTATAAGCAAGGCAGGGGGAATTGATAATGCCGGCACCAGCCACGACTATGTATATTACTTTCAAAAACTTGCGCCTGACAGGTTAAACCTTTCCATAGAAATGGAAGCCGACAGGATGCGGAACCTTATCATGAACAATGAGGACTTCCTTTCCGAAAGAGACGTTGTCATGGAAGAGCGGAGAATGCGTTACGAAGATGATCCTCAAAACCTTGTATATGAAGAGGTGCTTGCTGCGGCATTTAAGAACCATCCTTACAGATGGCCTGTTATCGGCTGGATGGAAGATTTAAAGACCGTAACTCGTGATGATCTCCGGGAATATTACAGGAGGCATTATATCCCGAACAATGCCTTCATAGTCATTGCAGGCAATATAGATACTGACGCGATAATGACGAAGATAAGGGGTGAGTTTGGCCCTATTCCGAGAGGGCCTGAGATCGGGCAATTAAACATACAGGAGCCTGTTCAGAGGGGCGAAAGAAGAGTATTTATTAAGAAGGAGGCCGAGCTCCCTTATGTTATGAGCGCATATAAAGCGCCGAATGTCCTTGATGAGGACAGCTATGCCCTTGATGTACTTGTCGGAGTACTGTCCGGAGGGAAGAGCACAAGGATTTACAAGAGCCTTATTGATGATAAACGCATAGCGCTTTCAGCCGGGGCCGGGTACAGCAATTTTAATAAATCCCCTTTTTTATTTTATCTCGAAGGAACTCCATTGCCGGGGAAAAAAATAGAGGAAGTTGAAAAGGCCCTTTATGAAGAGGTGGAGAAGATCAAGGACCAGCCCCCGTCTGAAAGAGAAGTTCAAAAGGCGAAGAACCAGACCGAGGCGGACTTTATAATGGGCCAGGATTCGGTTTACTCTCAGGCGATGATCCTGGCGGAATTTGAGATGATCGGCGGCTGGAGGCTGAAAGATAGATATCTTGAAGGAATAAGAAACGTCACGCCTGATGATGTACAACGGGTGGCAAGAAAATATCTGGTTGAAGATCAAAGAACTGTCGGGATATTGATACCGATAAAGAAAGCTGAGAGTGAAAAATGAGAAGTGAGAAGAGGAAGATAAAACTCGTTACCCGTTACTCGTTTCTTGTTACTGTTTTTTTACTGTTCACTATTCACTGTTCACTAGTTACTGCTGCTTACGCGCTTGACGTCAAGAGATCCGTCCTTGATAACGGCCTTACCCTTTTAATAGTGGAACGACATAACCTCCCTGTTGTCACGGTTTCGCTGGGCATTAATGCAGGTAACCTGCACGAGACTGAAGACAAGGCAGGGCTTGCCAGCCTTGTTGCCGGCCTTTTAACGGAAGGTACTGCAAACCGAACGGCCCAGCAGATCAGCGAAGAAATAGAGTTTGTCGGGGGATCAGTAGGTGCATCCGGAGGCGCTGACCAAATAACCGCAGGTTTGTCGATTTTAAAGAAGGATGCTGATCTTGGATTTGAACTGCTTTCGGATATAATTCTCAATCCGTCTTTTCCGGAAAATGAGATGATCAAAAAGAAGGAGCGTATAAAGGGAGCTTTAAAGGCCCGTGAAGAAGATTCGGGCTATATTTCATCAAGGGAGTTTAAAAAGGCAGTATTCGGATCTCATCCTTATGGCAGGCTGCTTACTGGTACAGCTGAAACCATTGACACAATCACAAGAGCTGACCTCATTGACTTCCATTCAAGATACTATGTCCCTAACAATGCAATAATGGTTGTTGTCGGCGATGTAACGATTACAGAAGTTGAGCAGCTGATACACCGTCATTTTGCAAAATGGATTTCTAAAGAAGTTACAACATCTTCACTGCTGGAACCGAACATGGTAAAAGTCAGAAAGACTATTACCGCAGACAAGGACCTTACTCAGGCCAATATTATCATTGGCCATGCAGGCGTCAGCAGAAATGATCCTGATTACTATGCATTATCAGTAATGAATTATATACTCGGAGGCGGGGGGTTTTCATCAAGACTGATGCAGAATATCAGAGACGATAAAGGTCTTGTCTATGACATTCACAGCTTTTTCGCTGCAGATAAATATGGCGGAAGTTTTCAGGTGGGGCTGCAGACAAAGAACGAATCCGCCAATACCTCTATAGAAGAAGTGCTGAAGGAGATTAATAAGATAAGAAGTAATCCAGTATCGGATGATGAACTTTCTGATGCAAAGTCATTTCTCACAGGCAGTTTCCCCATGAGAATCGAAACAGGCGCGCGCATTGCCGGATTCCTCGTGGCAGTAGAGTATTACGGACTGGGTGATGACTACATTGATAAGTACCCGTCATATATAAACACCGTGACCAGGGAGGATATCCTCAGGGTTGCAAAAAAATATCTGGATCCGCAGAATTATGTCCTCGTTGTTGTTGCCGATCAGAAGAAGGCTGCATTAAAGGCAGAATATAAATAGACTCTAATTAACGGACGGAAGAATAATTAAATTCCATAAAGTCTATGGAGTTCCTGCCTTGTTGGACAAGTACAAAGACAGGAATATCCAAAGTACGTAATGTAATTGCAGTTTGTTTTTAAGTCTGTTCGTTTAATAAACAGTATGTTATCGCCGGATTGAACTTCCACATTACAAATACAGTCATTGTTACCATATAAGCAAGAGAAATTTTTCCTGCACTCAGTCGTATTATTTAAAATTTCTGAACTAATTTCGTATTTCATAGGACCAATTAACTTAACTTTGTTAATCCTTCTATTTCAATAAGAACATTCGCCAAACCTCTCACTAACGGAAAGTCCGGCTTTGTCGGAAAACGGTTATTCAGACTATGTAATTAAAATAATCTTTGGAAAAATAAATTCAGAAAGAAAGCCACTATTTAACCCCTCTTAGACTAAGGTAAATATCATACGGGCTGTTATCTTTAATGTCAATATAATAAAACTTATATACGATATAAAATTATAATATATTCCTGATTGCGCACGTAATAAAGTTAACGATTAACGTCTTTAATCCACTTCGTCAAGCTTTACGAGTGTACCAGGTCTTCCAGTGATTCGATGATTTTGCCGTACTCATTTTGAAGAAGGTAGCGTGTTCTTAAAACCGTGAGGGCGTTTTTGGAAAGTTTCATAAGAGAATTATATCAGAATAATTCGCTCTGTTAGTGACATTACAGGATAAAGAGGAAATACATATGCAGCTTGAATTTATTTTACTATTTCCGTCCCGATACCTTCTTCTGTAAATATTTCCAGAAGCAGGGCGTGGGGAACCCGGCCGTCTATAATATGCGTTTTCTTTACGTCACCTTCAACAGCATCCTGACATGCCTGGACCTTGGGAAGCATTCCGCCGGAGATAGTGCCGTTTGAAATCAGCGACTTAATCTTTTTTATATTTAATGTTGAGATTAACTTGTTCTTCTTGTCTTTTATCCCTTCAACATCAGTGAGAAGTATCAATTTCTCTGCTTTCAAAGAAGAGGCGATTTCCCCTGCGACGTAATCGGCATTAATATTGAGGGTCCTGCTTTTTTGCCCTGCGCCGATGGGGGCTATTACAGGTATAAAACCGCTTTCCTCCATTGACGTAAGGATTCTGGGATTAATCCTGTTTATTTCTCCAACGAGCCCGAGATCGATTATTTCGGACACCCCTGTTTCCGGCGATATCTTTCTGATGACCTTTCTCCGCGCCTCTATAAGATTGCCGTCTTTTCCGCTTAAACCGATGGCGAGTCCTCCATGCTTGTTGATTAATGAGACGATCTGTTTATTTATAAGACCTCCCAGCACCATTTCTACGATGTCGACTGTTTCTTCATCTGTCACCCTTTGCCCTTGTACAAAGGTCGGCGTTTTGCCCATTTTCTCCATGATACTATTTATCTTCGGGCCACCGCCATGCACTATTACCGGCTTAATTCCGATAAAATTTAAGAGCACTATATCCTGGGCAAATGCATTTTTCAAGTCATCATCTACCATGGCTGCGCCGCCGTACTTAATGACAAAGGTCTTTCCCGAGAACTTTCGGATATAAGGTAATGATTCAATAAGTATGCTTGCTTTTTCGATTATCGTTTTCATTAGTATGATTTCATTCTACTTGATTACACAGATTAATCAGACATCATCGAAGGATGTCCCATCAATTCATCAATCCTGGCCCCGATATCTTCGGCCTTCATAATTGCCGTGCCGACGAGTATGGCGTCTGCCCCGGCAGACTCTAATGTCTCGACATCAGCCCGTGAATTTATTCCGCTTTCGCTGACCTTTATTCTGTCATCAGGGATATCTTTCAAAAGATTAAGAGATATATCTAAACTTATATTTAATGTGTTTAAATCCCGGTTGTTAATTCCTATTATTTCCGCGTCGCAATAGAGCGCCCTGTCAAGTTCCTGCCAATTGTGCACTTCTACAAGACAGTCAAGGGAAAGGACTTTTGCTAATTCGAGGAGATCGCTTAATTGAGATCTCTCCAGGGCGGCTACTATTAAAAGCATTGCGTCAGCGCTATTGGCCCTGGTTTCATAAACCTGATATTCATCAAAAATGAAATCTTTCCGCAGAACGGGCTTGCTCGTTCTTTTCCTCGTTTCTTTTAAGTAGTTCAGTTTTCCACTGAAAAAGCGCTCTTCTGTAAGGACAGAAATGGCGGCTACGTCTTTTTTATCATAAACGGATATGATTTTAGATAAGTTGAAATCTTCCCTGATCAGGCCTCTTGAAGGAGATGCCTTTTTAAGCTCAGCTATCAGTTTCACACGGTCATTATCTCCTCTTTTAATAGCGTCCTTAAAAGATCGTACAGCATCCATGTCCGCTATCCTTGCCTTTAAATCGGATAGAGGGATATCTGACTTTGTTTTTTGAAGTTCTTCCCTTTTATATTTCAGTATATCGTGGAGAATACTCATTGAATGATTTTATAGGTAAGGGGGTGAGTTTTTCAAGAGAGCTGTTTCTCATGGAGTAAATTGACTTTTGCCAAATCCATATCTAAACTAAAACATCGATGATAACGGAATGCATTAAAGAAGGCTTTAATCTTGCCAATAAAAACCTGCAATTGGTTTTTATTAGCGTGGCTGTCTCTATTATTAATCTTATCAGTCTTTTTGTTTTCCTCGGATTGCCGGTTATTGCTGCGCTGGTATATTTAGGTTTTGACCTGGCCCAGGCCAAGGATATGCTCCCTTCCCTGGTAAATGATCCCTCTGAATTTATCACAAAATATCTTGGAGTCCTTTTTCTTATAGGGACGTCATTTGTTTTATATCTGACTTTTACATCTGTTTTATCCATTTATTCATTAGGCGGAACGATCGGGGTATTAAAGGATTCATCTGTTAACATCCGGTATAAATTTAGTCTCTCCTCTTTTTTCAAGGAGGCTAAAATTAATTTTTCACGTTTGTTATGGCTGATTTCGCTTGTCTTTCTCGGCGTTATTATATTGTTTATCGGATTCATGGTAACTGGAGGAATAGCGGCTGCAATCGTTAATGCAGTGACAGAATCGAAAAGCGCACTGGAAATATTTTTCAGTTCATTTGCATTGCTGACCATTATAATCTTTATCATAATAGTTGTCTTTGTCGGACTTGTTTTTGGAGTTTACTCAGTGGTGGTTTTGGTTACGGATGGAAAAGGGGTAATGGAATCCGTAGGCAGGACCTTTAATTTTTTAAAGCAGACACCGCAGGCGCTATTATTTTATCTGATTTTGATTATTGGATTTATTACCGCAAATGCCGTCTTTTACGGTATTCAAATAGCTGTGAGCGTGATACCTTTTTTTATTCCCCTGGTTTACATTATTAATACAATTTTTCAGAGTTATCTGGCGATTGTCGTATGGAGCTTTTTGATTGTTTACTATGTGACGAGCTCGAATTATCATGCCCGTCATGCGGTATATGAGATTTGATTCTAAAGGCGGAAGGATGAAGGCGGAATTAACGTGAATAATTCCACTCACGGGTTGAATATTTATTGCTTTCCAGTTTCTTTGCAAGGTCCTGTTCGAATTTTGTCGGCTCGTTAGAGATCATTTTTACATTCATTGTTTTTTCAAAGGCCTCTTTTAATGTATTACTTAAGTCGTTACAAGATAATTCAGGGGCATAATCATTAATTGCTCCGATATCGCTGAAATTATTTCCGTTGTTTTGCCCCAGCGCTTTACCCAGTTCTTTTGCATTAAAACTTATAAGAATAGAGCCGTGCTGGAGGAATCCGTCTTTATATCTCTTTTGCGCGCTGCCGATGACTTTTTTACCGTCGACTGTGATTTCACCAAATGATACTGCTTTAAAACATGCAGGATTTTTATGGCCGGGATTCCTTTTTCTGCTGAATGAGGCCCTTGCCTTTATGCCGTTAAGCTCAAGCCCCAATATCATTGCATTACTGATAACAGTGTAATTTTCGAGAAGGCTGCCGTTGAAGAGGTGAGAATCTGCTGATGCCGAGAAACTGTAGGTCAGCTCCGAGTCATGAAGAATCGCCCTGCCGCCGGTCTGTCTTCTGACTATCGGATATCCTTTTTTATTACAGTAGTCAACATCAATGTCGGAAACCTTCTGGAAGTATCCCAGACTCAGCGATGGCCGGTCCCAGCGATATAATCTGAGGGTAGGTGGGGAGAGTTTTTGCCTGACTGCCTCTGATATTGCTTCATCAAGGGCCATGTTGTAAAAGGCATGCCCGGGGCCCTGGGTTATTAGACGCATGAAATTCATTTAAACTTGGGTTTCGAGTTACGGGTTTCGAGTTGCATATTACACCCGAAACTCGAAACACTTAATCTTTCTTGAGAATGATTTTGTGTTTGATAAGGGAAATTTCTTTTATTGAGCCTTCGAAGAATTTTTGTTCTCCAAAGAGGTTTCTCATGTAGATTTTACCTTCTTCGGGTTTCATAATGTCTACGTTTTCCAGATAGAGTTCTTCTTTCCCGTCTTTTTCAATATATGCATTTGCTTCACACATTTTCAATTATCTCCTTTATGTTTTGAATCAGTTCATCCACCAGATGCGGCAGGGGTTCTTTTTTAAAGCCTATTATATCAACCTGTTCCTGATTAAGGGGTATTAATAATTTTCTTGCGGGACTTGATGACACTGCATCGGCCATCTTTGAGGTCAGCTCGCCGAGCATTGCATTTGGGAGCATTATGCTGATCGGGCCTGTGATTATATGGACCTTACCGGCGTTCCATACTATCGCGTTTTCACCACTGGCCCCCTTATCAGACCCTGCCTTCATCATGTAAGTAGTAGCCACCGCATTGGTCCCCAGGGCAATGATTTCTACTGAATCCTTAAATTCTTCCCGGAGTCTCTTTACAATAAGACTGCCTATCCCGCCTCCCTGTCCGTCGACTACAGCTATTTTCAGCATATTAAAAAGTATAAAGAAAAATGAGAGAAAGTGCAAAAGTACGGTCAAGCAAAGCAGGTGACAAACAGCAAATATGTTGGATAGCAGTGATATAAGATATAATAAATGCGCATTATAAGTGGAATCACAAAACAAGAAGCTCCGGCATTCAAAAAATGACTTTCAAAAGCCCGCTCAAAAAAATCCTCATAGTCATCGTAATTGCAATACTTGCAGGTATCAGTTTATGCTTTTTTTATCCGGATATCTCAAAACTGAAAAAAGAAAACCCCGTCAGGACGTCATTCATGGAAGAGCGTGAAAAGGAATGGCAGGAGCGTGGGAAGAGAATAAAGATAAGACAGAAATGGACCCGGCTTTCGCGGATATCGCCTTACCTTGTAAAAGCGGTCCTCATTGCAGAGGACGACAAATTCTATCAGCATGAAGGTTTTGACTATGAGGCAATTGAGAAGGCGCTTGAAAAAGACATCAAGCAGAAAAAATTCAAATTCGGTGGAAGCACGATAAGCCAGCAGCTTGCAAAAAATCTCTACCTCTCATCTTCTAAAAATCCCTTGAGAAAATTGATAGAAGCCATTCTTACATGGAGGCTTGAAAAGACCCTTTCAAAAAAGAGGATTCTTGAACTATATCTCAATGTGGCTGAGTGGGGTGAAGGGATTTTCGGCATAGAGGCGGCCTCATTTCATTACTATGGGAAACCTGCGGCTGATTTAGCTCCGGAAGAGGCTGCAAGACTTGCATCAGTGCTTCCCAACCCGAGAAAGTACAATCCTGCCGGAAAATCAAGATATATAGAAAACCGTTCAAAGACTATCTTTAATATTATGGTAAGAAGAGGTATTGTGACCGAGGAATATGATTTAAACGAAGAAGCGGAATAAGTTAAGAATGGACACGTCGAGCGCATTGCCGGTTCTGCTGTTATAATAATGCAAATAAGGAGTTCTTTCCTGTATTCTATACAGTGGCATTAATTTAAAGAACATCAAAAGGAGAAGATCATGTTAGAACCTAAAAAAGTCACTATGTATACAGGCGGCCACAAAGGCACAGAAGAATATTTCGGTAAATCTGCCGAGAAGTGGGGCATTCAGGAGATAACATTTAATTTTGAAGGGCATGAAATAAGCCGTGAGCGGGGACTGAGAATGTTGTCTGATGAGGAACTGGCGCTCGGCGGCGTGAGCCCGGACATTATCAGGAAACGCATGGAACGCCCATTTGCTAAAACGCCCATGATGCAGAAGGTCTTTCAGGTATTGTTCCATATCGTTAATAACGGGTATCAGGTCTTTGCTGTCGGCTGGTTATTGTCCAATGGAACAGTCAAGGGCGGCACCGGCTGGGGTGTTGAACTGGCAAAGTTATTCAACAGGCCGGTACATCTGTTTGAGCAGGAGAGGAAAGAGTGGGTTTCCTGGGTGCATAATGAATGGGTAACGGACGAGCCGGTTATATCTCATAAAACAATAGCCGTCACCGGTACACGTTATCTGGAAGATGAAGGCAGGCAGGCCATTGATGAGCTGTTTGAGCGTTCGTTCAAAAGTTCTGACAAATAAAACATCAAATATGAAATCCAACCTAACCCTTATAGGAATGCCCGGTTCCGGGAAAAGCACTGTCGGAATAATTCTGGCTAAATTATTATCATTCGGTTTTATTGATACGGATATACTAATTCAAATTAACCGGCAAAAATCTTTGCAGGAAATAATAAACGAAAGTGATTATCTGAATTTGCGGAAGATCGAGGAGCAGGAAATCCTGAAATTAAATGTTGAAAACCATGTTATTGCAACCGGAGGCAGCGCGGTTTATAGCGAAAGCGCAATGTTACATTTGCAGGACATATCAAATATAGTATTCCTTGAAGTGGAATTAGAAGAAATTCAAAAGAGGATCCATAATTTTTTGACCAGGGGTATCGCAAAAGCAGAGACCCAAACATTCCGGGATTTATATGGCGAAAGACAAATCCTTTATAAGAAATATGCCGGCTTAACTATTGATTGCAATAAGCTCAATCAGGAAGAAATAGCCGGGATAATATCAGCAAAATTCGTTGCAAGATAAGAATAGAAATATCTTTACTGACTTACCCTGGCCCGCGGTCGATTTGCGCCAGCAGCAAACCCGGAAGACCGGAGTTTTTTGGAAAGCAGATAGGTCAGGTGCTTATCGAGTACGCCGGAAAGTTCCGTAAGTGTCTGATGGCTTGGTTTGAGGCGGTTCGAAATATTAATGGGCCACTCTATGCTGTGCATGTAAAAATGAATGACTTTATTGTTGATCCGCATAAACGGTTTTCCCGCCGTGTCAGGAGTTACAGCGCATTTAGTGCAGAGCGTTGTACCGGAGTCAGGATAGAAATCAAGACTCTTGTCCCCGCATCTGCCGCATCCTTTTAACCTCGGGGCATACCCTATCGCTGCAAGTAAACGGACCCGGGTGATCAGATGCAAGGCATCGTTTGATTCCTCTTCCGAAGCCTTAACAGTATGCAGGATATTGAGGAAAAAGGAGAAGAGCCTGTTGTTTGGAATGCCTGCCGGCATCAGGGAAATAAGTATCTCCACTAATTTTGATATATTGACGAAATCGTTGTAGTTTTCTCTTATTGGATGGAAAGAGCTGATAATATCAGCCTGCGTGATTTTAGGGAGTGATTGTTCTTTTCCCCAGAGTGATATTTTCGCATGAGTAAGCGGTTCGAGACTGCTCCCGAATCTGCTTTTGGTCTTTCTGGGGCTTTTGGCAAATGCGTTGATTATCCCCTTGTCGGATGTAAGATAGGTGACGATCAGGTCGGCTTCGCCGTATTTTTGAGTCTTAAGGACTATGCCTTCTGTTCTTGTCAGCATATGACAGGCTACATGATATTTCCGAAATCTTCAGGCCTCAGCTTTTTCAGCCAGTCTTCGAGTTCGTCACTGTTCTTGTGCTCTATAACCTGTTCATCCACAAATATCGGGGCATTTACTCTTATAGCAACCGCGATTGCATCACTTGGTCTTGAATCAATAGGGATTTCAGAGCCATCCCCTTTGTCTATATATATGCCTGCATAGTAAGTATTGTCGACAATTTCCGTAATCACGACCTTCGTCACCTTCATCTTAATGCCTGTAATTACATTTTTGATAAGATCGTGGGTCAAAGGACGGGGTGTGACTATTTTACCGAGGGCGAGGGCAATGGAATCCGCCTCGGGTTTGCCTATCCATATCGGCAGTGTATTATTGCCGTTAATTTCCTTCAGGAGAAGTATGTACATGTTGCTTCTCGGATCAAACAACAATCCTTCGATTTTCATCTGCTTAACCAATTAAATACCTCAATTTTGATAAAAGTAATTTCAAATATGATACCTCATTAATTAGATTTTTGCTATACATGAACAGTCAAAATGAGGGATGAAGGCGGAAGAATGAGGGCGGAAGGATATAGGTTTTTCTTCCTTCCTCCCCCTGCCTTTATTTAAAAAGCTTCCCCAACGCCTCTTCGATCCGATCCAGTCCCTTTTTAACGTTCTCCATCGATGTCGCGTATGAGAGCCGTATATACTTATCGTCACCGAAAGCCGATCCCGGAACCAGCGCGACTTTTGCCTGTTCGAGAAAATAAGTGGAAAGTTCGAGAGAATTGTTTACAGGAGCGCCGTTGAACTTTTTGCCGAAATAACTCGACACATTCGGGAATGCATAAAATGCCCCGACGGGTGTCTTGCATGTAACGCCTTTCATGGCGTTAAGGCGCTCAACCATATATTTCCTTCTTTTATCAAACTCGGAAACCATATGCTTTATAAAATCCTGCGGCCCTGTCAGAGCTTCAACCGCGGCTTTTTGAGAGATTGACGTTGCATTGGATGTGGACTGGCTCTGGATATTGGTCATGGCCTTGGTAATATCCACGGGACCGGCGGAAAACCCGATCCTCCAGCCTGTCATGGAGTGCGATTTGGACAGTCCGTTTACCACAACTGTTCTCTGTTTTATCTCCTCTCCGAGTGAGGCGATACTTATATGTTTGAATCCGTCATAGACAAGTTTCTCGTAAATCTCATCGGAGATAATGTAAAAATCATGCTCAATGGCCAGCTCCGCTATTTTTTCTAGTGTGCCTCTATCGTATGCGAGGCCCGTGGGATTTGAAGGGCTGTTAAGGATCAAGGCCTTTGTCTTGCTTGACAGCTTCTCTTTGAGGCGGTCAGGTTCAAGCATAAAAGAGTGCTTTTCATCCGTTTCAACTATAACAGGAACGGCGTCATTTAAAAGCACCTGGTCAGGATAGGTAACCCAATAGGGCGCCGGTATTATGACCTCATCTCCGGGTCCGAAGAGCGCTTCTGCAATATTATAGAGATTGTGCTTCGCGCCGCATGAGACAAGGATTTCCCCTTTTTCATAATTCAGATTGTTGTCTTTTTTGAATTTTTCTATGATTGCATTCTTTAATTCATCGATGCCGCCGACGGCTGTATATTTTGTAAAACCGTCACTGAGGGCTTTAATAGCAGCATCTTTAATGTTTTGCGGTGTATCAAAATCAGGTTCGCCGACCCCGAAGTTAACGATGTCTTCTCCGGCTGCCTTAAGCGCTGTTGCCTTTGCATTCATTGCAAGGGTAGGTGACGGTTTAATTGCTTTTGTTCTTTCTGCTAATCTCATGGTTTGCCTCGTTATCTTTCAAGTTTTATTTTTACAGCTGGTTTGCACATTTTTATGCTTTTAAAAATTTCCTGTTGAGTAGCAACGGCAGTGCCCATTTTACCTACAACAACTCCTGCGGCGTGGTTTGCGATAATCGCGGCGTCTTTTAAATCAGCGCCTGCTGAATGACAAAGGGTCAGCGCCGCGATAACCGTATCGCCTGCTCCGCTTACATCGTATACTTCCCTTGCACAGGTCGGTATGTTGGTAACAGCGCCGTTCTTTTCGAAGAGGGTCATCCCCTTGTCCCCCCTTGTTATTATTACTGCCCGGCATTGCAGCTTTTTAAGTAATGTCCTGCCTGCGGCAATTAAAGTTTTTTCATCTGTTATATCAATGCCTGACCCGAAAGACGCTTCGTTGATATTGGGTGTTATGAGGCTTAATCCTTTGTAATAGTCAAAATGACCTATCTTGGGGTCGGCCGCAATGAATACTTTTGACCGTGTAAGCTCAAGCAGTTTTTTTATAAGAGACCGTGTAATTATACCTTTGCAATAATCAGAAATGATTATGCCCTTTATCTCGGGCAGACAGGATTTAACATAGTGGAGGATCAATGACAGAGTTGATCTGCCGATGTCGGCCCTCACTTCCTTGTCAAAGCGGACTACCTGCTGGTTGTGCGCAATGACCCTGGTTTTTACTGTTGTAGGCCTGCTTCCGTCTATAACTATACCGTCTGTGTTAAATCCTCTTTCAGACAGTTTATTTATTAAAATTTTCCCTATATCATCCCTGCCTATGGCTCCGGCAATAAATACTTTACCGCCGAGAGACAATATATTATGAGCTACGTTGGCGGCTCCGCCCAGCAACAAGTTTTCTTTTGTTACCTCTACGACAGGGACAGGAGCCTCGGGCGATATCCTTTTTACATTGCCCCATATGTATTGGTCAACCATAAGGTCGCCGATAACAAGAATGCCTGTTTTGCTGAATTTATTAAAAAGGTCTCTCATGTCTCCATTAAATTTGTCCCAATAAATTTAGCATTTAAGGGCTGAATTTGGCAACCATCAATTACAATAGAAAAAACGTTATAAGTTATAAGTTGTTTGAATCAACGCATAACTTCTAACTTCTGAATGTGGTATGATTGTTAATATTTTTTGCTTTGTGACATAATAATTTCGTTATGAATAAAATTAAAATCTGTATTTTATCAATTGTTATATTGATGCTTGCCTCTTGCGCAGTAACTTTGCAGGAGGCGGAGCACACCGATTATTCAAAAGAATCTTATGCCCATTACATTCTTGCCGTTGAAGCTGAACTGGAGCATAACTGGGAGAAAGCCCTGAAGCATCTGGAGCTGGCCCTTGCAGAGGACCCCGGATCATCTTATCTGAAAACAGAAATCAGCCGGCTATATTTAAGGATGGACAGGATAGAGGATGCCGTTAAGATTACAGAGAGTGTGCTTGAAAAGTCCCCCGATTATAAACCGGCTTTATTTTTGCTTGCCAATCTGTACTCCAGTCAAAAGAACTTTCAGAAAGCCATTGATACGTATTTAAAATTGATTAAATATGATCCGTCAGGGGTGCAGGCATATATACATCTGGCGTATATATATGCACTTAAT
Source organism: uncultured Nitrospiraceae bacterium (assembly GCA_964393845.1). Taxonomy (GTDB): domain Bacteria; phylum Nitrospirota; class Thermodesulfovibrionia; order UBA6902; family UBA6902; genus UBA6902. The sequence continues at coordinate 19,240 of CAYMUX010000009.1, forward strand.
CAGGAGATGGATAAGGCGGTCCGGGTATTAAAAGATGCTGTCAGCATGGAGCCTTACAATGCAATGGCAAGGTATTATCTTGGACGGATTTATGTCGAGACAAAAGAGTATGACAAGGCGATCAGTGAACTTGAGAAAGCGGTAGAATTAAACCAGTCTTTTTTAGACGCATTTTTTATGTTAGGCGCTGCTTATGAATCTATTGAAGATAATGATAATGCAATTTTGAATTATGAAAAATTTTTGCAATTAAACCCGCGCGACACAGAGACAAGGAAAAGACTCACAAGACTTTACTTTAAACTGGGGCTTATTGAGAAAGTTATCGGCCAGTTATCGGAGATTTCGCATGCGGAGCCGGACAACCTCAAAGTCCTCGGAATGCTCGTTAACATGTATGTTGACAGTAAACAGTTTGAAAAGGCGGAAGGAGAGCTGCGTAAAGTTATTGCTGCCGAACCCGACAATGTAAATGCAATATATATGCTTGCAAGAATTCTGGCTGTGATGAAGCGGTATGATGATGCTGTGGAGAAATTTCAGAGGCTTGTCGAACTGCAACCTGACAATCCGGAAATATACCTCTATTTTGGACAACTATATATTCAAAAGCAGGATTATGTAAAGGCTGAAGAAATATTCAATAAGGGACTTGCCGCAGCGCCTGAAGATGACGAATTGAATTTCAGCATAGCAGTGCTGTATGAGAAGTTGAAGAAATTCGAAAAAATGTTCAGCTATCTTAATAAAACTATTAAAATTAATCCTGAACATGTAGACGCGCTTAATTATCTGGGATATTCTTATGCCGACAGGGGGATAAATCTGGATGAAGCCCTGGATTTGATTATGAAGGCGGTTAAATTAGAGCCTGAACGGGGATATATACGTGACAGTCTCGGCTGGGCTTACTATAAGAAAGGGATGTATAATGAGGCCCTCATAGAATTAAAAAAAGCTACAGAACTGGAGAAGGAGGACCCGCTGATTCTGGAGCACCTTGGTGATGTGTATATTAATTTGGGCAACAAAGACGCTGCTATAAAGGCGTGGGAGAAATCTCTCGAGTTTCAAGAAAAAGAAGAGGGACTCAAAGAAAGATTAGAGAAGAAGCTTCAGAAATTAAAGTAATAATCCAAAATTAATGGGCACAGACTCATCACTGTCTTTAAAAGCTCCGGCAAAGATAAACTGGTTTTTAAAAGTGGTTGGTAAGCGCGGTGACGGTTACCATGAAATTCAAAGCCTCATTCAAAAAATAACACTCTATGATGTGCTCACACTCACCCCTGTGGAAGAAAATTCCAATCATGTGCCCCTATCTAACAATATAACATTGAAAACAGACGCTCCTATTCCCGCAGAACAGAACCTGGTTTATAAGGCTGCAATGCTTTTAAAAAACAGATATGGCATTAAGAAGGGGGCAGCGATACATTTAGAGAAAAATATACCTATGGGAGCAGGTCTCGGAGGCGGCAGCAGTGATGCGGCAGCAGCCCTTCATGGACTAAATGAATTATGGTCCCTGGGCCTGAATACCGAAGAGCTCTGTAGTACAGCGGAAGAACTCGGCTCCGATGTCCCCTTTTTCCTGCACGGTTCTCTGTCTTATGCCTATGGCAGGGGAGAGAAATTAATCTCCCGTAAGGCGCTAAGGCCAATGAATCTCCTGCTTGTAAAGCCTTCATTTGATGTTTCAACCGCATGGGTGTATAAAAACTTTGCAATATTGACAAAAAAAGTCGAAAAAGTAAATAATATTGAGCATTTTATCCGCAATATTGAAAGAGCTGAACTATGCGGCATAAGTGGTGAACTTTCAAATGATCTTGAATTAGTTACCATAAGCAGCTTTCCTGTAATTGCCGAGATAAAAGAAATGCTTCGTAAGCAGGGGGCCGTGTTTTCTTTGATGAGCGGAAGTGGTTCAACCGTATTTGGAGTATTCGAGTCGCGAAAAAAGGCGGAAGATGCTTCGCAGGTTTTTAACGGATATTGGACAGCAGTGGTTGAGACGATAATTTAGAGTTTGGAGTTATGAGTTAAGAAGCAGGGGCCGGTTAACTCATAACTCTTAACTCTAAACTCTAAAGATGGGGCGTCGTCAAGCGGTAAGACACCAGGTTTTGGTCCTGGCATTCGGGGGTTCGAATCCTCCCGCCCCAGCCAACAGTATTTTGCAAAGCAAAATTTAGAGTTCGGAGTTAAGAGTCAGGAGTTAAAAACATAATAACTCTTAACTCATAATTCTAAACTCTAAGAAAGAGGAGGGGCGATGCCAGAAGGTATTAAGTTGTTTACAGGTAATTCCAACAGGACGTTGGCTCAAGAGATCGCCGATGTTTTGAGAATTCCGGTCGGTAAAGCTACTGTCTCTAATTTCAGTGACGGCGAGATAATGGTGCAGATAAATGAGAATGTAAGGGGCTCGGATGTGTTTGTTATCCAGTCAACCTGCATGCCCGTTAACAAAAATCTTATGGAGCTGCTTCTGATGATAGATGCGCTGAGAAGGGCCTCGGCGGGCAGGATTACGGCAGTGATGCCATATTACGGATATGCCAGACAGGACAGGAAGGCAGCTCCCAGGGTCCCTATCTCGGCAAGGTTGGTTGCTGACTTACTGGAAGCGGTTGGGATAGACAGAGTGCTTACTATAGATTTACACGCCGGTCAGATTCAGGGTTTCTTTGATATACCGGTTGATCACCTTTACGCTGCTCCGGTGCTTGTCGATTATGTAAAGAAAGAATATTTAAATGATCTTGTTATCGTCTCTCCGGATGCCGGAGGCGTTGAAAGGGCAAGGGCATTTGCAAAGAGACTGAATGCATCCCTGGCTATAATTGACAAACGCCGTGAAAAGGCAAATGTTTCTGAAGTAATGAATGTTATAGGAGAGGTTGAAGGTAAGAATGCTATTCTCTTTGATGATATGATAGACACTGCCGGAACTATTACTCATGCTGCAGCGGCGCTTAAAGAAAAAGGCGCAAAAAAGGTCATTGCAGCCTGTGCACATGCTGTACTTTCCGGCCCTGCGCTGGATAGAATAAATGACTCGGTGCTGGAGGAAGTAATCGTGACCAATACGATTCGTATGGATGAAAAGCAGGAGAAGTGCAAAAAACTCAAGGTCCTTTCTGTAGCGGCGCTGTTAGGCGAGGCAATTAAACGAATACACGAGGAGACATCAGTCAGTTCGCTGTTTATTTAAAACAAGGATTTAAAAATAATCGGAGGTTATAAAAAATGGAGAAAATATTAGTCAAAGCAGATAAAAGGCCTGAGATAGGCAAGGGCAGCGCCCGCAGTCTGAGAAGGGCAGGAATGGTCCCTGCCGTTGTATACTCTGAGGGCAATTCCATCCCGATAAAAATACAGGGCAAACAAATGACAAAACTCATTTATTCAGGTGTCGGAGAACATGCCCTGATTACAATTGAACTCAATGAAGATGGAGCCAAAACTTCAGAACACCCTGTGCTTATAAAAGATTATCAGAGGGACCCGGTCTCTGAAGAACTGCTGCATGTTGATTTCATGGAAGTATCGCTAAAAAAACTGGTAAAGGTCATGGTATCTGTCGTTATCGTCAAGCAGCCAATAGGTGTTAAAATGGGCGGTATCCTGCAGCATCGCTTAAGGGAAGTTGAAGTAGAGTGTCTTCCAACACATATACCGGCCAGGTTCGAGGTTGATGCTGAATCAATTGGAATCGGAAATGCTCTTCATGTCAGCGATCTTCCGGTAAATGAGGGCATACAGATAATTACCGGTCCTTCCGAGGTTATACTTTTGGTCAGTTCGCCTGTTGTTGAAGAGGTGGCTCCGGAGGCTGCTGAAGCTGCAGCTGCAGAGCCGGAATTGGTAAAGGGTAAAGGCAAGGAAGAGAAAAAAGAGGAAGAGAAGAAATAGACTATTATGTGGCTTGTGGTTGGTTTGGGCAACCCTGGAGATGATTATGCGGATACGAGGCATAATATCGGATTTATGGTTATCGATGTCCTGTCGGCCAGATTCAAAATCTCAATAAGACAGAAGACAACAAACTTTGTATACGGAAGAGGCTTTATCGAGGACCAAAAGGCTATCCTCATAAAGCCTCTTACTTTTATGAACAGAAGCGGTATTGCCGTGTGGGATGCAATAAGAAAGTATGAGGAAATAGATAATATCCTTGTTGTTCATGACGACCTTGATCTTGATACAGGTGTAATCAGGATCAAAAAGACCGGTTCTTCAGGGGGGCATAACGGTATCCAGTCAATAATAGAAAGATTGGGCTCAAATGATTTTATAAGATTAAAGATCGGTATCGGACGTCCAAACAGAGGACCTGCCGAGAAATATGTTCTCCGCCCGTTCAACAAACAGGAAAGGCCTGTTATGGAAGAAGCCGTTGAAAGAGCAGCTGATGCAATTCCGGTCATTCTGACAAAAGGTGTTTCTCACGCCCAGAATGTTTTCCACAGAGATTAAGGCCCGGGATAATACCGCTTCTTAAGTCCTCAAAAAAATCAGTAAATAAAATATACTGCATATGCCTTTTTTTCTTATTTCTATTGAGCCTCTTTCACAGACTTTTGCAAGAGGCTCCATTCATCGCAGATAAATTTACAAAACCTTTACACACATTAACAGCACATTTACAAAACAACCTGCTAACTTTAAAGCAGATAGTCAGCATTTAAAGACGGAGGACAGATTTTATGGTCGCATTGGGATGGAGGATAGAAGTATCCCCTGAGAAATCAGAACAGATTAGTCAATTGATATAACGCAATGCATAACTATAATTGCAGGATAAACAACTTTTATAAATATTGACACCTCAATATTAATGTGATATGAAGAACACAAGAGGCGGAACTGGTTCAAACAAAAATAATAAGAGACATCATTAATTAAAATGAAAAGGAGGTGAGAGACATTTTATTAAAACAAGGATATTAACTTTTATGTAAGAAATTATAAGGAGGGAGGGTATCTGAAATGACGAAAAAATTTTATGTCTTATCTGCAGCGCTGTTTGCTCTCGTTATAACAATCGGGATTTATTATTCGGGCGTACACGCGCAATACGAAGGCGCAGCCGCCAGGAAAGCCGCGCCGACCGTTCAAAAAGAAAAAGATGTGAAGGTCCAAGCCTGCTATGACTGCCATGACAATATCGAGGAGTTTCACAAGTCAGGCCTGCATGCAAAGGTGAACTGTGCAAACTGTCATAAGGAGCTGGACAAGCATTTGAAGGCTGCCGAAAATCAGACGCCGGAAACAAGACCGGTGACTGATACGTCCTGGGAGGCCTGCGGGGCGTGTCATAAAGAGCAGTACAACAGCTTTTTAGAGACGGCCTATCACCGACCGGCGAGAGATGAAAAATCTCAACTGACGAACAGGTCTCCAAACCCGTTCTGGGAAAAGCTGATGGCAGGACACGGGTTTACAAAAGAGCATAACCTCACAAGAAGCCACAATAAGATGCTCGTTGACCATCTTATTATAGACAGGGGCTACGGCGGCAGATTCCAGGGGAAGACCGGCTGGGAGTATGTGTTTGAAACCGGGAAGGCGTGGGACATTCTGCAGGACAATTATCCTGACGTTGCTGAACACAAACCGTTTATCCCCCAGAGCGCGGCCGCGGCAAACCCTGTGTGTCTGCAATGCAAATCCCAGGACCAGATCCTTAAATGGGCCTATATGGGCGATCCTGTCACAGGCACTACGTGGTCCAGGACGTCAAAAGTTGTCGAGCTTGTTAAAGACCTCAATCACGGACTCAACTGTATTTATTGCCATGACCCGCACGCTGCAAAACCGAGAATCGTGCGTGACGGATTGATACAGGCCCTCACAAGACCCGAAGCTGATACACTCTGGCACAAAGATCCTAAAAGAACAGGTATAAAGGTGTACGATCTTGGATTGAGAGGCTTTACGAGGAAGATAGCGCTGCTCGATAAATACGACACAAGACTCCAGTGCGGGCAGTGCCATGTTGAGTACAACTGCAATCCGGGATATGACCCGAAGAATCCGGATACATCAAAGTTTTCGATAACAATGACGGACCAGAGGACAAACCACTTCCCGTATAAAGACGTTTTCGGGCTGTATGATCACTATGTCAATCAGATCGGCTTCCTCGATTTCAAGCATGCCCTGACCGGAGGTTTGTTATGGAAGGCACAGCATCCTGAGGCAGAGGTTTATTACAATTCAAAACATGCCAAGGCCGGAGCAGGGTGCAATGACTGTCATACTCCTAAAGTAAAGGACAAAAAAACAGGAAAGGTCTATACATCGCATTTCGCAGTAACTCCAAGGGTACAGCTTAAGGAAACCTGTCTCAAGTGTCATCCGAAATGGACAGAAGAGCAGGCAAAATACTCTATTGATTCTGTAAAGGCGCACATAAGAGGCAAGATGAGAAAATCCGAGTACTGGCTGTCAGTCATAATCGACAAGATAGTAGCGGCAAAGAAAGCAGGAGTAGATGCCGAGATCATTAAACAGGCGCAGGACCAGCATCTTAAGGCACATATCCTGTGGGAATTCTGGACTGCTGAAAACTCAGACGGTTTCCACAATCCACAGATGGCAAGAGAGTCGCTGACCAAGTCGATTGATGAATCACAAAAAGGCATTAAACTGATTGACGACGCAATGGCTCCAAAAACAGCGGCAGCGACACCGGCAGCAGCTCCGGCAAAGTAGTTAACTTTTCAAAAGGCGGGGCACACAGCCCCGCCTTTTAGTTTTGCGTAAGAGGCGCTATTTATAAGGAGGTAGATACAGGATGGCGATAAAAAAATATATTTTACTTTCAGTTGTTGCCCTGGGGATGATTGCTTTAGTCGTGTCCATCGGAAACAGTCATAATAACAGCGCCCCCAATTTCGATTGCATCGAATGTCATCAGGGGGAAGGCTCTGCGGTAGTGAAAATCGACGGTCTGCCCGGGAAATATGTTCCCGGCAAGGTTTATAAAATGACCCTAACAATCGAAAGCGACAATCAGAGCTACGGCGATAACGCAGGCGGCTTTGCCGTTGAAGCCTCAGCAGGCGAGCTTGTTGTAACTGATAATAAAAACACTCAGGTGAGCGAAGGGATTCTGACTCACACGCAGGAAGGCTCAGCGCTCAGGAAATGGATGATTGGCTGGAAGGCCCCGGCTCAAAATGTACCGGTGGACTTAACTGTGATGGCAGTAGCCGCTAATGGAGATTTTTCGTCGGTCGGCGACGTGATCGGCACGGAAGGTTTTTCAATTATGCCGGGGAAGTGAGGGATATGGAGAAATTGTTCACAAAATCCCCCTTCATCCCCCTTTTTCAAAGGGGGAATTTCTTCCCCTCTATCAAGAGGGGATTAAGGGGTGTGTTCCCCTCTTTGGCAAAGAGGGGTTAGGGGAGATTTTATTGATATGTCGATCAAACAAGGAGGTATAAATAAATGAACATTACCAGAAGGAATTTTCTTAGAGGAAGCGCCATGATAGCCGCTGCCTCAGCAGCGGGCATAAGCGTGCCGGAGATGCTTTATGCTGCTCTCTCTACCAGGTCCATACCTGTCGGGCAGTGCAGGTTCTGCGCTGTCGGCTGCACGATGATTGCTGACTGCGAGGTCGATGCAGCAGGAAAGGTGACAAAAGTTTTGGCTATAAAGGGAGACATCAAAAGCCCTGTAAACAGAGGCGTCCTTTGCACAAAAGGTTTTTATCTCCACAAGGCAATTGCTTATAATGAGCGGCCCAAAGGCGCTCTCTTCAGAAAGGAATGGATCAACCCGAAAACAGGGAAACCCGACATTGTCAATTCCCCAAGGGTGCTTGAGGGTAAAACTACAAAAGACCCTAAAGGCTTAACGCCTTCTGAAATTGATATGAAAGAGAACTTCGTTCTCGTGCCGTGGGATGATGCAATAAACTTTGTGGCTGACTCGGTGGAGAAATCCATTAAAGACTTTGGCAAGCACAGTGTTGCCTATTACGGCAGCGGCCAGCTCGGCACTGAAGAATCCCATATCATGAACAAGGTATTTAAAGGCGGCGGGATGCTTGCTAACAATGCCATTGAGGGACAGCCGAGGATGTGCATGGCATCGGCTGTTGTAGGTTATCTCTATGCCTTTGGAAAAGATGAGCCATATGGAAGCCTTGATGATATAGATGTGCCTGATCCTGATTATGGCAAACATGCCGATACATTTTTTCTCATCGGGAGCAATACGGCAGAGGGACATCCGATAATCTTCAACAGGATGGCCGCCATGAAATCAAAGAACCCGAATGTCAAGGTCATACTTGCCGACCCGAGAAAGACGCGTTCCGGCACCATTGCCGATCTGTGGCTGCCGTTTGCAACAGGCAGAGATCTCGTGCTTATCAATTCCATCGCATATATTATTGCACATGAGCTTGATGGGGCCAAGGCAGATGTGGAAAAAGGCACGGTTGAGGCAAAGTGGAAATATCTTGATAAAAAATTCATTGAAAGGCACGTGAGCTTCGGCATCCATGAAGATGTCAAGAAGACATGGATAAAGACACACTACGGCGGCACGAGAGACGCTGCGTGGGATTTGTCATATACGGCAGAGCCGAGGAAGACATATCCAAGTCTGAAGACAAAATATGCGTCTGAAGAGGAGGTAATAAAAGACCTCTATAAGGGCTTTGCAGTATTTCTCAAATTCCTTGAAGATTATAAACCTGAAAAGGTGTCCGAGATGATCTTTGAAGGCGAGTCCCCGCTTCTTTATGACAAGGCCACAAGGACATGGAAAGCTATAAGCGGGCCTGAGGCCATAAGACTTGCAGCCAAATGGTTTGCGGATGGATATACCCTGTCAGCGTGGTGCATGGGCGTAAATCAGAAACTTCAGGGGACCTGGACCAATGCCTCGCTGCACATGCTGCATCTTATAACCGGCAAGGCGGTCAAGCCGGGCAGGCATTCATTTAGTTTTACAGGGCAGCCGAACGCCTGCGGCGGTATCAGGGCACCTGGCGCGCTTTGTCATGCATTGCCTTACGGAAGACTTGTAGCGAATCCCGCGCACAGGGAAGCAGTTGAGAAAATATGGAAAGACAGGGCTGGAGAGTATCTGAAAAAGCAGGGGATGCCCGAAGGCGCTATAGCGGAAGAGACAGCAAAAATAAAAATTCATGACAAGGCCGGACCGCATACCATGGAGATGTTCAGGAGACTGGGCGCAGGCCAGATCAAGACGATGTTCATCTCAACCGTCAATGCAGGACAGAGCCTTCCATATTCATGGCCGTACAGACAGGCAATGGCGCTTTCCGGCAAAGGTACGGCATGGCCGCTTGTGGTAACGCTTGAGGCCTTTCCAAATGCAACAACGCAGGTCTCTGACATTGTGCTTGGCGCATCATGCTGGTATGAGAAGGAGTTTATATTCGGCAACCTTGAGAGACGTTATCAGGTCATCAAACAGGTAATTGAGCCTTACGGCGACACTCTTCCTGATCACACCATCTTTGCCTGCATAATGAGACGGCTTGAGGAGAAAGGTGTTGTGCCGAAGGGTCATATATCTCAGTTCTGGCCTGCTGAATATGATGGTGCAGACTGGCTGAAAAAGACCATTGATGCAGGCAAGACAAAAGAATGGAACAGGAAATTCTCATGGAACATCTGGGATGAGCTCAGGGCGCTTTCCAAAGGTACAGGATATGACTTCAGCGGCATGAAGCGCGAACTCCTTCTTGAACAGAATTACGGATACAGGATTCCGTTCCCTGAAGAAGTCCATACAAATCCTGAGATAAAACAGAGATATGAAAAATACCAGTCGAGGATCCAGTATGCTTATCCATACGATCCTCTTATAGACGGGAAGACAACCTTTTATATAAAGAACATGAAAGAATTTAACCCTGTCTATGGCGAGTGGCTGGAGAAGAATATCAGCTCAATGAAGGCGGACAAGGAATATCAGAAGGCGCAGAATCTCCCGGACGGCTGGTACGCAAGCTTCTATAACTCCAATGCCTTCATTAACGGCATGGTTGATATAACAACTGCCGACGGCAAGACCAGGAAAATTCCGGGCTGGGATGGAAGGGCGATTGCCTGGGCCAATCCGTGGTGGGCGTGTAAGTTTGACGGCAAACAGTTTGCAAAGTACAAGACTGTTTCAGTTGTCGAGAGAAAATTTAACCCGGCAAAAGTAGCTGAAAACAGCGCCCTCCCCTATGATGAGCTTGCCAAATACACCGCCCTTGTTATAGGCGATCCCGACAAAGATATGGATGCCCTTAAGAACATAGCGCTGAGTCCTGCGGAGTTCCATAACTTGAGGCACGAATATGCAAAACCGGACGGCGGCATGCTCCTGATTATTGACACGACAGAATATAAATACGGCGCGTGCACCGGAAGGGTTGTGGAACACTGGCATTCCGGCAGCATGACCACGAGGGTCCCTGAGCTTGCTCGCGCGGTGCCGGGGGCGTATGTTGAGATCAATGAAATACTCGCCCAAAAACTCGGCATTAAAAACGGCGATTCGGTTATTGTGGAATCTCCAAGAGGGAAAATCGAACTTCCGGCCAAGGTACTCGATGTTACACGGGCCACAGGCGGACCGAGACATGACTATGTCTTTATCCCGTGGTTTGATGAGTATAAGCTTATCAATATGATAATGCGCGACGCCTTTGACCCGTTCAGCTTCCAGGCGGACTACAAGATGTTTGCCGTGAAGATTTACAAAGGCAAGACAAAAGGCAGACAGGCAGAGCCCGGGAAGATAGTGGTGTAGAGGAAAATAATTTTTGTAAAATCTCCCCTAACCCCTCTTTTCCAAAGAGGGGAAGCAATCCCCCCCCTTTAGCAAAGGGGGGCGAGGGGGGATTTTTTGAGGTTTACTTGAACTTCACACGCAGGAAATTTCTGAAAATAGCTGCGCTGACAGGAGCCGCAACAGTAATTATGAACAACCTTTCTGTTCTGGCAAATGCTACTGACGCTCCTTCAGCACACTCGAATGAGCCCCTTCCTCATATACCCGCCGGCGGTCTGATAAGGCCGCCCGGCGCTTTACCGGAGAAAGCCTTCCTTGCAACCTGCATAAGCTGCGGTGTGTGCGCGAACGTGTGCCATGTGATGAAATATGATGCCATTGCATTCGCAGGCCTGGAGGATATAAAAAATTATGGCACACCTTACATAAAAGACATGAGAGACTTCCCATGCGGTCTTTGCATGGAATGTCCAAAGCATTGCCCTACAGGAGCATTACAGAAAGTTGAAAATGAGAATGTTGCAATGGGTATGGCGTTGATTGACCTTGGTCTGTGTTTCGGCTGGAACGGCGATGTCTGCTTATCGTGCAGCAAGGTGTGTCCGATGGGCGCAAAGATATTTGATTTCTACAACGGAGAATGGGGTAATCAGCCGTTTATAAATGAAGCCTGTGTCGGGTGCGGATTATGTGTTAAATACTGTCCTCTCGGAGGCTCGGCAATAAAAGTAGTTACTAAAAAACAGTATCAGAATGTAAAGGCGTCTTATGCCGGCGAGTTCAGGAAACTTCTGGCAATGTCCAATGAGGAGAGGTATAACATAGTCTACAGTCAAAACATCCCGAACATCATGGGAAGGGGAAGATTGGTTGAACGCGAGTACCGTTAAAGACAGTGAAGAGTTAAGAGTTATGAGTTATGAGTTAAAAGACGAAGAAGACTTAAACAATGAGACCAGTAACTTAAAACTCAAAACTCAAGACTCAAAACTCAAAGCATTTCTTAAGCCGTCCCGGTTGAGAAGGATCGTCCTCTTATCAATCACCACATTATTCCTCCTGCAATTCCTGCGGATAAAGATTCTTGTGGGAGGGCCTACAGCCTCTTTGGCTTTCTGGTCTATAAACCTCATAAATGTTTTTGCCTTTCTTGAGAGTTTCAGCGCTTCAAAGAGTATTACGATGCAGGCGCTGACAGGCGTGCTGCCGGTAGTCGGAATTTACCTGATATTCGGCAGGGCGTTTTGCGGATGGTGCTGTCCTATGGATTTCCTTTTTGAGATGGTGCATAAGACAGGGGTGAGGGGTGTGCATCCCCCTTTGGCAAAGGGTGGCAAGAGGGGATTTTTTCATTCCCATAATTTTGGTTATATAATCGCCGCTGCATTGCTCCTTCTCTCCGCAATTCTCGGCGTTCCCTTTTTCACGCGCTATCTCTCTCATCTGACCAATTTTTTTATGGTGTTCAATTCCAGTGTATTTCTTGCGCTTGACCTGCCAGTCAGCAAGACTGTGTTAATATATTCAGGCGCGGCCATACTTTCCCTGTTATTACTTGAATATTTTGTCCCCCGGACCTGGTGCAAGATTTTATGTCCCGTCGGGATAACCTATGGTCTTTTTAATAAAGTGAGCCTGTTGAAGCTCCGGTTCAAAGAGGGCAATTGCGGGGAATGCAATCTCTGTGAACAGGTATGTTATATGGATGTCAGAATAACCCCTTATCTGGACCAGCCCGGACTGCGTGATACAAACTGCATTTACTGCGGCAGATGCGCTGAAGGCTGCGGAACAAAGGGGAAACTAATAAGCATGAGTTTGAAGTTAAGAGTCAGGAGTTAATAGCTCAAACTTAACTAACAACTCTTAACTCATGACTCTGATAAAAGGAGGCAATATGGTGATTGCAAGCGGATTTATTGAGGTAAACGGATTAGATGATGCAGAGAAAGTCGTGAACGAGCTTAAAATACGGAGCATCGAAGTCACTGAAGTCAATAATGAAAAGGTGGTTTTTCTTATCGAGAGAGAAACAATGGCCAGGATAAAAAATGACATGGAGCTGATCAAAGACATTAACGAAGTCAAGAATGTATATCTTGCCTATTACAGCATCGAAGGAGCGGATGAGGAGAGTATCGGCCCAGGAATTTAATGCAACTTCAAGGTATGTTTAATCTGTATCACAATCACAAGTCATTTCCATTCCCTGAATCAGTCGTTTAATAATTTCTGTCATTTATGAAAAAATTGCAGTTTTTATTGAGATGTGATGTTAATATGTTTAGAGAAAAAGTAACTATTGATTATGCAGACAATAAAAAACTTATTAAGACAATTCAGGTCCCTCAAAATCAGTCTCAGCTTCAAGTTTGTCATCGGTGTGGCTATAGTACTTTCAATTACGACCGGGATGACAATTTATTTCATCAATAAGAACCATGAAAAACTCGTAATAGAGCAAATAGACCAGCAGGCCAGGGCCTTGTTTAGGCAGATTGTCCTAACGAGGAAGTGGATATCCGATCATGGCGGTGTGTTTGTAGAAAAGGCGCCGTGGAAGGAACCCAGCCCGTATCTTGCCGAACCGGAGATTGTGGACACTCATGGGAAAAAATATATCAAACAGAGCCCTGCCATGGTTACGAAGGAGCTTTAAAAATATGCAAGGAAACAAGGCCTGTACTGGTTTCACATTACAAGCCTCAAACTAATAAATCCGGAAAACGCCCCGGATGAGTTTGAAAGGACTGCCCTGAAAGAGTTTGAGACAAGGGGAACAAAAGAATCTACAAAAATAGAAAAGATTAATTCATCTTCTTATTACCGCTATATAGCGCCGCTTTATGTTGAAGAGACATGCCTTAAATGCCATTCCCACCAGGGCTATAAGACGGGCGATGTCAGGGGGGCCATAAGCGTCACAGTGCCTATGGACTCCGCATTAATAATGATAAGCTCCGGAAGGAGAGACCTCATTATTGCAAGTAGTGTAACCATCGGCATATTGATGATCGTACTTTTCATTATGATGAAAGAGCTCGTGATAAGGCCGGTTGGTGAGTTAAAGGCTTCAATTGGAGATTTTTCAAAAGGCAGGAAGTCCCAAACATCAGCAGTCAGCACCGGTGACGAGTTGGAAGACCTGGGCAACTCTTTTGTTGAAATGTCTCAGGCATTGACGGAATATCACGAAGACCTTGAAGATAAAGTACAGAAGGCCACAAAGGGCCTTGAACAGGCAAATGTTAAACTCATGGAGCTCAATGAACGGAAATCCGACTTCATTGCAAAGATTTCCCATGAATTGAGGACCCCCATGACCTCAATCAAGGGGGCCATGGATTATATATCAGCCAAAGTTTCAAAGGACGGCAGGGATGCTGGAGAGCTTGTGGAGTTCCTTGATGTAATCAGAAATAATGCCGACAGGCTCATCCGGCTGGTAAATGACACTCTCGACCTGGAGCGCATTGAGTCAGGGATGTTCGACCTTCATTACAGCCAGGTCGATCTGCTGTCACTTATTAAAGAGGTCATAATAAGCTTTCAGTCGATGTCCGGTGAAAGAAATATTACTTTTAAGATAATAGCCAATCCGGGAATATTGGTGAATGCTGATGAAGACAGGGTCAGGCAAGTTTTGATCAACCTTATCTCTAATGCGCTTAAGTACGGCCCTGATAATTCGGAGATTCAAATTGCCGTTAAAGAGGCTGAAGAGGCCGTGACTGTTTCTATTAAAGATGAAGGCCTGGGTATACCCGAGGATGTCAGGGATAAAATCTTCGATAAGTTCTATACAATAGGTAAAAGGCACGGGACCGGGCTTGGCCTTGCCATATGTAAAGGTATAGTCGAAGCCCACGGCGGTGAGATAAACGTCTTGAGCAATACAGGAGCGGGAAACAACACGTTTTATTTTTCGCTGCCTAAGAGAGGAAAAGATATTGCATGAATAACAGGATACTCGCTGTAGATGATGACAAAGATATATTAAAAGTTGTCAAAGCCAACCTCGAACTTCACGGCTATGAAGTCGATACCGCTGAGAACTGGGAGAAGGCGCAGGAAATGCTGTCGGCGCGGCTTCCTGACCTGGTCCTTCTTGACGTTATGCTTCCTGATGGGGACGGCATGGAAATCTGCCGCGATTTAAGAAAGGATTTCCCTGAACTGCCCATCATCATGCTGACGGCTAAAGACAAGGTCTCCGACAAAGTCTTCGGACTTGAAAGCGGGGCCGACGACTATGTGGTAAAACCTTTTGAGACACTTGAACTTGTTGCAAGGATAAAGGCCTGCCTCCGACGAGTAAGCGCACCTGTTTTGAAAGATAAGGTCGTTATCGGGAATCTCAAAGTTGACTTTAAAAAACATATTGTAACCGTTTCAGGAAAACCGGTTGATCTTACTCCCAAGGAATACAACCTGCTGTGTTTTTTTATTGACCATCGGGGTGAATCGGTGAGCAGGGAGACCATCAGGAAGAACATCTGGAAGGGGTCTCAGATTTATTCCTGGAGCAGGGTCATCGACGTCCATATTCAGCACCTCAGGCAAAAGATAGAGAAAGACCCCTCAAATCCCAAATACATCATCACTGTGCCGGGAGCCGGGTACAGGTTTGCGGATTAAAAACAGGCGCTAAGGCACAAAGTCGTATCAGGCATTATGCCTTCAATATCTTCAGAAGCTTCGCAGTTGTATAAACCTCGACTCCCGCATGCTGAAAATCTCTGTCGTTGCTCCAAATAGGGACTTTCAATTTCAATGACAGGGCAAGTAGTTCCACATCGTCTTCATCAGTTTCTGCAAGTCGTTTGGATGCGATATTGAGAAAATCCGCATAGAATTTCTGGTGATATATTTGTAGGGGAAGTAGTTTCAACTGCGATTCGAGGACCTCTTTGCATAGACTGTACTTATCAGCGATAACACCGATATATTCTCTAACTTCGCTGATATTAAATCCTGTTGTCACGATTTCAATTCCATCCACAAGAAAAACCCTCAGGGCGGCTTTACCGGCGATGGCGGACAGGATAACGTTAGCGTCTGCGGCGAGTTTTTTTAAAGGCGTCGAAGTCTGCAAGAAGTTTTTCCTCTCTGATCCCCTTTTTGGTCAAAGAACGGCTTATCGATTCACCAATACGCACAAGAAGGTCTTTTCTGAGTTCCAGGGGAAAGCTTTCAGGATGATCTATCGGCAGATAAAGACCTGTTACTTTACCATGCCTTGTAACGAGAACAGGCTCTTCCTCTTTGAAATAACTTGTGGCTTTGTCTCTGAATTCCCTTACTGTTGCGACCTTCATATTTTACTCCTTTACTAAATTACGACGTTACTAAATTATATCGGCTCAAGCCTGTTATGTCAACAATTGTGACCACAATCAATAGAATTTGATAAGACAGGATAGACGAAGAGAGTGAAAAGGTGTACTATGCCTTTTAAGAGGGGAGGTGATGGAAGTAATAATAAGTTGAAAAGGATTTGAATAGATGGTTTTTAGAAAATTGAATAAGGAGGGATAAGATGAAAAAAATAATATCATTGGCAATTATAGCCTGTTTCCTGGTCCTCGGAACAAGTGCGTATGCCATAACAAAGATCAATATTCCGAAAGAGATTTCAAAAGAGAGCAAGGAATGCATAAGCTGCCACAAGGAATCATCGGTCAACATTTACCAGCAGTGGGGCTACAGCAAACACTTTCGCGCCAACATCGGATGCTATGAATGCCACGAAGCACAGAAGGGCGAGTCGGATGCTTTTGAACATGAAGGCCGCCGCGTTCGTCACGCAGCTTCAATGCAGGCCCCCGATTATACACAGTGGCACGGCAACTATGATCTGGCCAGGAACTGGTATGGTTCATATGTGCCTGAGTTGAAAGAAGTTATTGATATGGGTAAGCTCAGCAATAACGATGAAGCAAAGAAACTCGCAGGCGAGCTGGAGAAAATGCTCGCAGAAGTAATGAATGATGAAAACCACAAATGGTCTTCCGGCAAAGAAGACCCGGCAGCAAAGGCAGAACGGGCAAAGCGCCGCCAGGAGTTCCTCGAGCGTTACAAGTAGATAAAAAGCAGGATTGCTTCAAGGGGAGTGGAGATATAGTCTCCGCTCCCTTTTTTTACAGTGATATGTTTTGTTCGAGCAGCCTATCGATCCAATATCGAGGTTCCCTATGCAGATGAGCTACTGCAACGATGATGACTGTCCCGGAATCAATGCCATAGATGATCCCAAACGGAAAGCGTGAAAGCAGGCAACGCCTTATATCTTGTTCGATTTCCACACTTGAGAGAGGATATGCCGTTATTCTTCTGATAGTACGGTCAACATCATCTAAAAATTGCGTCCCCAGACCGCGTGATTGGGAATCATACCATGCAAAAGAATCATCAACTTCAGACTGTGCAGGTTTTAAGAAGCGGACTTTCATTTGGAGCGATACTTCTCCATTACCTGTTCATAGGGCACTGTCTCCAATTTACCCGCCTTGTATGCCAGCCAGCGTTTTCGCGCCTCATCCGCCCAGATGCGGTCAATTTCCGGATCCGGCTTATCGAGCTGCAATAAGATAGAATCTACCAGCTCGATCTTGTCAGTATCCGGCAATGATTTAATTTTTTCTGCAAGTTCACTGCTAATTGTTCCCATAATTTTATCTCCTTGCTTTATATTTTACAGATGTCTCACTCCACTGAACCGAATCTGTCAAAAGTTTCTATAGTGTCTCGACAAACCATTTGCGTATCCCAAAAGTCTGCGTTGCATAACCAACTCGCAAACTTAACTTCTCCTGGAGATTGTATATCAAGACCACTACATTTTAATTCTGTGTTATCAATATTAGCTCTGATATGATCTCCTTCTAATTCTATTATGAGCTTTTTATCGCCGATACATTCTTCACCAAGATCGGTTTTTCCTATTATTTTAATTCCTGGGTAAGTTGCAATCTCAAGCTTCCCGATTTTCCTTACATATACAAGTATGCTTCCGTAGATAAATCCCATACTTGCCGCTCTTAAGTAGACACCAAACCAATCTCCTTTGTCACTTTGGTCTATTATTTTAAAAGTAACACAGACTTTGCCATCGCGCATATGGAAATTAGAGTCGAGATGTTGAATTGAAACAACAGGACGCGAAGATATTTTTTTGAGGTATCTTTCTTTTTCCTCTTCAATATTCCAATATCGAAACTCTTTTATTTCAGGATGGTGGTAATATAACTTTGAGTTTTCCTGTTTGAAATCCAAATTTTTTATAGTTAAAAAAAGATTAACATATTTTTGAATTTCATCTAAAAGTCTTTCTTTATCTCTATATTGTTTAACTTCATAACCCCTGACATCAAAACCTAACCTTTCGTGAGATTGTCGAGTAACCCTTAAAATATTCTTATTATAAGAAAGAGCAATGCCGAGCTCGACATGAACATTTGGATTATTGTCCGTTAAATCAGCAATCACAATATCAGCGCTACGGATTTGACTAATAAAATGCCTGAAAAGTTCCGAATTTTGCATCTTGAAGGTTTCAATA
Organism: uncultured Nitrospiraceae bacterium; assembly: GCA_964393845.1. Lineage (GTDB taxonomy): Bacteria > Nitrospirota > Thermodesulfovibrionia > UBA6902 > UBA6902 > UBA6902. Next base: position 37,586 of record CAYMUX010000009.1, read on the forward strand.
TTATCATGCATTCCTGGCGCGCCTATTTGTTGATTACCAATTACGCATATCAATTTATTGTCATGATTTTTTTGTAGATTTGGGATGATATAGTCCCTGTGTATTGACATTGATTCGGCATCAAAAGGAATGGCAAAAAATATTCTATAAGAATCTTGTAGTCCCATAAGTTAAGATTTATATATCTTGTGTTTTAGTCTTTGTCAATTAATACTTTAACGCTTTATCATTATACCAAACTGCAGTGCACGGATTACAGGAAATACTTGTTAAAGAAAATCCACTAAACAAAATTGACAATTACCGGTAGAAAGGGATGTCCTTAAATCCTCTCGTTTCATGCCGAAAGTGATAGTCAAACCTGACACATTTATTTTCTCCTTGTAGGTAGTATATAAAAAAATAATACAAATACAATAGTAAGAAACTATTAGTAAACTTAACGAACAGGCGAGGCCTGCAATATATGCTGAGCGATCTAAAACCTTTAACTGCTGGTTATTAAATGCGATATTTGCTATAGATTTTATCTTTAAAAATAGAATAAACTAATACCAGTTATGTTGATACTTGTTTGGTCTTTATCGATACTGCTTATCCCCTCAATTGCGGACGCATGGGGACCTCTCACACATATTTATCTGGGCTATCAGGTCATTGATTTTGGCGCAGCCCTTGTACCCGCCGGCATATACGCAATAATCAAGAAGTATAAAAATGATTTCCTTTATGGAAATGTGAGCGCTGATATTATTCTTGGCAGGAGATTCCAGGCATTTGAGACAAACTCTCATAGTTGGGATATTGCCTGGAAATTATTCGGGTCTGCAAAAACAGACAGGGAAAAGGCCTTTGCTTACGGCTACCTGATGCATCTTTGCGCCGATACTGTTGCGCATAATATGGAAAGATCAAGAATTCCCTTCATTCACTCAATCCTTGAGATAAAGTCCGACAGCATTGTCGACAAGAAATACAGGAGAGTCCTCAAGCGACTTGACAAGGCAATGCAGATGAGAAACGATATCTTTCTCGAGAAAAGACTGGAGAGCCTCATTTTCTCTTTTAAAACCAATAAAAGGATATTCAATGGAATTCTCGTATTATCAAGGCTGCCTAACTTTACCCCTGTATCCAATTTTATCGATGGTCGGTTCCCTCATGAAATTCCTGCCGTGGATATTCTCAACTTTCAGAACGAAGCCCTGACCAGGATGATTGAGCTGCTGAATAATGGCAAGGATTCGGAAGTCCTTAAAGAGCACCCTTTAGGAAGATATCAAAGAAAAGCCTCTTAACCGTTTCCCGGCATTGTAATTTTCAATAGATTCTGCTACGATTTTAACTCATTAAAGACAAGATATTTTCATTTGTTAAAAGGATGATATTCATATGCAAGACCAGGAAGCCAAAGCTGTTATTGAAGCAATACTATTTATGGCCGGCGAGACCGTAACGCTCGATACGATCAGAAATATAATAGAGATAGACAAGTATAATACCGAAAGGCTCGTGAGAGAACTTATCAGCGATTATTCGATAAAAAATACCGGCCTGTTTATTGCTGAAGTAGCGGAAGGCTTTCAGATGGTTACCGATCCGGCATGTGCTCCATGGGTAAAGAAACTCCTTTCCACTGCAGTGCCCAAGAAACTTACCCAGTCATCTCTTGAAACCATGGCAATAATCGCCTATAAGCAGCCGATTATTAAAGCCGAAATTGAGGCAATCAGGGGTGTTAATTCTGATGGCGTTGTCAAGACACTGCTTGATAAGAGGCTTATTCAAATCCTTGGCAGGAAAGAAGTTCCCGGCAGACCCCTGATGTATGCGACGACAAAAGAGTTTTTACAGTACTTTGGACTGAAGGACTTATCAGAGCTTCCAACGCTCAAAGAGTTCCAGGAAGTAGATATCCCCGAACCGCCTGAGAGAACACCCGAAAACTCCGAAAGGCCGGAATCTGTTGCAGAGGAACAAAAATTGGACGCGGAACCCGTTGAAACGGTATTTGAAGAAGCTGAATCTCAAATGGAAAATACGGTCCAGTCAGGCAATGAACAAGGAGATGATGCTGTTCAGTAATACAATGAATGGTGCCGAAGGGGGGATTCGAACCCCCACAGGATTGCTCCTACTAGACCCTGAACCTAGCGCGTCTGCCAGTTCCGCCACTTCGGCATAAAATATTAAATATTTGAAATAAAAAATCAAAATTGCGGATAGAAATTTAATTAATAAACTTCCTTAATTTTAATCTTTGACTTTTGATATTTAATTTTTTCTACTTCCTGTGTTCAGGAAGTAGAAAGGGGTTATCTCCGTCTATTCGTGATAATATCATTGTTTCTCTATTTAACACAAAATCGGCTACACCCCGATTTTCAATTTTCCTGTCTTTTTCTATCCACCACAACCCCTGCCAGTTCAAATTAACTATGATAGAAGTCTTCGTTATTCTTACCAATCTCTTTTCAAAAGACAACTCCGCCTTTTCAAAAGAAAGCTCCTTTATAATATGTTCTGAGAGTTCGGGGACCAGGTGTTTTATGATGAATATATTTTTTATTTCATAGGCCTCTTTAACGGCAATAATATGGTCGTAAGCTTCAACTGCTGAATGCGAATCGTCAGACGGTTTTTTTTTGTCTGAAGCGCAACCGGAAATTATTAGTACCAGCAGTATTAATAAAGCAATATATTTTTTCATCTGCATTCTGTTGTTAAAAGATTCGTTGCATGAAAATTTTACATTTTTGTTGTGAGTTTTGCAACTTGCCTGAGTGAATAAGTCATTTATGACAGATATCGAAGTAAATAAAAAGCCCCGTGCCGGTTTTTCGGCACGGGGCTTTTAAAGCAGTTTATTGTTTAATGTATTTCTTTGGAGTCTCGAAATTTACAGTCTTCGTTACTTTTTTAACCGGTTCCCAATGGTCGGGTTCGTGTTCAAATAGAAATGTCGCTTCAATAGTCACTGACTTTGTATTCGGATCAACGAGAATTATGTGAGTTTTTTCATCGGTCTGTCCCGGTTCAAGTCCAAGGTTAACATTAATGGCAGCGGTGATGTCCCACTGTCTGAGTTCTACCCATTTCCCTCCTTCAAACCAGAGGTTCCAGTTTTCATACTTTCTTCTTTCTGTGTGGATTACTTTACCGTTTTGATCTTTTGCGGTCACTTCCAGTGCCGCTCTAGGTATGAATACTCAACCATTTGGCAGGCCGTGTCCTGAATGACTGGTCATTTTTACATTCAGACACAGCGTCGGGGTCAGTTCGTTTTTGTAATTGTTGATGAACTGAGTAGCTTCCGCTTCAATTACCATTTCCAGAGCGCCGCCGAAAAAGTCTTTATCATGAACGCCGGGGAAGGAATGGCCTCTGGGATTTTCAGGATCATTATTTTCGCGTTTCATGTGGCAGTCCTGGCATGTCTCTTTACCGCCTTTCAATGCGTAATTTTCAACGTAGCTTGTATAGAGAGTTTTGCATTGCCAGAATGGTACACTGTCCGGGCAACCGTGGTGGCACGTTGCGCACATGTTAACGGATGCCATGTGATCAGACTTGATCGTCTTATTCATCAGTCCAAGGTTTGTCTGTACCTCGTGAGTGGGCTCTTTAGGGTCTTTGTCTCCATTCGGACCATAGATGGCCCCTTCCTCACCTTTATGGCCCCAGTAACCGTCTTTCAAAGAAAACATGTTATGACATCCATAGCAGTTTAAATTGAGTTTTGTAAGCTCCTTTTTTGCGGCCTCTCTTTTTGACGCCTCAGGATTATCTACCCCCTGGATTATCAGATCAATAATCTCTGAAACCAGTCCGTCAGTTGCATACTTAATACTGGGAGCATGGCACCACAGACAGTGGCTTTTAATGTCCATCTTTGACAGATGATCTTCCTTCTCAAGTCCCTGCTTTATGAAGGTCCTCCATGTCTGAAGTACACGCTCGGTGCTAAAAGCATTTCCGTGACCTGAATGAGTCCATTCTTCGTAGATCTGTTCGTGGCAGTCGGCGCATACCTTTGGATCGAACTTCGCTGCCAGCTCATCGATAGTTGATATCAGCTCTGCATTTCCAGGTACGACCGGGTCATGCGCGCGTTTACCAGATTCGGATGCGTTAGCGGACAGGGGAACGAGGGCTACTGTGATGAGTAAAAAAATTGTCAGCAATAATCTCATACAAACCTCCTTTCATTTTTTTATTTATTTAATACCCGCAGGTTGTATTTTTACCGTTTGGGAACGTTTTAAACAAGAGAAATATTAATGGAATAAATAAAAAACGCCACTCATTATAAATAATATAATGTGTTATCTGCAAGGCAATATTGATAATAAAGGAATTAAAAAAGTTTATTGAAATTGAATTTTGACTATCTCAGTTTCAATAATGAAGTGCAACATTTGTGAGAGCAGGAAAGCAAGATGCCTTTTTTACGTCTTGAACCACCCGGTCATCGAGTTTAATTCTACAGCCAGCCGCGAAAGATATTCAGACGATGACTTGATTCCAGTGACGGAATTGTCCAGTTCGCGTGTTACGGATGATATGTCCTCTACATTGCGGTTGACGTCTCCCGAAACAGCGGATTGCTCCTCGGCTGCGGCCGCGATCCTCTGCACCATGTCTGTAACGTTTTCTACGTTCCGTACGATATCATCTATAGCGGTCGAAGTGTTTTTAATATTATTAAGCACTGTTTCGACATTGTCCCTTTCGCTCTTCATGTAACTTACGGACTCCTTTATCTCCGTCTTCATGCCCTCGACATTCTTTGCAATGTCCGCAGCTGCGACAGTCGTCCTCTCGGCAAGCTCCCTGACGTTGTCCGCTACGATGGCAAAGCCCCTGCCGACTTCTCCGGCCCTCGCCGCCTCAATCGCAGCGTTCAAGGCAAGGAGATTAGTCTGTTCAGCTATCCCTTTAATTAAAGAAACGATATGGGTTATTTCTTCCGATTTATTGCCGAGAGACTCTATCCTTGAAACCGAACCCTTGAATCTGTCCATAAAACCGATTAATTCCTTTACGGTGACGGTTGTCGTTTCTTTCCCATGTATTGCCGTATCTTTCATTTGCCTGGCAGCCTCTGCGGTATTCGAGGTATTCATCGAAACGTCTGTCGTAGCCTGCGACATCTGCGTTATCGCTGTTACCGACTGCTCTACAAGTTTAACCTGTTCGTTGGAGCCTTTTTCGAGCGAAACGGCTGTCGCGGACAACTCCTCCGAACTGCTTGCAAGATTTTCCGTTGCCGCGCTTATTTTTCCAACCATATCCCTCAGGTTCGCTACCATCTTTGACATTGACGTCTGGACCGTGCCGAGTTCATCGTTGCTGCTGGCGGTTATCTCTGACGTAAGATCGCCTTTTGCAACGTCATCGGAGACCTGGATAAGCCTTGTCAGCGGCTTTGATATAGATTTGTATACCCACATGCCGAAACCGATCCCGAAGATTACCGCTGCCACACTGATTATGCCGATAAGTGTTGTGCTGTACCGGACCATCCTGGTCACCGTGCCGATCGCCTTTTCCTGTTCGCTCTGCGCCGCTGTAACAGTCTCTTTGCCTTTAGCAGCCTGCTGGGCGACGATCTCTTCCAGCCTTTCCGTGGCCTTCAGCGCCTTGTCGTCCATTGTGAGCTTGTGACGCAGCTTCTCTATAACGCCGTCTTCGGCAAAAAGCATCCCCTTCACCGAGTTTAATGATTCCGTCACGCCCCTGAATATTTTAATCTCGTCTTTAACGTCCAGTTTTCCAAGCTCGCCGTCTAAAGACTTCTTGAGTGAATCTATTTTTTCAAAGGTCTTTTTGATTTCCGATGCAACTGCATCCACCTCGTTTACGGACGCAAGGGTAAAGAGCCTCATGGTCAGTCCTTCTATGTATAAGCCAAGAGCTACAAGCTCTGAATTGCTTATCAAAATACTGTTTGCAATGTTGGACTGCTCGAAGGCTCCGCCCTGTTTTCTGGTTTCAACGCTGTAATTTTCTCTTGCAGAGAGTATTTCCTGCTCTATGTGGAGTAAAAAATCCGTCAGTTTCCCGCTGATTTCCCTGCATATATCTTCACCTTTGTTTTTTGCATCATCATCGGGCTGGCTGAGAAGCGATAAGTAGAGTTTCGCCGCCTCCTCTACCTTTCCTTCGATAGCTTTAATGTCGTCATGGAGTGTCTTTTCTTCTGTCTTTTCTTCCCTCAGGTGCTCATTCAGTAAAGCCTGGCTTATTGCGGCGTTGATCTTGCCGCGGGCGATAATCAATGCCCTCCGGTCTTTTGCTTTTTGCAGCTCAAGAAGGGCCAATTGTATATCTTTGACGATGGCCCTAAGCAATTCTATGTCTCTAACCTGCGCTGAAATATTTTTGGTGTCTTCAGAAGATGCGGTAAAAGCCGTTGAACGGTTAAGCTGTATGGCTTTTATCTTCGAATTCAGGTCGTTTAATTTGTTTGACGTATCCTTTAATTTCTGAGTGATTGTCTTGTTTGCATCGGATGCGTCATATTCAGCCTTCAGCCTTTCCTCCGTTGTTTCAAAAAGCTCGGTCCCGATATTGTTTAATGAATGATAAACCTCCAGGGTCGCGCCCCCTGAAAGCTTCTCCAGCGCTTCCTGAACCGCTCTTACATCATTTAAAGACTTTTCAGCTTCCGAGCGATATTTTTTATAGTCTTCATTGTTTCTTGCCGCGCTTAACCTGATAAGATCGGCGACAGCGCTCTGTGTCGCCCTCTGAAGCTCCATGGTCCTCATCTGATAAGGGGTGCTTTGCTCCGTAAGATAGGACAGCTTGTTTTTTATAAAGCCCATCCCCACTACGCTTGTTGCAACAACAGCGCCTACAATGACAAGGACAACAACGACATTTAATGTTAATTTTGATTTGATAGTCATTTTATCACCCCTACTCCTCAGCTCCCCCCTGATGCAGACAAGCCTGCGTCAAGGGGGGAATTCAGGGAGTTTATTACTTTACATACTTTTGTCCTTCTCCTTTGATGTATTCAATAAGTTTCTGGACATTCGGAGAAGGCTTCCCATTGGTGACAAGGATTATCGGACTTGTGATCTCCGGTATCTCTACAACCTTGAAGGTTTCATCGGCTAATCCAAGGGGATCTATCCCGACACTCTCGGGATTCACCGTTACTTTTTCCTTTATGCTTGCATAATCTCCGGCGTCAAGGACTTCTTTCATGACAGGCTCTCCATCGAGAATTTGCTTTGTGAATAAAGCGTTTTGTCCAGGGGTTTTTTGTCCCCACACCACAATAAGGTCCTGATCCTTGCCGCCGACTTCCTTCCAGTTGTTTATCTTACCTGTAAAAATCCCCTTCAATTGCTCCTTTGAAAGTTTTGTAACGGGGTTATCTTTATGAACAAACACCACCGTCCTGTTTTTGCCCACAACCACCTGCTGTAATTCCGATGCGTCAACCTTCACCCCGTCCTTTTGCGCCCCTTCGATCATGGATGCCAGGGGAACTGCCGCGGTCGCTGCATCGACTTTTCCGTTTATGAGGTCGATAAGCCCGTTCTTCGGTGTGCTCTGCAAATTACTGAGATACACGCCCGTCGCCTTCTCGAAGTAAAGTTGAACGGGTTTGAAGATTGCGCTCATCGCTGCGCCTCCTCCTCCGACCTTTATTTCGTCTGCAAAGGCGTTGACGCCTCCTGACAATAAAAATACAACTACAACTGCCAAAATCAGACTGGATCTTTTCATCTTTTTTTCTCCTTTTTGACAGGCAGATTTACTTGCCGATTGTTTTTATCTGTGTTATCCTGCCGCCTTTTATCTGTGTCAGGAATACGTC
>CAYMUX010000009.1:45432-46955 GCA_964393845.1 uncultured Nitrospiraceae bacterium
GAATACGTCGCCCAATGCCTGATGTTCATCCGGGCCCATATTGATCGATACCCCGCCGATGTCTACCCCTTTTATATTCTCCAATGTCCTTATTAAGACTTCTCTTGTTAAGTCCTTACCTCCTTTCTCTAATGCTATAGCCATTACCTTTGCCGTTATGCAGCCTTCAAGGTTAATAAACCCCAGTTTCTGATCGGGATAATGTTTTTTTATTGCATCAGCACACTCCTTCACTACAGGAATCGCCGTGTCTTCAGGGAATGGAACAACCTGCGATATTACAACACCGTCGCCCTCGCTGCCTACAGCCGATACCAGATTGTCCGTGCCGACAAATGATACGGTGGCCAGTTTCGCCGGGAGCTTTTCCTGCTTTGCAAGCTTCACGATGGCCGCAATCGGCGTGTATGGGCCGACCAGGACCACTGCTTCGGGATTTGCTTCCTTGATTGCCGTAAATCCTTCATTTATCGCTACCGTATTTCTCTGAAACGATCCCCTGCCCACAACCTCCATGCCTCTTTTTTTCAATGCCTTTTCCGTCCCTGATAAAACCGCGAGTCCGAAACCGTCGTTCTGATAAAGCACTGCGAACTTCTTTGCTCCCGTGTCCTTGATAAATCTGTCGACAAGGACTTCAGTCTCATCGTCATAGCTTGCCCGGACGTTTATTATCTCTTTTGTCACGGGATTCCTTAAGGTCATTGCGCCGGTAAACAGCCCGACAAGTGGAATCTTCGCGTCCTTGACAAGGGGGATAACCGCATTTGCGGTAGGTGTTCCGACATAACCGAATAAGGCGAAGACCTTTTCATCTTCTATAAGCGACAGCGTGGAATCAATGGCCTTCTCCGGTTCATAGCCGTCGTCTTTTACAACAAGTTTTATCTTTCTGCCGTGGATGCCGCCTTTTTCATTCAGCTCCTTAAAAAAAGCATCCGCCCCTGTAAGCATTCCTTTTCCCAGCCCCGAGGCAGGCCCCGTCTGAGCGTTCGACATACCGAGAACAATCTCCGTATCGGTTATTCCGACTTCAGAGAAAACACTGTTCGCGCTCAACATTAAACATGCAAAAATAACTGCCAAAACTGAAATCCTTTTCATTGACTGCCTCCTATGCATCTATCAATATTTTATTAGGGTAATTTCCCCATTTACCAAGGTAACTTAATATCGGCAAGATACCTGGAAAACTTAAATGCAGATCGGAATTGCTTCACATTAAAGGTTACCCAAAATAAAATTTGAGATCGCCCAACCGGTTGTCTCGGAATAAAATGTTGCCGGTTCGGATAATGTATATTCCTTCTTCTTCTTTACTTGCGCGGCCTCTCCATCTAATTTCTCCATAACTTTATCGGCAAATTTTTCATGACCAAAAATCCCCGGCGGAGGTTTAAAGCAAAAAGAACTAACAGAAATTCAAACATGAAAACCGGACATTTCTATTTTGGCTTGACTGGGCAGTAGGTAACCATTCAGTTACGGGTGGCAGCGCCACGCCCCGGATGATTTTTTATATT
>CAYMUX010000010.1:0-45781 GCA_964393845.1 uncultured Nitrospiraceae bacterium
AACTGAAGGTTCTGCTTCAGAGGATGAAAATACTTATGCCTAACAAACCAAAGATTATCGAAAATGTAGTGAAGAAAACCGCCTGATCGGAAGCGTAACCTGTTGGATTCACTGACTTTCAATTTTTGAACTGCGGAAGATGGGTTAGGATTGCTCTGCCACTCATTGCGGGGAGGGCCATGACTTACAATAATTTGATTTTTTTCAGTTTTCCGATATTGGAGAGATTGACTTTTAATGCTTTTGTAACCGGGTTTATTCTGAGTGGAAAATTTACGGCAACCGTGAGACCTTTTTTTTCGCCAGTGCCATTATTTCCTTGCCCTCCCTGACAGTTGATGCTATCGGCTTATCTATTAGGAGGTGCTTTCCTGCCTTTAGGGTATCAATAGCCTGAACACCGTGTAAAACGCTGGGAGTGGTTATTACGACGGCATCGACATCCTTGTCTGCAAGGAGGTCGTGGTGATCTGGATAGAACTTTATGCCGTGCTGCCTTGAAAAATCATGCCCTTTGACTGACTGGCGGTATACCGCGACCAGTTTTGCATGATCAATGTCCTTCCTGATATATTCCGCAAGCCTGGACCCTGCCTGCCGATACCGATAATGCCTAAACCAACGGTTTTCATATAGAGTACATATGCATTTTATCTTTGATGAACACTTCTCTTATAACATCGTCATATTCTTTCATCTTACATGTATATTGGGCACAGTAATCCGGGTTCTGGGACCTGTATATTTCATAATGTTTCTCACTTCCCCATAGATCGATAAAACGGTTCTCATTGATGTTGCCGATCCTGTAGCTTCCATCAGAGTGGTCCATAAAACCACAAAGGTACATGTCTCCATTTGCCGATACAGTCCCGATCAGTGGATTGGAGATACACTTTGGTGTTTTTTTTGGTTTCTTATAAAATGAGTGGAATAACAGAAGAGGAGTTGTCTTTTTTAGCGCTTCGATTATACCTGTAGCATCATCAAGTATTTGCCTCTCAGTAGGCGATTCCCCGACCACAGCAGCAAACATGATATAATCTACTTTTAACCTTTCTCCCAGAGCAACCATATCTTCGATCTCATGGAAATTCTTGTCAAAGACAGCGTTTTTTATCCCGATCAGCATATTGGCCCCGATCTCGTCACGGTGTTTCCTCAACTTTTCAATATTAATGATAATGCGCTCGAACTGGCTTGTTTTTGGAGCATTGACAAGATTGTGTGTTTCCGTAGATGCGGCATTCAGGCTGACTCTAATATAAGTTGAAGCTTTAACAATCGTATCAATTTCAGAATCTTTAATAGATGAACCATTTGTTGTGATCGATATTAAGATCTTGTTTTCATAAAACCAGTGTATCAGATCGTAAATGGCCGGATGTAACATAGGTTCTCCCCCGCCAACGAGTGAAACGGATATTACCCCCATTTTCTTAAAATCCTCAGCTAATTCGAACAGCTTTTCGCGGGATATATATACTTTATTGTCAGTCCTGAAGTCTGAATAAAAGCAGAACACACAATTGTGGTTGCATAAATTCGTGGGTTCCAGAACGACCCTTACAGGTGTTGGAATCTTACCATTTAATAGCTGGTGTATTTTATCTGAATGAGATATTATCTTTAATTTATTGAAGGGATTTATTTCCGACATTTTTGACCGGAATACTCCTTTATATTGAGTTTTGCTGACACTTAGATAATTATTATAGAATTTGCAATATACAAACCTGCTTATGCACTTGACTGACCTAACCTCAATATGTAGTATGTATCTACCCGCGAAACATATGTGATTTTTCTATATATTGTATATAGGTTAGTCAAGTGCATAAGCAGGTATACAAATATAGAAGGATGTTATATTGTATAAATTCAAAATGTCCTCGTCATTCCGGTAGTCTTTAAGCCGGAATCCATTCTTTTTAATGAGATCTGGATGCCTGATTACTTCGGGCATGATAAAACCTGAAAACAGCAGTTGATACACAGGCACTGATTTAATATTAACAATAATATTAAACTAACTACAAGGTTTCTCCGATCTTTGAATAAATTGATTTATGCAAGTATTCAGCGATAACAAGCTGCTGGCTTTAAATATATACGAACATTGGGTAAACTATATCTAACCTAAAATAAGCGATTTACCACAGAGGACACAGAAAATACATTTTGATAAAAAAGGAAATAAGAACATAAAATCTTTTTCCTCTGTACACTCAATAAGTGAATATAATAAAGTGTAACAAATGATTGACTTTTATGAGAACACAGAGAAAACGGATTGATAATATTATATTTTTAGACATAGAAAAAACTTTCTGCGCTTTCTGTGGTTTTAACAATCGCTCAATTTAGATATAAATAAACACAATAAAATATTATGTTATCTACAAGCCATAATCAAAGATAGTAGAGGTGCGTCAATGAAAATGAAATCCTTATTGCCATCAACAAATAAAATGCAATTGACCGTAATCTTTATTACGTATTTAATTTTTTCATTGATTCTTGGCTATGCTTACAGATTCGCAATGAACCCGGATGGAATATCCGAGCTTCGCTTAGCAGGTTATATTGCGGAAGGGGATTTTCAGCAATCTGTATCCTCAGGGTATTCTCCGTTTATTGTTTGGCTTTACTCTCCTCTTATATTTTCCGGATTTGACGGGCTGACCTCTGCAAGGATAGTAATAGCATTATGCGGAGCAGGACTACTTTTTTGCACCTGGCTTTTAGCTATACGGTTTGATTTACCTCAAAATATCAGGTTAATTGCTGTACTGATTGCGGCTCCATTAATTGCTTTCTGGACTATTCAATTCATATCTCCGGATGTGTTGTTTGCTGCTTTAACACTTTGCTATATATATTTAGTGACAGATTCGAATATTCTTAATAAGAAAAAACTTTCATTTTTTTGTGGTGTTGCTGGGGGATTTTCGTACTTGGCTCACCATTATGCTTTGCCGTTCTTTTTAGTTCATTTCCCTGTACTGCTATTGACAAGAGGATATATAGACAAAGATAAAGAAGGATTCCCTTGGAAAAGAGTTTTTATATCATGGGGAAAAGGGATTGCAGGACTTTTAATAATAGCATCAGTCTGGGTCGGTATTGTTTCTGCGAAATATGGATATTTGACTATCAGCCCTAAAGGTGGAATAGCGCATGCAGTAATGGGACCTAATGACAAGGACAGACGTCATCCATTTTTTGTCGGTGGATTATATAAACCGAGAGATGCTTACGCAATTCATATATTTGAGGATCCATCTGACGTTAAATTCGAAACATGGTCGGCTTTTGAAAGCAAAGAATATTTTATTCATCAACTCAAAGTAATAAAAGACAATGCCGTTTATATATTTAATCATTTTGTTAATAAGAGTCCTTTTTTTACTTATGTATTTGTGATAGTTATACTTGCTATTATACCTATCCCTTTTTTGTTGAATCCGACAGGCAAAAAAAATAGATTCCTGTATGCCTGGGTTATTTTAACATTCTGTATTTACTGCTCCGGATTCCTGCTGATTATGGCAAGGTCACCGAGGCGATTTTACGCACTGATGTTAGTAATCCTTTTGTTGTCTTTTCATTTCATGGAAGAACTGAAATGTGCGGTCAAGGATATTGTCCCTGACAGGAGGAAAAAATTATTGGCCTTTTACCTGTTAATCATTAGTATTTCGGCTTTTGCGCTAAAACCGTGCGTACACTTTATAAAATCAGTAAAGCATATTATTACAGTTGACCAAGTCAATCCATATAGAGAAATAGCTGAACAAATAAATAAAATTGAATTCCCATCCCCTTATGCGATTATTAGGTCATCTCAAAAAGTGACTACTGACTTTTATATGACCTATTTTCTGAAAAAGCAGTTACTGGGAAGACCCTTATCTGCAGATGTGCAGGGTATTACAAAAGAACTGAAGTCAGCGGGCGGAAAGTCTCTTCTCATCTTTGATAATCCTGAAATTGCAGAAAAATTCAAGCTCGATGGGAGGTATGTTCATATTGCATCAGTCAAACTGAACAACGATAAAAGATTCGAAAATGCCGTAAACTGGATAGTCGTGGAACATGAAATCATTACAGGATGGGACGACGAAGTAAATATTTTTACGTTAAAATAAAGCGGACTTATCGCCACCAGCTTTTCAGAATTGTTTTGGCGAAAAATAGGCCATATCTTATATCCCGCCCTTTCTTGCTTGTGCCGTGCTTCCTCTTGACTATAGTGATAGGAACCTCGCCTATTCTTAGCCCTTTTTTAACTGCTTCAACTATGACCTCGGCAGTTTGAAATTGGTCCTCTTTTAAGTCTAATGAACTCATTTTATTTACATTAAAGGCCCTGAATCCGCTAGAACAATCTGTCAACCTTATTCCGGTAACAAAATTAATGGCCCTTGTAAAAAGGTTAATGCCTGCATCCCTCATCAGACTGCTCTTATATGATTCTCCTAAAATCCTGGAACCAATAACAAGATCATATTCATTGTTAAGAATAGGGGCTACTACCTTTTCTATTTCTTCCGGCAAATGCTGATTATCGGCATCCATAGTGACACCAATCTGTATATTGTTTCTCAACAATACGTCGTAGCCCAACCGTGATGCTGCTCCCTGTCCACGGTTAATTTTATTCTGTGCAACCATATAGCCCGCCTGCAGTACTACGTTTTTCGTATTATCAGAACTCCCGTCATCTACGACGAGCACGCCGACATTCTTTTCTCTTATTCTGTTGGGTATTCTAATTAATAGTTCTTTAAGATTATCCGCTTCATTATAAGAAGGGATTACCACTATTATTTCTTTATCAGCTATCTCTTTTTGTAATAAATCCTCAATTTCTTCGAGACCCAATTTCCGAATTAAGAGATCAAACTGATACCGGTACTCATCCTGCCTTGTTTTAAAATATACAAAGATAAACCAGAGCATAATATTTGAACCAATCAATAAAGCAAGGATACGCCCCCTCTGTTCCATTTTCAATTGTAGTATATTTGTTATCAGGTTCAGCACGTTAGGGTTAATTGATACTAGGAGAATACCAAGACTGAATAGACCGGAAATAACAAAATTCATTTTTTTCCAGCGGGGTCCCCGATACATAGTGAATGTTATGTAAAAACCTATCAGCCCGATAATTAAACCGGCTATTCTTAGACTTGACATTTCCATGTTTATTTATGACATAAATTAATATTTACGAAGTTAAATAGGTTGATCATTTACTGGTTATGATTATTTGTTAATCTGAAATATTCAAGGGTATTTTTTAATCCCCTTTCAAGGTCAAATTCTGGTGAAAAACCGAGAACGCGTTTAGCTTTGGAAATATCAGAAAAGTTTCTTTGTACGTCGCCACGCCTTTTCTCGCCATATATAATACTAACTATTTGCCCGACTTCACTTTCCATAAGATTCTTGATTTTGTCAGCTATTTCAGTAACTGTTGTTTCCTTATATGTGGCTATCTGAAAAACCTCACCGCCAACGTTTGACTTGACAGAAAGAGTAATAGCCTCAATTAAATCATCTATATAGATAAAGTCTCTGGTCTGGCTTCCGTCCCCGTATATCTCTAGGGTTTCACCGGCAAATGCCTGTTTGATAAACTTGGCCACAACGCTGTTCTTGTGTTTTGAGAGAGGGCCGTAAACATTCGCAAACCTGAGGGATATGGTCTTGATCCCGAAAGTCAGGTAGTAAGCCGAACAGTATGCCTCACCCGCGAGTTTGCTTGCTCCGTATGGCGAAACAGGTCTCGGCACATTCCCTTCATGGATCGGGGGGGCCACTTCACCGACAGCGGCCCCGGAAGAAGCGGAAACGAACTTTTTTATGCCCCGCTGCCTTGCTGCCTCAAGCATGTTAAAGATCCCTGTCACATTGGCTTCCATGTCATATCTTGGATCTTCAACAGACGGACCAACCCCGGTATTAGCTGCAAGATGAACAATAAGATCTATTTCTTTGCAGGCGTTAAGGCAATCATTGGCATTCCTTATGTCTCCTTCTACCACCTCTATGTTCGCTGGCATTATGCCTGCGTCGTTTTCGATGGCATAGAGAACTTCCTGCAGGTCTTCTTCTGTTCCAACGGAAAGATTGTCCAGTACCCTTATGCTGGTTGCCGGATCATTTCTTAAGAGATGGTTTATCAGACTCGTCCCGATAAAGCCACAGCCGCCGGTAATAAGCCAGCGCAGTGATATAAGTGGTTTTGTCATTTTTTATTTCATTTATTTATAAGTTATCAGATGCCCTTAGTGCCTACAGAAAAATAATAATTTATTGCTTAAAAGACTCATCGTGTCTTAGTGTGCGTAAATTAATGAGCTTTAAGAAGTATAACACGTCATCAAATAAAGAGAAAAGAGCTATTAAAAGGGTGAGAAAATCCGTATGATTTTCAGATGGGTAAAAAGAGAAGATTACTGGACGAATATCGGTTCCCCGGATTTCAACCGCGATCAATAACCCTCGGGAAATTCAACGAACTCAATCGACTTTAAAGCTATGGTTTGAAATTTTCTCATATCAATAACCAAGAC
The DNA here is from genome assembly GCA_964393845.1 of uncultured Nitrospiraceae bacterium. GTDB lineage: Bacteria > Nitrospirota > Thermodesulfovibrionia > UBA6902 > UBA6902 > UBA6902. The sequence continues at coordinate 6,585 of CAYMUX010000010.1, forward strand.
GCTGTTGTCACTTGGCAATTGCATGTCAGACGTTACATGCTGAACATCTATATCAGAATTTATTCCAAGTTCATATAACGCCATTCTTACCATTGAAACTGATTGACCTATGGACATCGAATTCATATAGCCAAATTCGTATTGAGTCTTTTTATCAGGTCTAATGATATAAATTTTTGAAGTTTTTGGTAGATTAAAGCCCCCGTATTCCTGGATAGCATTTTTCACATATTGCAATTCATCTGTATGAAGCCCGGCAAAATACTTTTCAACATTTTGATTCGCAAGAAAAGCCGTAACTACAGTTAAAATTATAAGAACAGTTGTTAGAATTATATCTTTAAGTTTCGCTGGAAAATTGAGTATAGATTGAAAAAAATCAGCAATATTCGTCAGCCCCCAATAAAACAGCAAAAGCAGGGTTATCTCAAGCCCAACAAGGTACCGATGTATTGATACTTGTTCATGAATCCTAACTACTATGTGCACTATGTGACTTAGAGGTACAATGAGTAAAATAATTATATATCTGAATAATATACTTACCTTTTTTTTCTTTTGCACAATCTGTACTGTATCACGCAGAAAACTGTATATAATTCCTGTAAGGATAATGATACTCACAAATAATACGATTTTATTGCTGGGGAAAACGTTCCATAAATTCAAGGCTTCGTAAAGAGGATGGTTTTTAAACCATATCATGCTGTCGTAGATTTCGGATCTGTAAATAAGCTCTCCCCTGTTACTAAGCCCGGTGTTCAATAAAAAACCTATTTTTTTTACAATCACTCTATAAATGAATATGGAAATAACTCCGCTAAAAAAATAAATGGTAAAAGGCAAATACCATTTTTCTGTAAAATCCTCATCTTTTTTTATAAGAGGAATTGCAGCCATTGCCCAAAATGTCATCGCAGCCGGTTGATAAATGCTCAAGGACATTATTAATAGGACAATAGAAGTCAAAACAGCAATTGCTATATTTGTTTTTTTTGCTCTGTCTTCTTTAAATACGACCTTGAATAATATCAGCGCAGACGATACTGACAGAAGTACACAGTATACAAAAACAAGAATATAAATCCTGCTGACCAACGCCTGTAATGGCGGCAATGTGCAAATCAAAATACTCAGTAAAAAAGCATGGGCAAACTTGAATCCGTTAGCTTTAAAAGCGAGATACAGTGTATAAGCCAACAATCCCATGCCGATTATTCCTATTAAAAGAACTAGGTTGCCAGCTTCAATGGACTTCACCAAATTGATATATTTATTAAATACTAAATACGCATATAATGTTTCTAAAGGTCTGCCCTCCCATATCATCGCACGTACAAACGAAAAATACGAAAGATCTTTTAACTTCTCTGCTGTTGAGTTTGTCCACGCATAACTATAATCCTCAGCATAAAAATAGTGTCCTTGGACAATGGGAAAATAAATCAGGAATAAAACCGCCATGAAAATAATAAGAATAGCGGAATGTTGCAATATTCTGTGACGGGTTTTAATTTTTTGTTGCATTTATCTGAATATGATTGAATTTCAGGATTTTTTCAGTTCTGCACAGCGTTACGGCTTTTCATTTAGAACCACCGGTCAGTTAATGAACAAATGACAAGAACGATTTTTCAAACTTATTAAAATACTAACAAAACAACAGGAAAGTATGCAATATTTTCCTGTTAGAGTTCACTCTGATTCCTGAAAAACATGCATTTATATATTATAATATAAAATGATTCTTATGTCAGTAGATGTCGAATCCTGGGTCCATCGACAAGTCTTTAATATACCCCTTTCTGAGCAGACCAAAGAACTTGACGGAGGACATGTTTTAAGGTCGACGAAGATCATTTTAGAGCTTTTTCGAAAGTATCGAACTAAAGCTACGTTTTTCGTTTTAGGTACGGTTGCAGAATGGTACCCTGAACTTATTGAAGAGATGAAAAAAGATGGTCATGAAATCGGTATCCATGGATATACGCACAAGCGCCTTTGTGACCATACAAGAGAGAGCTTTGATGAAGAAATAAAGAAAACAGTTTCATTTTTAAAAAGTATGGGTGTAGAGCCGCGTGGGTACAGAGCTCCGGCATTTACAAGGGCCGAATTTATGTATGAGGTCCTCAGCAGAAACGGTATTACATATGACTCTTCGGTCTTTCCGATAAAAACTCCGCTCTATGATGGCATGTCTTATGACTGTCGACCCTTTATCATAGATCATGGAATCATTGAAATTCCATGCAGCATTTTGAAGATTTTAAAATTAAGAATACCTGTCGGAGGATTTTACCTGAGACTGTTCGGATCGCGAATCAATTGTTTCCTGTTAAAGGAAATTGAAAAAAGAAACGGAATTGCGGTTATGTATTTTCATCCTTGGGAAATATTAGACATCCCTCATGAAATATACCTCGGGCAAGACAAAAGAATAAGGTTGCCATTTCTGAAAAAAAAATTTGCTTATTATAAAATTCCGATGTTAAATAAACTCGAATATTTACTGAATAAAATAAATGTTACAAATTTTAAAGAGGCCAAGAGCTATATTGATGAAATATTACAGGTTGTTCGACATGAACCAATCATAAAGTTCGGTGCCAGGAAAAGGGGTAGTTACTGAAAAGAAGGGAAAGTCAAGGTTTATTTTTTTGCCATTTGTAATACATGACATCGCTCATCTCATCGCGTAACCCTGCCAATACTATTTATTGCTTCTGTTTTAGTAAATTCTTAGAAAAGCTAAGGTGATTATTCTATCATTGTCTACTTAATAGACGATAAATATACAACATGTCCCATTGAAGAAGACTTTTGATGGGAATTTCATCTTTTCGTGAAAAAAATATTCCGTTAATGACTAAATTGGTTCCAATTATGCCGCATAACATCTGTATACTTGTACATTTTTGCAGAGGAAACTACTTGGTTATTAGGGACATCTACTAATACCGCAGTATTTGCTGAGATCACTACATTATCGCCAATACGCACTCCTCCGTTCACAACAACATTAGCGCATAAAATTGTCCCGGAACCAATAGAGATCGGGGTTTTTCGATTTCTTTGAGAATAGTTTTTCGTCCCCACGGTTATTAAATCATGAGAATTGGCAACAAGGGTCACATTGGTTCCTAAAGCAGAATTATCATCGATCCTTATCCCACCCTCAGCGACTATGATGCAGCCCCTGTTTATAATAATATTTTTCCCTAACTCAAGCCCAAATGTATAGAGTATGTTTACCCCTCTCTGGATAGCTACAAAACCATCAACCTTTTTAGCAAAGCACTTGACATATAAATATCTCAGATAAAAACCACACAGTCCAGGCAAACTTTTAAATATCCACCAGATATATTCATCGCATGTTCTTATTATTAGTTCCCTGAAAGTCAACCCGGAAAAAATCAGACTTAATTTTTTTGTAATTAATGACACTAAATTAATTCCTTAATACAATTTATTATTTTTCCAACATCAGTGAGTTGAATTATTTGATCATCGCTAAACTGAACTCCATATTCATCTTCAATTGCAAATACAAGTTTCATATGTCGTAAAGAGTCCCAGTTCGAAACAGTATCCGGGTTGGTGTCGTTATTTACTTCTGATTGATCTATTTCAAGAACAGTCGCTAATATTTCCTTAATTTTATCTTCCATGTCTTAATCCTCATATTACTAAGTTATTTTTCAAATGCCACGAATCGGTTCTCCTAAAATAATTAGCAGCCATGCTATCATCTTGACGAATTATTTTCGAATCACTACTTCTGCCAACCATATAACATATTCCATTAATTCTTAAATTTATATTAGAAGCCCTCCTTAAATATATATTGTTAATTGCTGTTGACTTTTTCCTGGTCTATTTCCGAATCAATTTTCTTGAAATATTGAGGCTCTTTTTTAATATCTTTACCCAAATCATATACAAAATGCATGCAATCTGACCCGGGTGCAGATTCCAATTCTTTAAAACCATGCCTGCTGTAAAATTTCTTCACCTGAATATTTTTGCTCGTTTCACAATAGTCACCAATAACATCTACACAGCCTCTGGTCCTCGCCAACTTCAGAGCTTGAACAATAAACGCATCTTCAACACCTCTTCCCAGCACCCGGCAGGAAAGTAAAAAAGTATCAAATTTGACCTTTTCCCCTTCATACTTCAGTATACAAGTGCCAACGATTCCATACTCACCGAATTTATCAGATACTTTAAGATAAATCACGTCTGAGTCTTCCGCATCGCAAAAAGATTTGATCTCTGCTTCATTATAGCGACGAGTAGTGAGATTAAATTGGTTGGTTTTCTGTGTCAGTTGTGATATTCGCGGGATGGCATACTCATCAGCAAAACGTATTTCAACAACCATCTCAAGCGATACATAATAACTCTCAATATCGGTTATCTCAGCTTTAAGCATTTTCCTGCCAGCTTCTGCTTTATACATAGTGCCGCGCTTTCTGTCTTCCTCAGAAACTGTTATCGTATCAAATAATCCTAATGAAGTTAGAATTTGACGGTATCTTGTAGCCATTTGTTCCGGCAAATGAATAGTCGTGACTTCAGGCATAATCTCACGGATTAGATTAATCTCAAATTCGCTGTCATCAACAAAAACCATGCTGTCAGTGCCGATGTTCAAGTCGAGTGAAATCTGTCGAAGATTCATAGCTTTGTCGTTCCAATTTATCTGCCATGCGGCAATATGCTTCTCCTTCAGCACCATTTCAGGGTGTTTTTGGAATACATCCCATACATCCTGTGGATTATTTTTACTGCAAAGGGCAATGATAATGCCCCTGTTATACAGGTTAACAATCTCCTGCTGAAACTCATAATATGAAGAACCCGGATATGTTTTGCCTAATTTGATACCAGTCAAACCATCTTCAGCTACAATACCGCCCCAGAGAGTGTTATCACAATCAAGCACCAGGCATTTTTTATTTTTACCCTTAATCGCAGAAATGAACTTAACATTTTCAAATGCAATTTCCTCCAGTCCAGCTTTTGAATACGGTGCTCTTCCGATATGCCAATAACGATGATCATAATAATTAACTGAACCAATTCGTGAACAACAGATATTTAAATCAACAAAATGTAAATTTCTTTCCGTTTGCAGCAAGTCTATTATATAATCATTGATTTTTCGAACGGCATTGTATTGTCCATCTTTTTTTTGACTATCGATTATTCCAAATGCAGGCTCGGTTGGATATTCAAATCCTTGAAAAAGAATTACTGCATTTGTTTGCCTGCATAGCCCGCCGATAACAGAAACAATATAGTTTTGAACACGACTGATTTCATTTTGTATCTCTTCACTGGATAAGGCACAAAAATTCCTGGACAAATCCCAGGAAATATTCTCCAGTTTCATAAATATTAAAATACAATCCACATCATCTTTTTTAATTTTTATATCGTTCCAATCAAGAGCTTCCTGCAGGATATTATCATATTCACCATAATAAACAGTAGCGTTATATCCCATTTGAAAAGCAAAAAATTGCAGATAAACTTCAATTGGCTCAACTACAATATTCCGGAGTATCGCAATATTAAGTTTTAGCAATTCGTCTAGGGTTGAGGTTGAAAGTGTTTTTTGGATTTGTAAAAGAGATGATCTTTTCATCTTTTCCTAATCAACAATTTTAGCAATTGGATTACTTAAAAAATATGAATAGCCTGTCTATTAACAATAACTTAATACAATAAATGCTTATGCTACAATAAATGCAGCCAGTTTGGGAACATGCTCACCCGCTTTTGCTTCATACGCACATTCTTCAATATAATCGATTACTTCAAAACCGGCTAAATTCAATTGTTCAATTACTTCTTCTGCATTCCAGTAAAGATAAATATGATCGGCATTTGGAGCAGTTAACGCCGCAGTAATAAAGCCATAGCCGCCTGGAGCCAGAAGATTTCTCAGGTTATTCAAATAAGTTTGAGGATCTGAAAGATGTTCTAGAACTTCTACAGACTGGACGAAATTCAGTGGTTCAAGTTCGGCATCGATTATATTCACATTCATTGAAGTAAAGGATCCATCAAATCCCCAAGCGGCCACATTGTTTCTCGTAAATCTTCTTGAATGAGGGCTGATATCTATCCCAACCCCAGTAGCATTTTTGATATGCCTGAAGACTTGAACTGAATAAAAACCGGTTCCTGTTCCAACATCATAAAATCTTTTATCATCAGCATTATCAAAAAGTGGAATAAACTTTTTTTTGTAGTAAAGAAATTGCTTATAGTGATGTCTCCATAAAAAATGAGATACGAATATCCCTGGCAAATACATCTTCATCATATAGTCTTCATTCAAATAAACATTCTGACATGCATCTTCATAACTTACTTCTTCATAACACAATTTTTTGTTAAATTTATTTTGCAGCCTCATTGCGTCAATGGCAAATTTACGATATCCATTAACAGCGTCAAGATATTGGTTTTCATCAGTACCGAATAGCTTTTCAAGATGTATATCAAATTCTTTTACCAGATCATCACCAAACTCTAAAACAACTCTTTCAAAATTTTTATCGAATATGCCAGCATGTTTAAATAATATCTTTTTAAACAATTCAAAATATTTATTATTCATACGTTGTCTCCTTTATTTACAAAAACACATACAGCCTTTCCTAAAACACATGGTTCATCTGCATTTTTTAAAGCCTTCAATTCCAGAGTAACTGAGCCCAGAGGTTTAACTATTCTTTGAACAGTTACGGTATACTGTACAGTATCACCAATATAGACTGGTTTATGAAAATCTAGATTCAAGCTGCCAATTACGGTATTCTCACCCGGCAACTCTAAACCCAATATTCTCGAAAACAGGATGGACAGGCAAAAGCCATGGACTACGAGGTTTTCAAATCCTTTTTCGTTTGAAAATTCCTTATCGATATGAATACTAGCGGTATCCTGTGTGAAATTAATAAATTCAACTACTCTCTCTTTATCAAATAACACCGTTTTCGAATACGCATCGCCAATATTAATTTCATCAATAGTCAAAACAGCCATAAATCATTATTTCCTGTTGCTTATTTATTCGATCAGTGACTAAAAAAGTGGCTAGTATTTAATATTATCAAATTCGATAGCTTTGCACAACCTCTCGTTATTTCCAGCTAATGCCTCTAAAGAAGGCATCTCTGTTAATACGGCTCTTATATTGATCTGTGATCGTGAAAAAGCTTTCAAGAATTTCATCCGTTAGATAATGGGGTTTTAATCCCAAATCCAAGAGTCCTGTATATTTTACAGTGTAGTAATGATCTTCTTTTTCAACTCTCGGATTTTCTATATAATTTATAGCAACATTATAGCCAAGATTGTCCCCGACTTTTTTAACCATCTTTGCAAGCTGATTCACTGAAAAAGATTCTGTCAACTGATTAAAAATTCTGAGTTCTTTTCTTTCAGCAGGCTGCATTGCAGACAAATAAACACATTGCATTGTATCTGTCAGATTTAAAAATCCTCTTGTCTGATTACCTGTTCCGTATACGGTTAAAGGATAACCGGCTACTGCCTGGACGATAAATCTGTTCAGCACAGTCCCGAATATTTCATCATAGTGGAAGCTTGGGGTCAGCCGTGAATCCAGGTCTGACTCGTCGGTAGAAAGTCCGTACACGGGCCCCTGCATTAAATCAGTTATTCTAAGGCCCCATGTCCTGACATAAAACCAGAGCATATCCGTGTCCTGAACTTTCGTAGTGTGATATAATGAACCTGCCTGTCTTGGAAATAGAAACTTGTCCTTACGGCCTTTATGCTCTATCTCCAGCCAACCCTCTTCTATATCGATGTTCGGAGTGCCGTATTCTCCCATAGTGCCCAGCTTTATGATATGACAGTCAGGATTAACCTCTTTTACTGCATATAATATGTTAAGAGTGCCTATTAGATTATTCTGAACAGTAAAGGCGGCCTTATCACGGCTCATCATGGAATAAGGGGCGGAAGGCTGTTCCGCATAATGAACAACAGCATCAGGATTATAATCTCTGAATATGGATAAGAGAAACTCGTAATTAGTAATATCTCCGATATGTGTGTTAATCTTTTTACCGGTAATTTCTTCCCATATCTTCATTCTTCGGATAAGATTCGGTGCAGGTATCAATGCTTCACAGTCAAGCTCGGTGGCAGCGTTGCGGCGGAAGTAGTTATCAACTCCAATGACTTCATGGTCCCTTTGAGAAAAATATAAACAGCTAGGCCACCCTAAATAACCATCAGCTCCTAAAATCAAAATTCTCAAACAGAACCTCCATAAGAAGATTCTTCAACTTTCTCAAGGACTCTGTTATCGAGGAGATATTTTTCAATCTCGTTTTGATTCAAGGGGGTTTCATTTTCAGAAATATAAGATTTATGTATTTGGGTTGCAATAGTATCCGGATACTCATGTTTGATGGACTGAAATAAAGATTTAAAAGCCGGCGTGACCACAAACATATCTTTTAATTCTAAAGAGCGATAAACCTCTTGATCTGTCATAAGCTCTTCATATAATTTTTCACCGGCCTTTACCCCTATCTCATTAGTTTTTATATCTGAAGGCTTATAGCCATACTTGGGCGCCAGTAGTTTTATCATGACTTCAGCAAGGTCGGGAATTCTTAATACCGGCATCTTTGTAACGAAAACCTCACCCCCCCTTGCAATCAGAACGGACTTTAACACTAATCTTGCGGCTTCTTCTATAGTCATAACAAATCTCGTCATTCTTCTGTCTGTAATGGTTACAGGACCGCCATTTCTGATCTGCTTCATAAATAACGGCACTACAGATCCTCTTGAACCGAGGACATTGCCAAACCTGGTGCTGCTTAAAATTGTTTTACTGTCCGTTCTAACGGCATTTGCAGCAGTTATCAACCTTTCACCCATAAGCTTTGAGGTACCCATAACATTTGTCGGATTTACTGCCTTGTCACTGCTTGTAAAAAGAACCTGTTTAACATTGCAGGCAGTTGCAGCCCTGATAACATTCTCAACACCTATAATGTTAGTCTGGACCACATCAAATGGATTGTACTCAGAAAGGTATACATGTTTAAACGCTGCGGAATGAATAATAATATCAATATCTTTAGACAACTTTTCTAACTTGTCTCTATCTCTTATATCTCCAAGAAAACAGAATACATTTTTATTACCGTATTCTTCCATAAGAAAAAACATTTCTGTTTCATTGTTATCCATTAACCGTAGTTCCGCCGGTTCAAAAAAAACAAGCTGCTTTACTATCTCTTTTCCAACAGTTCCAGCTGCGCCTGTTAACAGTATTTTTTTACCTTTGTAGAAATTTTTCATAACTTGAATTATAAGAGATTGTAAGATGTTTCGTCAAAAAGTTGCAAAATCTTCAACTAATAAGGAAGTATAATTTAATCATGGATGAGCGTTATCAAGTTTAATTATAACTGCCAATTATTAAAGTTTATTCATTTACAAGAGGCCTTTTTTACGGAAATAATCAAACATTAATTTAGCAGCATGATCACCAGCCTCAGCGTTCGGATGAATACCTTCAAAAAGCACCATTTTCTCCCAACCTTCGGGAGCTTCCTCCATCGTATCTATAACTTCAATATCTATTTCATGGAATAATTTGTCGTAGTCATTCCTGGTCCATCTCCAGTTAAGTACAACGAATTGGGCACCATGCTCGTTACTGTATTCCTTCATTTCCTGAATAATTGCTTTTGTTAATTCCTCCTGGAAGGGAGGAATTATCCCCAATAAAGAACCAACTCTCATTTCTAAAAAATCAAAAAGGTATGAATTTATATAGTCCTTGTAAAGTAATGGCTTTCTTGCCAGATAAATTTTGTTGCTATTGTTTAATCCGAATTGAGGTTTGGTTCCTAAAAATCTGGCTGTAGGTACCAGCATACGCCGGTCATAATTGCCATTTCTTAATATGTGATCTTCTATAAATGAATATACAACAACTTTTGTATTAAATCTGGGGAGATACCTCTTAAGTGCTAACAATGCCTGGTCAGAGCCGTATCCCTGAACACCCAGGTTAACTACTTGATATCGAACTTCCTTAAGATCACCAAATTTGCCTACAAAACTTTCCTCATATGACAAGCCGTGTCCCATGGTAAAAGAACATCCTATAAAAAGAATCGATGGCTTAGCTCTGTCCAGTTGAAAATTTTCATGTGGCACCCTTATTCCGTTAATATCGAAATAGACAGGTCTCTCCATATTGCCGGTTTTAAGGACTGTTGACGCATTTGGTATATAAGACCATCCAAGCTCAGGATCAAATCTGGCGAAAGAGTTTTCATTAGGTATATATTCCACTTTATAGGGAATGCCGGCTACCCTAAAAATACCTTCAACTGCCATACCTATCAAAAGAAAAAGAACAATATTGACTGCAAGAATGGATGCTAATTTGCCGGACACTTTCATGATGGTGCTTTCAACTATAACTTATGTCTAAACAATGTATGATGCTTGCTCTATGAGAAGAGGATTGTTAAATGGAAATTATAGATCTGTATAACATAGTGTAATTAATCATAAGAGTATTGTAAATAGTACAAGTTATTAGTTGATATAGAACCCATAGGACAGGTTTTTAAAAAACACGGTGTTGAATTAAAACATTGCGATGTGAACAGCCTATTGTAATTACGTCATTTTTTTTGATATATTATATATACCTGTTGAATCGTATTCTTATCTGTAAGCCATAAAACTCCATGATTTGGAAGCAGGCTCTGAAGTCTTTATGACCGAAATTAATAAACTTCAAGAACAAGAGTCGCGAGGAAATCGTCCTTCCGCGTTGATAGTTCTTCCGGTATACAATGAAGAAAAGGCCCTCAAACAAGGCGTAGAAAAACTTACGTCTTTTTTACGTGATTATGATCGGTATGAATGGAAAATCGTAATAGCCGACAATAACTCAAATGACAGCACCGGAGACATAGGTCGTGCACTGGAATCGGAGAATCCCCTCATCAGGTATCTCTACATTCCTCGAAAAGGACGGGGAATCGCATTACGGACGGCTTGGGAGCAGACAGATTGTGACTTCGTCAGCTACATGGACATTGATCTCTCCACCGGTCTGGATGCGCTAATCAGGGCAATCGATCTTTTGAATGCGGGGAAAGATATTGTTGTAGGCAACAGACTCGCAAAGGATTCAAAGACAACAAGGTGTCTGAAGCGCGAATTCATTTCGCGCAGCTATAATGCGGTTATTAAATTATTTCTGGGAACAGGTTTCCACGATGCCCATTGCGGATTCAAGACGGGAAGGCGCGATGTTGTTCAGAAGTTACTTCCTTATATTGAAGATAATGAATGGTTTTTTGATACCGAGATACTTTTTTATGCACAAAAACTTGGACATGAAATTGTTGAGATTCCAGTAACATGGATCGAAGATCCGGACACGAAAGCCAAAATATTTAAAGACGCCCGTGATGATTTACGCGGGCTTTACCGATTACGATTTCACAATAGATTAAACACAGGAAGGAAAAAGACATGAATGTGTTAGTTACTGGCGGCGCCGGTTACGTTGGAAGTGTCGTTGTTGAGATGCTGTTGAAAGAAGGATTTGATATTACTGTAGTTGACAGCCTCATTGAAGGCCACAGATCTGCTCTTCCCGAAAATATAAATTTTGTTAAGGCAGACATAGGTAACCGCGAAGTCATAAAACAGACTTTTCTTGAGAACAATATCGATGCTGTTATTCACATGGCCGGAGAAACTCTTGTATCAAAATCAATGACACATCCCGAAGACTATTTTATTAATAATGTGGCGAAAGGTATTGAACTTCTTGAAGCCATGCGTGAAACCGGTGTAAAGCGAATAATTTTTTCGTCAACAGCTGCGCTGTTTGGAAACCCCATATTCACACCGATAACCGAAGAACACCCGACAGAACCTATAAATACGTACGGCCGATCCAAGCTTATGTTCGAGCAAATGCTCGATTGGTACAACAAAATTCACGGCCTGAATTATGTGTGTTTACGATACTTTAATGCTGCCGGCGCCACTGAAGCGCATGGAGAACATCACAGCATTGAAACACATTTGATCCCCATTGTATTACAGACTGCTCTTGGGCAAAGGGATCATGTTGATATTTATGGTTCCGATTATGAAACTAGAGACGGGTCATGCATTCGCGATTATATTCACGTTGCGGATCTGGCCATGGTGCATGTTGAAGCTCTAAGAAGAATGGATGGAATAGGGCCTCAGAAGCTCAACCTCGGTAATGGTGCGGGCTACTCAGTTAAGGAAGTCATTGAAGCCGCAAGGGAGATTACAGGCCATCCAATTCCGGCCAGGGAAGCTGACCGTCGCCCTGGAGATCCCGCCGTGCTTGTTGCATCATCAGAGCGAACTCACGCACTTTTGAAGTTACAACCCAAGTATCCTGAGATTAAGCAAATTGTTGAAGCCGCCTGGAAATGGCACTCAAAAAATACTAATGGATATCGGGATTGATTTCACATAACTTCTGAGAGTTAACGATCTCCATCTTTTTTTAGCAGAAAAAAGATGGCAGTAAAGAAAGGAAATCGAATTGAATATATTGGTAACCGGCGGAGCTGGATTTATAGGCTCTCATACTGTAGACAGGCTGCTTGAGAAAGGGTACAAAGTACGAATTCTGGATAATCTTCAGAAGCCGGTTCACTTGAAGGGCAAGCCGGATTACATTTCTGAAAAAGCAGAATTCATCTTAGGAGATGTCAGGGACAAAACGACTCTTGAGAATGCTATGCAGGGAATTGATGCAATCTATCATTTGGCCGCATATCAGGATTACCTCCCGGATTTCAGCACATATTTCCATGTGAACAGTGTTAGCACAGCCCTTATCTATGAAATCATTGTTGAGAAAAATCTTCCGATACAAAAAGTTGTAGTCGCATCTTCTCAGGCTGTATTAGGTGAAGGTCTATACCGGTGTGAGGACCACGGAGAACTTATTCCTGACATTCGCCTGGAGGAACAGCTTTCTAAGGCTGACTGGGAGCATCACTGTCCTTTCTGCGGCAAATATATGAAGTATCTACCCACACCGGAACAAAAGATTAATCCCCAAAACCAGTATGCAATGTCTAAACATTCCCAGGAAATAATCGCAGTTAATTTAGGAAAAAGATACGGGATACCTTCTGTAGCTATGCGTTATTCTATTGTTCAGGGTCCCCGTCAGTCTTTCTATAATGCATATTCAGGCGCAATGAGAATATTCAACCTCCATCTTTATTTTGACAGACAGCCGACTATTTATGAAGATGGAATGCAGATAAGGGACTATATTAACTATCAGGATGTTGTTGATGCCAATTTAATGGTACTCGAAAATGATAAAGCAAACTATCAAGGTTTTAACGTGGGCGGAGGTAAGGGATATACAGTTGCAGAGTTTTACCAAAAAGTTCAAGAAGTGACAGGGAAAAATATAAGCCCTATTATCGCGAAATATTATCGTTATGGAGATACAAGGCACATATTTTCAGATATAAGCAAGCTCAAATCCCTGGGCTGGGAACCTAAAATCCCCATTGAAGACAGTATAAGTGAATACTGGGAATATCTTAAGAGACAGACCGATATTGATGATATTCTGGAATATGCAGAAAAAACCATGATGCAAAAAGGCGTTGTGAGAGCCGTAAAATAATGAAGGCTTTTCTGCTTGCTGCCGGTAAAGGCACACGTCTGCAGCCGCTGACTTTCCATACCCCAAAATGCCTAGTTTCGATTTGTGGTAAACCCCTAATAGAGTACTGGTTTGATCTTTTTGAGCTTTACGGAATAGACGAGATTCTGATTAATACCTTACATCTGTCTGAAAAGGTAAGGGATTATATAAACAGCCATTCAAGAGATCTCAAGATAACACTAACACATGAGGAAACTCTTCTTGGAAGCGGTGGAACAATTAAAAAGAACAGGGCTTTTGTGGAAGAAGAAAAATATTTTTATATCTTTTATGCAGATAACCTGACTAATATAAATCTGAATAAAATGCTTGAATTTCATAATGAACATAAAAATATTTTTACATTGGCGGTTTTTAAAGTACCGAATCCTGGTGAGTGCGGGATCGTTGAAATGGATGAACATTCATCTATAATCTCTTTTATAGAAAAACCTGCAAATCCTGCTTCTAATTTGGCGTTTGCCGGAATTATGCTGAGCAGTCCTGAATTAATGGAATTTTTTCCTGATGAAGATGTCTTTGATCTCGGGCATGATGTGCTTCCCCGTGTTGTCGGGCATGCTTCAGGATATGTTATTGAAGATTACCTGCTGGATATTGGAACGCCTGAAAAATTAAATCAGGCAGAATTAGATATAAAAAATGGTAAAATAAAATTCAGCCATTAATTGAATTAAGAGGATATAGTAAATGATTATTTCCCAGACTCCGCTGAGAATAAGTTTTGTAGGTGGCGGCACGGATCTGAGATCCTTCTATAAGCTTGAAGATGGGATGGTTCTCAGTTCTGCGATAGACAAATACGTTTACGTGATAGTCAAAGAAAGGTTTGACGACAAAATATATATAAATTACAGCATAAAAGAAATTGTCAGTGATGTCTCGGAGATTCAGCATCAGCTCGTACGGGAAGCAATGAAAAAAGTCGGCGTAAAAAAAGGAATAGAAATAACTACTCTGGCTGACGTGCCGTCAGAAGGCTCCGGGCTGGGGTCTTCAAGCACTGTCACCGTAGGGCTGTTAAATGCCCTGTATAATTACGCCGGCATGCAGGTTACGTTGGAACAGATTGCAAGAGAAGCTTGTGAGATCGAAATTGATACATGCAAGAAACCTATAGGCAAGCAGGATCAATACATTGCAGCATTCGGCGGATTAAATAAAATAACTTTTCATTCTGATGAGTCTGTGTCGGTTTCCAGAGTGCCTGTTTTCAATACAAACCTGCTTATCCTCGGCTCAAGACTTCTTCTCTTTTACACTAATAAAACGCGAAATGCAGATGTTATCCTCAAAAAACAGAATCAGGATACCGAAGATAAAAGGGAAATTTTGCGAAAAATGAAAAATTTCGTGCCGAGACTTGAACGGTCCCTGATTAACTACAAATTTAATAAGCTTGGGAAACTCCTGCATGAAAATTGGCTTTTGAAAAAGTCTTTGGTGGGCTCTATCTCAAATTCCGAAATTGATGATATGTATAACAAAGCAATGGATGCAGGGGCGGTAGGCGGTAAAATTTGCGGGGCAGGGGGTGGAGGTTTTCTTCTAATGTATGTCCCAAAAGAGAAACAGGATAAAGTCAGAGAGGCATTATGTGACTATCGGGAACTTCCTTTTATGCTCGATTCATTTGGCAGTAGAATAATTTTTAATATAAGGAGTTATTCAACAAAGTAAAAATTGTCGCAGGGCATTCCTGTATTCGGTCGATTAAGAATTTATAGCAATCAGTGACGGAGAAAAATTTGAATAATAAATTTAGTTTTAATTACCTGAAGCAATTGAAAGACTTGTTAGATATATTTCCACACGATAGTTTTGATGAAATTGGTAAGGTATTGATGTCTGCTTACGATAAAGAAAACCAGGTGTTCATAATGGGAAACGGCGGCAGTGGATCTACCGCATCGCATTTTGCCTGTGATATAAATAAGGGCTGTTGTTTTAACCTGGAAAAAAAATTTAAAGTTATCTGCCTGAATGATAATATTCCCACTATGTTGGCTTATGCCAATGACCTGTCATATAGCAAAGTATTTGTGGAGCAATTAAAAAATTTCATTCAGCCCGGTGATGTAGTTATCGGCATTTCCGGCAGCGGTAATTCGGAAAATGTTCTTCAGGCCGTTGCATATGCAAATGAAAAGGGAGCAAAGACTGTCGGGTTGACCGGCTTTGACGGGGGCAAACTTGCCCAAATAGTGGATATCCCTCTAGTGGCTGCCATTAATGACATGCAAAAAGTCGAAGATATTCACATGATAGTAGTTCATATGTTAATGCAGCACCTCTGTAAAGGGCTGCAGGCAAACTGACAGAAACTATATTTGAAGTACACACCTTCTCTTATCGATAAAAATATAAAATTGTTTTCATATATTTTTACTGTCACAAAAGAAGTTCAATTAGAATTATAAATGTTTTTTTAGATTAATTAGAGAGGCATCAGATAGACTAGTATTTACACACGCTTAAGTTATTATGAATTTATTATTGATCAGACATGGAGAAATCCCTTCCAATATAAATAAATTATATGCAGGTAAAAGCACTGAAGGTCTGACTGATAAAGGTGTATGCCAAGCAAAAAAAATAGCAGAGAAACTAAATGGCTTTAAGTTATATGCTTTATATTCAAGTCCAATCCAGAGGGCGCTTCAAACCGCAGAGATAATCGGAAAGGAAATAAGAAAAGACATTATGATTGAGGATGCATTCCGTGAAATGGAATTGGGCCCCTGGGAAGGACTGTCTGAATACGATGTCGCCCGAGTGTATTCCGTTGAATGGGCCGTATGGCAGAACAGGCCGGCAGAACTTAAACTGCCGGGACGAGAGACACTTGACGAGTTGCTGGATCGCGTATTAAAAGGCGTGCAGAACATATACCGGAATTCTACAGACCGCAATGTAGTTATAGTCACACATGTTGCCGTAATCAGAGTATTACTGCTCTGGCACGCGAAGGAGAGGTTGAATCTCTACAAGACAATCCATGTTCCAAACGCTGAGGTTTTTGAAATTATGATAGACGCTTATCCGGGTTAAGGAATCTCACAAATTGGAACCTATGAACACAACATGTTATCATTAATGATCTAATGGCCTTGGTAATATTATTCATATTAACCACAATATTAGTATTCATAGATATTGAACCCTTAAGAACAGCGGGCATTTTTATAAGTATCGGTTACCTTCCTGGTCTCAGCTTTCTTTTTATTTGCAAGAAAAAAACCTTATTGTTTGAAGACCTGATTCTGGCCTTTTCATATTCAATCGGATTAAGCAGCGCATTGATCTTAGGGCTTTTATTCCTGGGTATTCGGGTTGGTTATATTCCGTTCATAATTCATATAATTACCGGGACATCTGTCATTCTCTATACATTAACCGGAAAGAAAAATAAAACATATGCCGTAATAGAAATCAAAAAACAGGAACTATTGTTCTCCTTTTTTGCCCTTCTTGTAACCCTTCTGCTGAGTATACCTTTTTTTTTAGGGCCTAACAGGCTTGCCATTACCGCTCATGCCTTTCACCATTCATCACTGGTAACACAAATTTTCAATGGTATATTCCCTCCTGAAAACCCTGGATTGGGTGGCACTGCCATAGGCTATTACTGGGGCTTTCATGCGCTCATTGCCGCCCTTACAGTTAAAACAAACTTACACCAAATACAGATCATTTTTATACTTAACGTTATATCCTTGTATGTTATTATTTGCATTTCTTACAGCTTTGCAAGGGCTTTTAATTTATCCGAAACTTATCGCTATATTATGCCGCTGGCAATAATAGGTCTTATGAGGGCTGACGCAGGAATTTTATTTCTGATAAAACTATTCTCAGGTGATTTAATGTCACTGAAAGCATTAACGGCTTCTCCCATAGAGCCCTTCTACATCTTATCACATTGGATCAGCGGTCTTCCCTGGATCGATTCACGCCTTTTTATGCTCCATAAATTATATAACGTAAGCGGCATGCTTTTAGTCCTCTCTCTATGTTATGCATACCTGCTCATATTAATTAAGAGAAAAACGGACATGAATAGAATCGACATGACAGGCATAGTACTTATTATTTTCGCATCATTTATCAATTATCCCCCTTTAGCAATTTTCTTACTATTTCATGCTCCGCTATGGTCTTTCTATATCTTTCTGTCAACGCTCGGCAGTCTCAAGGAAAAAATCAGACAAGCATCCAGGAGCGCAATTCCATACGTTGCCGCCGGGTTACTTGTGGCACCGTATATGCTTTATGTTATGGCAAGTAGAGACATCAGCTCAGGCGGCCAGGGCGGAATTTTCAGCTTTGACTTTTACGGTCAATCCATCAAAAATATGGCCGTGTTTATAGTCCCCCTTCCATTAATTATATACGGCGCATGGACAGCGCAGAAAAGATTAGCTTTATCCAGTGAGTTTATTTTTCTTGCTATCGGCACAGTCCTGTGCTTAATCTTGACGGTATTTACGAGATGGCCGTTTGATAACAGTTACAAATTTAATTATATCCTTACATTCTTTCTCGCATTTTTCTTGGTAGTTGCGTCAGAAAGTCTCTTTACTTTCGTTACCGGCAAATGGTTGAAGCGATTGATGACAGCGAGCATTATATTTCTCCTTTCACTCACACCGATAATAGTGGAATCCGCGTATATCGTTTCGTCATTTTCAACGGATTATGTATACTCATTTTCCGGAAGACATATAATATATGCTCAGGACAGACAAAAAAACGAGGCATATGCATGGATACGGGAGAATACGCCTAACGATTCGCTTTTAATGCTCTCATATACCGAAACTAATTGGCCCTGCTGCGGATTACAGAATAATTATGAACCGGCCGCAATTACGGAGAGGACTTTATATATTATAAAAGATAAGGATTATACTGTGTCGAATCCCGAGTTTGCAAAACGGGTTTTATTCAGAGAAAAGTTGTTTGAAAATACTGATGATCCAGCCGTCATTGAATTCTTTTCCAAACTGAACCGCCCGATTTATCTATTAATTGAAGACAATATGGACGAAAGTAGATTCTTCGTTCAGGACAGATTTAAACCCTTTCCCATGGATATGAGAAAAGAATTCTCCCTTGTATTTCATAATGAGAGGCAAAGAGTCTATCAAATTAGTTTAAAAAAATAAATACCTTTGTTTCTGCAAATGTCGCGGGTTATGATCTCATGTTATTTGGATGAAAGTCCGTTAATATTTATATAAGAAGTTATTGCTTTTGAACATGCTTTTGCTTTAAAATTGATCATATCACTATTGCTTGTCATCCTTTATAACCAAGCTTATATATTTCGCTACATATATGCACTCGAAAATAATTAATAAAATATTATTTTATGGACTGAGTCTCTTATGTTTAATCAGCTTTACTTGTATATCTAATAATATAGAGTATTCGATAACAGACATTTTATCTCACTTTGTTTTTCAATATGCCTTGATATCACTTATCTTTATGTCAATTTACCTCTGGAAAAAAAACTTTTTACTTGCTGTTCTATCCGGATTTTTGTTTTTCTTTAATATCAGCCCAATACTTGATATCGGAGAATCCAGTCATGCTACCGAATATAACGGAACACCGTTAAAAGTTTATTCAGCCAATGTTCACTTAACCAACAATGACCTTTCTAAATTAAATCAGGAACTTCAGGAATTAGACCCTGACATCCTTTTGCTCCTGGAAGTTACGCCGGTCCATTTTGAACAATTACGATCGGTAATAAAAACCTATCCATACCATAAAGAGATAAAATCTTTTGGAGAATTCGAAATCGGTTTTGTCTTTTTAAGCAAATTCCCTATTCTTAATAATCGTGTAACAAAACTGTCAGAAAGGTGTAATTTTGTTCTTGAAGCAATGTTAGACATCAATCAAAAGCCGGTAATGTTTTATGGAGTTCATGCCCAGAGACCCAGGATAGGAAACCACAATGAGCGCAAAGATCAATTTCTCCGGCTTGCCCGGCAAATTAAAGAACAGTCATTGCCTGTAATTGTTGCCGGCGATTTTAACACAACTCCTTATTCTCCGATTTTCAGGGAATTAGTTAAAATTACCGGTCTGAAGGATTCAAGGGAAGGGTTGGGATGGCAACCGTCATGGCCCACTTATTTCCCGCCGCTCTGGATTCCCATAGACCATGTTCT
The DNA here is from genome assembly GCA_964393845.1 of uncultured Nitrospiraceae bacterium. Taxonomy (GTDB): domain Bacteria; phylum Nitrospirota; class Thermodesulfovibrionia; order UBA6902; family UBA6902; genus UBA6902. The sequence goes on from CAYMUX010000010.1 coordinate 26,562, forward strand.
AGTTACACCTGATATTCAGGTCCGCAAAAGGAGAACCGGATCATATATCGGATCGGACCATTATCCCGTCATTGCTGAACTTTCCATAGGTTAGAGGTAATTATTTAGCCGCAGATTCACACGTATGGACACAGATAATTTTAATTACTCGGAGATTTTAAAACATAATTAGCTCTAAATGAGAGCTTTGATTATGGCAACAAAAGAAAAAATATCAGCGCTAATCAGTGTAAATATGCGGCAGAATAGTTGCATAAGTTTTTAAGGTGATTTGAATTGATTTCAGGTGATGTTTATTTAAATCCGATCTTAAGCAATGTTCCGAGGCTCCTTGGCTTGCTGAACAGGAATATTTCTTCAGCCAATTATGGGTGCTTTGACAGGGAATTCTGGCATTACAACACAGTGGATATCCCATGCGCAAGAAAGCAGGAAGCAGTCCTGACCCTTACACTTCTCTATTTAATCAAACACGAAAATAACAAATATTATCGTAACCGTGAAATTCTAAATTACATACGAGCGGCGATGAATTTCTGGACAGAAATCCAGAACAAAAACGGCTCATTCAATGAATGGTATCCGAATGAACACAGTTTTGTAGTCACATCATTTTCCACATATGCCGTATCGGAAAGTTTACTTCTGTTAAAAGAGAACATTCCTCAAGACGAATATCAGCTAATTATTAACGCTCTCATAAAAGCTGGAGACTGGCTTATAAAAAGAAATGAGACACGCGTGATGAACCAGCAGACAGGTGCAGCGATTGCCTTATTAAATCTTCACTTATTAACGAAAGATAATAAATATCTGGATGCTTCAAGAGAAAAAATATCTTTACTGAATCAACGACAGGCAAAGGAAGGCTGGTTTATTGAATATGGTGGTCCGGATATCGGATATTTATCTCTCGCTATTGATTATCTGTGCAAATATTATCTTAAAACCGGGGATGAGCAGGTCGGAGAAATTATAAACCGTGCTTTAAGTTTCATAAAGAATTTTATACAGCCAAATCTCGTTGCAGGCGGTGAATATACAAGCAGAAATACTGAATATCTTATCCCTCATGGATTTGAGATATTTTCAAAAATTAGTGAAGATGCCCTTTTTGTAGCATCTACTGTCAGAAAGACACTTATTACATCAAATTCATTTCCCGGCCTCTTTGATGACAGGTATTTAACTTATGTCGGGTATACGTGGCTTCAGGCATATATGGACTCCAATCCGGACCTGGATAACAAAGTTGAAGACAAAATAAATAATCATTTCAATAAATCATTTACAAGATATTATGATGAATCCGGTCTGCTGATCATAAATGACGAAGACAAGCATTTTATTGTTAATGTAAAAAAAGGCGGCGCTTTCAGAATATACGATAAAAAGAGAAATAAAACATTTTCCGATTCAGGGGTACTGGCGGCATCAAACGGCAGGTGGTACACATCGGGATGGCTTTCAGCAAAGGGGGAGCATAGCATCTCTGATAATATGATAACTATAAAAGGCAATATGTGGAAGGTCCCTGATAAAGCGTTGACAACAGGCCGTTATATTTTATTAAGGCTTTTTCAGATAACGCTCGGACGTTCAGGTTTTATATCGCTGTGGATGAAGGAACGATTGCGGGACATCCTCATAACAAAAACAAAGCCTTCGGAAATGACATATACGAGGGTGATTACGCTGAAAAAGGATGCGGTGGACCTGTTGCATATAATGGATTCCATCATATCACGAAAACACGGGATTTCCGGTATCTCCGTTTTTGCAAAAGACACTCAGATTTATGTACCAAGCTCAAGATATTATACCGGGATAAAAGACCCCGGCATTCAAAAATATTTTTCCCCGCCTGTCAGCAAAGTCGGGGTTGAATGGAAAATCGGGGAGGACGCGGCAAAGGAGATCACAGCAGAATAATTATGGAATTATTTGAAGCAATAAAAAACCGCCGAAGCATTAGAAGTTTCGAAGACAGGCCTGTTCCTGAGGAATTGATAAGAAAAATTATTGAAGCAGGACAGTGGGCCCCTTCCGCCTGCAACAGACAGGACTGGAAATTTATCATAATTGACAGCAAAAAAACTAAAGAGAAGCTTTCAAAAGAGACCACGGCATTTTTCGTGGGAAAAGCCCCGCTGCTCATCCTGGTGGTTTACAGCAACCGCACTGATAATCTCGAATATAAAGACCATCTCCTGACCGGCGCGATGTCCGTCCAGAACATGCAGCTTGCCGCGTATTCCCTGGGACTCGGCTCCTGCTGTGTCAACAACCTGCCGATAAAATCAAGACTGAGGAGAATCCTGAACATTCCGCGTTATTACGATCCTGTATCGCTTGTTTGTATCGGATTTCCAAGGGTGATTCCCAAGCCGCTTAAACGGAAGGAATCCCTTGATGAAATTATGTCCAGGAACAGGTTTGACTTTAAAGTCGTTTTTCCTGCAATCGATATGAAGCTGAATGTAAAAAGAATTGTCCGGTATGTTTATTACAGGATGCCGGGGTCGGTCAAAAAATTACTGGACCCGCTTGCCAGAAAATTTGAGAAGAGGTTTGATCAGTAACAAGCGGATGCGGATCATTCGGACATTTTTCTGAGATCAAATATCAGATAGTATTCGCTTTTAGCAAAAACCGGAAAGTTTATATATAAAAAATCCTTCAGGTCAGGCTGCCTTTTGAATTCTTCAAGGGCCGTAATAATAAAGTAATCAGGCTTATACCGAATATAACCGCCTGGAGCGCTTGTAGTATTGAACAATTCACTCTTATAAGTCCTTATCAAAAGGTAGTGAGGATTGAAAAGCTCTTCCTTGTCCGGGATCGGTATCTTCCTTTCCTTCCGATTCTTAAGGCTTAAACTGATGGGCCACGGCAATCCGGCCAACTCTCCATGGTATGTAAGGGACCGTCCGTAATCAGGGGTAAGAAAGACCGTATTTGTGCTATGTCCGATGATTTCACCGATTTCCCGGGCGGCCTTCAATTCGGTTTTATAATCCTTCATGAGAAAATCGTAAAACTGCGGATTTATGCCTGTGAAGGAGCCGAATGCTTTTATCTGATCTTTATAGTTTTTAAGGCCGGCATGGCGGAAACCCGAACCTGCAGCAAGAACTACTGCAAAAACAACAGTTGCGGATGAAACAGCGAACTTCCTGTTATTGAAAAATTGAGGGATGTAATTATATATTCGTGCTGCGAAAGGGCCTATTGATAATGCCACAACGGGAATGAAAGGCATTTGATAATAATCATGAGTGTGTATGTGAAATGTGAACATCAGACCGAAGAGAAAATAGCTGATCCATAATCCTGAAAGGAGAAATTTCTGCATGTGGCCTTGAAACATAAATATCCCTGTAAACGCACATATGAACGGAATATATCCGAAGACACGGCCGATTATGTTCAGCCAGTCCTTCCAGAAGTATGGTTCCAATAGCAGATGCGGATAAAAACTTCCCTGTGCATGCTCCCGGATGTTTCCGGCGCCAGTCAACATTCCGGAAACGTAATAAGTTGCAGGCAGCAATATACTGAGGAAACAGAATATCAGCATGTCACGGTTTATAATGGATTTTCTCAGGCCCTGCCTGTAAAGAGAAAGTGAAAAGAAAACGCCCAAAGTCATGAAGATGCTGTATGGTTTCAAAAGTACCGCGAGCGAAGACGCAGATGAAGCATATAACAATGTGAGAAAAGAAGGCCGTTCATGATATTTCAGAATCAGAAAGATGCCGCATGTAATCAGCATGGTCATGAGGGGATCGGGCTGAAAGCTTCTGCTCGCTAAAATACCATAAGGAAACAGGACAAAGAAGGACGCTGAGAAAAGCGCTGCGCCCCGGGTAGAAAGCATGCATGCAGTTAAATAAACAAATATTCCTCCGATCATCCAGAATATGGATGACATCACACGGGGTATCCATAGGCGCTCTCCCCCGATTATACGGTAACCTGTGACGCTTGCATTTTCCATAAAACGCGGTTCAAGCGCAAAACCTATCCTCTCCGAATTGATTTTCGCAATCCGCTTTCTGGATTCGGAGATGGTGTCAATTCCCCTGAAATAAATGTCCCTCGCAATATGCGCGCTCTGATACTGTCTAACGGGTGAAAAGTCAAGCGGCGGCCTGTCGATATGGTAAAGCCTGATTACAAAAGCAGAGACAAATAGCAGGAAAATAATAGAACGTCTTACAACAGTATTTTGGAGCAGGGGAGATGAGGCATTCAGTCCACTCCGGGAAGATCCGTCAAACATGAATTAGAATAAAATTTATTTAATATATTAGTCAAACACTCTGAAAATTGACAGCAAAGAGCCGTTGTTTGTATGAGGGAAGGGCTTTCTGGTATACTACAAATTAATTTATGTTAATATTTTTTTCTCTGACGGTTCTGTAATATCTTCCTGATAGCAATGAATTTTTTTAACACTCACATTTCAGAAAAATCAATAGAACTGGCCAATGAGGTCTTAAGTTCAAAGTTCATCAGCGCCGGCAAGATGGCCGACAGATTTGAAGAAAATCTTCAGGAGAAACTCGGCTTTATAAACCCGGTGACAGTGAACAGCGGGACCTCCGCTCTTTTTTTAGCCCTTGCGGTCGCCGGCATAAAATCCGGGGACGAAATCATCGTGCCGGCCCAGACTTTCATAGCTACAGGGCTTGTGGTATTAATGAACAACGCCAGGCCGGTCTTCGCGGACATTCAGTATGAAACCGGCAATATCGATCCGGACTCAATCAGGAATAAAATTACCGAAAAGACCAAAGCGGTCATCCCGGTGCACTGGGGAGGATATCCCTGCGACCTTGATGAAATACATGAGATTGCAAGGGAATACAATCTTGCCGTTATCGAAGACGCCGCTCACGCATTGGGCGCAACTTACAAAGGAAGGCCGATTGGTTCAATATCCAGGTTCACGGCTTTTTCGTTTCAGGCGATCAAGCACCTGACGACAGGTGACGGAGGGGCACTGTGCTGTCTTGAAGAAGAGGACCATTACAGGGCCAAAAGACGGAGATGGTTTGATATAGACAGAGACAATGCAAAACTCTCCATTCTCGGTGAGAGAGAGTATGACGCTACTCATGTCGGTTACAAGTGCCATATGAACGACTTGGCTGCCGCCATCGGCATTGGCAATCTTGAAGACATCGGATCAGACCTTAAAAAAAGACGGAAGATAGCCGCGTTGTACTGCAGCGGATTACAAAATGTTCCCGGCCTGCGTCTGATGGAATACAAGGATGACAGAGAAAGCGCCAACTGGTTTTTTCAGGTGCTGGTTGAAAGAAGAACCGACTTCATCAGGATGCTTAAAGAACATGACATACCTGCCTCCGTTGTTCACCTGAGGATAGATACAAACTCTGTCTTCGGCGGTTTAGCTGCTGATTTGCCCGGACAGGAAAGATTCAATGAAAATCAGGTCGCCTTGCCCATACATAGAGAACTGACAGATGAGGACATCCGCAAAATTACAAATTGTATAAGGAAGGGCTGGTAGAGGTTTTGACCGGAGGGAGTAAATAAAGATATGCCTGAAACAGTGTTTGACAGGTTTCCGCAGTTAAAGACCTTGAAAGGCCTGGTGCCCGATGAAGTGGTCGAGACCGAGATAAACTCCCGCATTGAAGAGTTTGAGAAGTGGCAGGCTGAATCAAAACGGAAGATCAGGACGGTGAAACTCAAAGATATTTTCCCCCCTGAACTTGAGAGTGGCTCTATTCATCTGGAAAATTTTCTCGGCCACTGGGGAAATGTCAGTGTTGAAGAGGTCTGTAAAATCGCCCTTATCACAAAGTACCTTAAACCCAAAAAGGTTTTCGAGTTCGGCACATATAATGGTATGACAACCCTGCAACTTGCGCTTAACACCCCCGAGGATGCAAAAATTTATACCCTTGACCTTCCGCCCGGCATAAAAGGTGACACTCAATACCCGCTGAGCCGGCTCGACCGGTACGTAGCCTCTGAGTTTCTGGACAAGTTCAATACCGGAGTCGGCAGTTATTTCAGGGGCAGCAGTGTTGAATATAAAATCACACAGATTTTAAATGATGCTGCTACCTTTGATTTTTCACCCTTCCATGCACGAATGGATCTGATCTTTATTGATGCCGGCCATGATTACGGCAATAAAAAAAGTGACAGTGAAAACGCCCTGAAAATGGTTTCGCCAGGCGGGGTAATCCTGTGGGATAATTTTGATGATATATTAAATCCTGATGTGACAATGTACCTGGCAGAACTTGCAGACCGTTTACTCCTGTTTCATTTGCGCGGCACGCCCCTCGTCGTTTACTGGAATAAACAATGAAATTAGATCATCTCGGCCTTGTGGTTGAAGACATTCAAAAGTACTTTGATGAGTTTTTATCGCCGGTGCTGGGCATTAAAGAGATGTCCGCCATATATACTGATCATAACCAGCTGTCCAAAATCGCTTTTGTAAAAACCGGCAATGACTGCCGGATTGAATTGATTGAACCGCTGAATGAATCAAGCCCCGTGAGCCAGGTATTGAAAAGAAAAAAAGGTTCTCTTCATCACATGTGTTTTACAGCCGGAGATTTTGAGCAGGACATAAAGAGGCTTCTGGACAACAAATGTCTTATGATTTCCGGGCCGAAACCCGCAGCCGCTTTCGGCAACCGGAGGGTGGTGTTTTTCTTTACCCCGACTTATGAAGTTATAGAGATAGTCGAAAGCGCTGAAGATGAATAATATGAAGATCGCATTGCTTGCTTCTTATACGGCAGATCTGCTGCCTAAGGAAACAGACAGGTATTTAAAGAAAAACGGGATCGTTCCTGAATGGTACATTGCGCCTTTCAACCAGTACATGCAGGAAATTCTAAACCCCGTATCTCCGATGAGAAAGTTTCTGCCCGGTATAATAATAATTACGCTTGATTTTAATGAATTTATTTTAAATTCGGAAAAACTGCCGCATGTTTTATCGGCCGCATCATCGCAGTTTCCCGCATCGACAATAATCATGCATAACTGCGCCAGGCTTCAGCCTGAGCCAATGCAGTTCCTTGAGTGGAATACGGCAAATTCAAAACGGTTGTCGGGCTCGAAGATAAACTGTGATCTGGCGGAGCTTGCACGCACTCTCCCGAATTTATTCATACTTGATCTGGAGCATCTTGTTCTTAAACACGGGATTGAAAGGCTTTTTGATCCCAGGTTTTTTTACTCCGCGAAGATGCAGTACAGTTCATTCGGAATTCAAAGGGTTGCAGAACAACTGGCTGTTGCCATATCTTCTGTTGCAGGCAGGAGAAAGAAGTGTCTTGTCCTTGACCTTGACAACACACTCTGGGGCGGAATTATAGGGGATGACGGCATGGAAAATATTGTTCTGGGCAATGACGGCTTTGGGAAGGCCTTTTACGCTTTTCAGAAGATCATAGAAAAATTGCGCAGCACCGGGACCGTACTGGCGATCTGCAGCAAAAATGAAGAAAAGACCGCCCTTGAGGCGATCAATAATCATCCGTACATGGTTCTCAGGGAAGACAGCTTTGCAGCCGTTCGCATTAATTGGGAAGACAAGGCCAGCAATATAAAGTCCATAGCACGGCAGTTAAATCTCGGCCTAGACAGTTTTGTATATTTCGATGATTCCGAGCATGAACGGGAAGCGGTCAGGACCCTGCTGCCCGAGGTTACAGTGCCGGATTTACCGGGGGATTTCTCCGAATATCCGGGATTCCTGTCCGGCCTTCCCTACTTCGAAACATTTTCATGCACTGAAGAAGATGTCAGACGCGGGCAAATGTATTCGCAGGAACGCAAGCGCAAGGAACTGGAGAGAAACATCGGATCGTTCGCCGAGTTTCTGAAGTCTCTGGATATCAAGGTCAATATAAAAAAAGCTGACGGTTTTACGGTACCGAGAATAGCGCAGTTGACCCAGAAAACGAACCAGTTCAATCTTACGACGCGGCGCTATACTGAAAGCGACATCCGCGAAATGTCGGAAAAGTCCTCCTGGCAGATATTAAGCGTATCCGCCTCAGACAAGCTGGGCGACTCCGGGATAGTAGGAGTTGCGATAAGCGAACTGAACGGACAAAACGCAAGGCTCGACACTTTCCTGATGAGCTGCAGGGTGCTGGGCCGAGGCATTGAGAAGGCCTTTCTTGCGGCCGTGCTGGAGACGATAAAAAAATCCGGGCTGAAGACCTGCGCGGCTGAGTATGTACAGAGCAGAAAAAATGCAATGGCAAAGTCCTTTCTGCCTGATAACGGGTTTGTATTGCAGGAAGGGCGTTATTATTTTGATTTAAAAAGGGAACCGGAGTTTCCGGACGGGATAAAGATTATATATGAATAAAGATATCAGTATCATGCAGCGCCTGCGCGGGATCATGTGCGATGTATTTGAGTGCCCGGAATCGGAACTCCCTGAAAATCCAGATCAGGCATCGGTTGAGAAATGGGACTCCCTTGAGCATCTCAGACTTATAATGGCGGTTGAAAGCGAATTCGGCATTAAATTCCGGACTGAAAAGATGCCCCTTCTGACCTCACTGGAATTACTGCTTTTGGAGATTGAAAAAGCGAATGGATGACGCGCTTATTAAAAGAATCAGGGAATTAAATTCAGGGATCGATATACGGCCGGCCCGTGCTGAAGACGCGAAAGCTTTTACCGAACTTATGAATAAGCAGTACCGCCGCAAAAAAAGAGAAGAGTATTTTTACTGGCAGTTCATAAACCCTTCAATTCCCACGAGGCTTTTTGTGGCATATGAAAACGATCTTTTTGTTGGAAGCTACGGCATACAGGTCCATACATTAAGTGACTCCGTGCTATGCGGGTTCACTATTGATTTATTGATAAGGGAAGAATACAGAAATAGGGCGCTGTTGGTGTTGTTTGAGGAAGAGGCACAGAAATTCGCAATGGAAAAAGGGGCGCAGGTTATGACATCACTGCCTAATTTTGATGGAATGAGGGCGCATAAGGGTTTAAGAACCTGGAAACACATCGGCACTGTCAAGACATATACGCTCCCCAAGGCCGAGGTAGCCGGGAATAAAGAGTTGACGAAGCAGAGGACGTCGGGAAAAGAACTTGTTTATTTCTCAAAAAGCGACGCATATCGTATATGGCGATATAAGCTGAATCCGGAGTATGATTATACTGATATTAAAGTGGATACCGGTGAATTTGCCGTAACAAAGCTCTTCAAAGATCCCGTCACGAATGTGAGGTACGGAGATATCGTTGATTTTGAGTGTGACTTGCAGGACCTAAAACTGTTGCGGGAGCTTTTTTTAAAGGCATGCATGTCCCTGAGAGGCGAGGGGGTAGAGGCGATAACCACATGGGTGCTGCCTCACACCCCATTGAGTGAAGTCGTTGAATCTCTGGGCTTTACCGAAACTCAGCCGGAGAGATATTTTTGCTTTAAAGCTCTGAAACCCGGCAAGGACCAGACATATGATTTTTCACACTGGCACCTTGTTCAAGCCGATAGTGAAATTTATTGATTAATCAATCCGCTATGAAAAAACCGCAGATACTGAAGGTACAGGAAGATTTGTCTATACCGTGGTTTAAGCAAATTAAAAAAACCGTTCTTTTTGCAAATGACCCGGAGCCTCAGACATTTTATTCTATCAAACCGCCTGATTATGTAACGGTCCTGGCACAAACAAGGGACAAAAAAGTTATAATATTAAAACAATTCAGACCTTCTGTTGAAGATTATACCTTTGAACTTCCCAGCGGGCATGTGGAAAACGGAGAGACACATTCTCAAGCCGTAATTCGTGAACTGAGAGAAGAAACAGGTTGTATTGCAAAGGATGTGAAATTGCTGGGAGGGGTCATTCCCGACACCGGAAGGCTCGAAAACAGGTTGTGGGCATATTACATTCGTGATGTTGAAACAGTGGCCGTTCCGGGACCCGAGTATGATCAAGGGGTCGAAGTGCTTCTTGTATCATGTGAAGAGCTATTCCATATGATTGAATCAGGGCAATTTAACCATGCGCTTGATCTTAGTGTTATTATGCTGGCCATTTTAAAAAAATATCTATCAGTGCCATTTTAAGGAGACATGATTATATGAAAATACTGATTACCGGCAGCGAAGGCTCTCTTGCTCAAATAGTAATACCATATCTACAGAAAGACGGCCATGAAATAGTAGGCGTTGACAACTTTGCGCGTTACGGACATATCGAACGTGGGAGAAATTACGAATTCATCACAGGAGATCTCGGGGATACGACAGTGGTCAAGTCCATTTTTTCTCAATACAAGTTCGACGCAGTGTTTCACTTTGCCGCTTTGATTTACGGCGTGGTAGGATTTCACAAAAGACCGGCGGATATTATTGCGGACAATAATTTGATGACCATCAATCTGTTAAAGTTTGGTCATGAAAAAATAAAAAGGTTCATTTACCTGTCTTCATCAATGGTATATGAGCGCAGCATGAAATGGCCCCATAAAGAGGAAGACACTGAAAATATAGTTGTTATGAGCACTTCATACGGTCTGTCAAAATATATCGGCGAGAGAGTTGCGCAGTCATTTCATGAGCAGTACGGCGTAGACTACGTTATCTGGCGGCCTTTTAATATTATTACTCCTTTTGAAGCCCCGGAGGAGGAGGGTTTCAGTCACGTTTTTGCCGATATGATAGATAAGATACTCGTTCAGAAACAGAATCCGGTGAACGTCTTCGGTGACGGCGAACAGATACGCTGCTTTACAAATATTTATGATGTTGCCGATTCACTTGCGCAATTTTCATTGAAAGAAGAAGCAACCAATCAAATCTTTAATATTGGGAATACCGAGCCGACGACTATTAAAGAGCTGGCTGCCAAGATCGTAAGTATCGGCAAGAGACATGGACTGCTGCCGGATGATTACAGCCTGACTTTCAATCATCAGCCCATTTATGTGGATGATGTTAAAAAAAGAATTCCTGATGTTTCAAAGATAAAGAAGGTTTTCGGCTGGGAAGCCAAACTTAAGATTGACGGGTCACTTGAGCAATATATAAAACACAAATTCAATAAATAAAACGGGGGTGAATTGATGAATAACAATGACAGGATATGTGTCTTAGGTATGGGGTTTATAGGTTTAACGTTGGCTACTACGTTGGCCGAAGCGGGCTTCGACGTATTAGGTGTTGATGTCGTGCAGGAAGTGGTTGACACCCTGAACCGGAAAAAGTGCTATTTTTTTGAACCCGGATTGAATGAACTTGTGGAAAGATTCGGGGGAAAGAACCTGCAATTTTCTTCAAGCATTCCTGATAAGTCTTGCAACTATTATATTATTTGTGTAGGAACCCCTATCGATAAGAAAACAAGAAAACCGAAGCTTGAGTACATCAGGAACGCAACTCACAGCATATTATCTTATATTAAAAAAGGCGATACTGTAATATTGCGCTCCACTGTTCCAATGGGTGTATCCCGCAACGTTGTTATGAAAATAATTAAGGGGGCGACGGGATTAAAGGCGGGAAAGGATTTTTACTTCGGCTTTGTTCCTGAAAGGACGGTAGAAGGGAACGCCCTTTATGAGCAGAAGCATATCCCCCAAATAATCGGAGCTTTGGATGACGCAAGCGCAGAAAAAATAGAAAAAGTCTTTGGGAAGTTCAATGATAAACGTATACGCGTGCCGGACATAGAGCATGCCGAGATCTGCAAAATTATCGACAACACATACCGCGATGTCACATTTGCCTATGCCAACCAGATGGCTATGATTTGTGAAGAACTGGGACTGGATTTTCACGCGGTCCGGCAGGCATGTAATAATGGCTATGCCCGAAATAATATCTCTCTACCAAGCCCGGGGGTAGGCGGCGCCTGCCTCACAAAGGACCCCTATATCCTTATTGATCTGTGCAGGAAGCTTAATATAAACATGGAGCTTATAAATGCTGCAAGGGGAATTAACGAGGCGATAGTATTTAATCTCAACAAGAAGATACTGAACAGGCTTACGGCGCTTGGAAGAAATATTTATTCCTCAAAAATATTCATTATGGGCTTTGCATTTAAAGGAGAGCCTGAAACAGATGATGCACGTTTTTCCACAACAGTTGATCTTATTAATTATCTGAAGCCGTTCTGTTCTGAGCTTCATGGATACGATGCAGTAGTAAGCAAAAAGGAGATTGAGTCATGCGGCGTGATTTATTCTTCCATCCAAGACGGGTTTGAAGGGGCTGATGTTGTGGTAATTATGAACTCCCATAAGAGCCATAAGAATCTGGACATAAAGGGACTATCCGGGAGATCGAATAATCCTTTGATTTTTGTTGACTGCTGGAATCTGTATGATAAAAGCGAGATACAGTCTCATGGAAACATCATATACAGCAGCGTTGGTCTGTATTAGGTTCCTTTTCTTGCCTTGCTATATGATTAAGAAAAACCGGGGAAAACATGTCTGACGGCGAAAAGATATTAACACTGGTCATGCCGGTATATAATGAGGGTGATGCGGTTATCCCGGCGGTTACCACCATGTTTTTTGCCGTACGGTATCCTTTCAAGCTCATTGTCGTTTATGACTCAGACAGCGATAAAACTATCACAACACTCAATAGGCTGAAACAAAAATTCGATGACATATATCCGGTGCGGAACCAATGGAAGCAGGGAGGAGTGGTCAATGCAATTCGTACGGGATTTAACAGTGCGGATACGCCATATGTGGGAATATGGCTTGCTTACCATGTTGATCCGTTCGGTGTTGTCAACAGCATGGTTGAGAAAATGGAAAGCGGTTATGATCTCGTGTCAGCAACCCGGTTTACGCGCGACACCAACCGCGCGAGGGGGAATACTCTTAAACGATTATTATCTTCCTGGGGTAATAGGGTTCTTGACAGACTCATCGGGATGCCTATAACAGACGTGACAACTTCACTGAAAATTTACAGAAAGTCTCTTTTACTATCAATACCAATAGAAACAGTCATCAACGGCGGATGGGCGCTAAGCGCTGAGCTGGCGATTAAGGCCGCGATTAAGGGATATAAGCTGACCGAGGTTCCGCTTGAAAGAAAAAACGTCAACTTGATTCATGGATTGACGAACTTCAAGGTTTTTAAACAGTTACCTGAATATTTCCGCTGGCTGTATCTGGGCTGGAAAAACAGAAAATTGATAAGATCACATTATAAATCGAAATCCAAAACTTCAGCACTCTTTCAGTCTGGCAGGCATTGAACCTGGAAATTGAACAACCGGATATATAAAATAAAAACGTATTGTAAAAATAGCTTCAAGAAAGGCTGCTGTTAACGCGTAAATATATATATGAGAGATAAAGATGTCTCTATATTAATAAGAACAAAGAATGAAGAACGTTATATTGGGCAAACATTATCTGTCTTATTTTCACAAAATTATAAGAACTTTGAAGTTCTAATCATTGATTCTGGTTCTACTGATCAGACGTTGGAAATAGCAAAGAAGTACCCGGTAATTATATACAAAATAAAACCGGAAGATTTCACATGGGGATACTCTTTAAACTATGGGTTCCAGAGAGCAAAGGGGGATTATGTTATATGTTTAAGTGCTCATTCCTTGCCGTTATCCAATAACTGGCTTGATACTCTGATTGCAAATTTTAATGATGACAATGTCGCTGCTGTGATGTGTAATACCCTGCCATGGCCTGACTGCAATCCTTTTGACAGAAGAGGGTTGCAAAAGAAATTTAACATAAAAAAACAGGAATTAAAAGCGGGTCCGCCTTTTGTTTTTGGCAATTATGGTTCAGCGATTCGCAGGGATGTATGGAAAAGAATTCCTTTTGACGAAACATTGAGTTATGCTGAGGATTATGACTGGATTATTAAAGTTATGAAACTGCAATATAAGATAATTTATGAACCGGAGGCGAGCGTTTATCATTCGCATAATGAAACTTTGAAGCATATTTACAGAAGATCTTATATGGAAGCATGTGCGCTAAAAATTCTTAAGTTTAAAAAATATACACAGTTAAATATTCTTTATGACTTACTGGTCGGTTCGATTTATGATATGTTATATGTGCTCATCAAGCGTGATAACTTGAAATGGTTTATTTTTGCTCCGTTGAGAAGAATTGCCATGAATTATGCAAGACTAAAAGCATCAAGGGCTGTCGACAGTGAGGAAAGAAAAAATGATATATGAAAAATGTTCTCTGACTTTGGTGTCCATTATTTCCGTCTTACCTCAGTTTGTTATCGGTTACATAATTAATATCGCTCATAATGGCGGCTTATTTTAAGAGGGGGAAACCTGATCTTAAGCGGGCGAAACAGAAAAATCATTGCTAAAATGTAAAATTTTTTATACAGGAATATATAATCTAAAGTATTTTCTGTAAATGCCGACAAGATAACTGTAAAGAATATTTACAGTTTAATACAGGAGGTGACTTATGATTAGTGAGATTTCGAATATAAAGGACCACCATAGCCAAGTTCATAAATCGGGTAATCGTAATCCGTTGGAAGGGACACAAACAGATAAGTCAGGTGAATTTAGTACCCGGGATGTTGTAGAAATTTCCAACCTGAAGCCTGTCCAGCCTGTAAGTGAAGATAAAAATGATATTTATTTCTCATCAGATTCCAGGAATGCAGAAAAAAATATTATGAGGACGCAAGACGTAGAAGGTTCTGTAAAGACTGAAGACAGCAATAGCCCGTCGCCGAATGCCGCAACTTCTGCATATGATCAAAAAGAATCGGAGATTGGCACGGTCTTAAATAAAGTAGTGTAAAAATAACTTCTCTTCACGGCATATTGATCGAAATCTCGTAACTTCCAACTGAAGCCTTATCAGCAAGCCCCTGCTTCCACAGCAAATCAATAACTTTAGCTTTTGATGCCTTCGGCACCATTAATATCAACTTGGCCCCAAGACCTGCAAGCGTCTTCCATTCATTAGCTTTTTCCTGGGTCATGCTGCTTTCTGTTTCAACTTCCATAATAGCAAGCACCATTCCGTGATTTCTAAAGATTAGGTCGGGATAATGTCCGTTAAACTCATTATTCCTCTCATTCCCGAGATTAATCTTGACATCATCGTAATCTCTCGATAGCCTGTCCTTTAGATATGAAACCATCCAGTCATGAATTAATTTTTCATTTTTCATTTTTCCATCTCTCACAAAATAAGTTTATATGTAAAGTTTAAAATAAAATCAGGGGCCCCTGTTGTATTAAGGTCCTCTGTCAATGAAAGTTCAAAGCTTTTTCCCCCCCTATAATATCTTCCGCCGAATGCAATAAGATAGGCCCTTCCGTCAACCGCTGCTATCCCTGTATTGGGATATATATCCGATTGCCCCTGGAGTTGGATAAGCAAACTGAGATTTTCCCATAACATTTTCTCTACTGCCAAACCGCCGTAAACAAAATTCTTTAAATCGACTGTTTCATGTCCTCTCACATTACCGGGGAATACCTCGCCTAAGTTCCAGTAAGTCATGGTACTTTCGGAAATACTTTTATCATACAGTAAAGAAATTCCCATATCTATATTGCCATTGCTATAACCTTCTTTGGCATTGCTAACTGGAATCTCAATATCTCCCCTTACACTTAATTTATAATCATCTGATGACATCAAAGGCTTTTTAACACCAAGTCTTATATCACCGAATCTGGTCCCGCTTTTGCCTTTAATTATTAAATTGCCGTCTCTTCTGACTTCATAAAGAAATTCATTATGCGGTCTGTTTTTTCTCCCGTAATCAGGAAAGTTAAAAGTATCGTGATAATCTTCAAGGAACCTGTCCATAAAACCTTTGCTGAAAATAAGCACAGGAATATCCATATCAAATTCAAATAAATTTTTTATTATCCGTTTATATCTGAAGTTTAGTTCCGTGATTTCCATATCGAGGTTTATAACCCATTCTCTTGACTCTTCCACTGTGTAAGTGCTTGAATGGGAAAGACTGTAGGACATGGAATTTTCAATATCTGCTTTTTCCAGATACTGCTGGTCGGCATGAAGAAATATTGGATACAAATTATTTATCTGAAGAGGGCCTTCAAAGGAGAAGGCTGCGGATGAAAGACAAGTTGACAAGAGAATAATGAATACAAGAAACTTACATACATTTATCACAATATGCGCTTCCCTGAACTCTCTTTACTCTCCATTAAGGCCTGAATGGGTTTTAAGCCGTATGGACTTCCCTGCTCTATGGCTGTCAGCACTGTCCCGCCCCCGGTAAAAAAGTAATACCTGTTACTATCAAGAATAGAAAGATAGAGCCCCGGACATAAATTTTTAAATTCCTGAAGCGTGTCCCCGCCCCCGTACATTTTTAATGCGAGACTGTTTTTATCTATTGTTTCATCAAGCGCCTTAGACCCTTCAGTAAAATGGGGAGTGAATCCCATAACGGCATTTACAAAGATGGTGCTTGCATTCAGCAAGACCTCCGTGACTTTTTCTTCTGAAAATGACTTTGGGTCGATATCCAGTATATATCCATATTGATCGCCTTCTTTTAAGTCTTTTAGCGATAAGGTCCTGTATTTACCCCTTATTTTGCCCTCCATTATGTCTGACTCAACAATATAGGGAAGTTCAACAATCTTTTGTTGTTCCTTATCTATATTGACAAGTTCTTTTGCGGCCTTAACGTCTTCTTCCGAGATTCCTTTAATGGAAATACCATATTTAGCGCAAAGATATGCATTATATAAAACCCCTCCAAGAATCAAATGGTCTGCTTTGTTATATATTGCATATAATGGACCTATCTTTGTGTCGTATTTAGAGCCGGCTATAACTGCTAGAAAAGGCCTGTCCGGGTTTATCACATTATTTAGATTTTCTATTTCCTGCTGCATGAGAAAGCCGGCATAGGAAGGAATGAACTTGGTTATATCATACGTTGAAACATGAGGCTGCCAGGATCCGAAGGCATCATTGACATAAACATCGGCAAGATCGGACAGGAGCACGGCAAAATTATCTCTGAAAAAACCTTCTCCTTCTTCACCGCGAAACCATCGGGTATTGGGAAGGTAGATGCCCCCTATTTTTCTGTCTTTCAGATCTCCGACAGCGCGATACACGGAATTGCATAATCCCGATATGCCAAGGTCAGGATCAATCTCGCACTCGGGGATATAAAAATCCACGTTAAGCTTGCGCCTGAGATATTCCACGATCGGTTCAACGGAATTTTCCCGGTTGCACGTAATCTTCCCTGTTTTTTTATCTTTTGGTCTTCCGACGTGAGTCATTAAGATGGGCCTGCCTCCGCGGTCTACAATATAATAAAGGGTGCCGAGAGTTTTATCGATTCTGAAGGGGTCTTTTATAGCGCCTTTTTTTACAACATTATGATCAAACCGTACAAGGACTACTTTCCCATTGAGATCGGCTTCCTGGATAAGAGGGAGTCTTTTGCTGATATTGTTGTTAGTTGATTGCATAGCACATTTTACCAAAAGAATTTTATTTTGGAAAGAAATTTTAGTCAAATATGAAAGCGTTGAAAGTATTGCACAATAATTTCCGCAGCTGTTACAGCAGCATGCTGTATAGTGCATATGACATCCTGCATCAGTATAATAGGACATGGCTACAGTTATATGGATTACGGGGCTTCCCGGCAGCGGGAAAAGCACAGTTGCATCGGCGTTAAAAGAAAAAGTTCCTGATTCAGTCATCCTCAGGATAGATGAACTCCGGAAGATTGTTACCCCTGAGCCAACCTATTCGGATATTGAGCGGGACTATGTTTACAGATCCCTTGTTTTCACATCAAAAATCATTTGCGAACTTGGACATAATGTAATCATAGACGCAACTGGAAATAGGAAATCCTGGAGGCAGCTTGCGCGAGAATTAATCCCGGATTTCATTGAAGTATATCTTGAATGTCCGGTTGACCTTTGCATTGAGCGGGAAAAAGCAAGGGTCGATACACATTCAGCGCCGAAGAAGATATATGAAAAAGGTAAAGCAGGCTGGCCTGTGCCGGGAATAAACGTTCCATATGAATTGCCGGAGGAACCTGAATTGATAATCGATACTGAAACGGAATCGCCTGAGGAGGCCGCAAAGAGGATTGTAAACTTAATAAAAAAAATGTAGAGGCAGGTTTCAAACCTGCCTCTACCGGAGGGTGTTATGAAATCTTATCGAAAAGAACTGTGGTTCAATGTCCCGACCAGGCGTGCGTTCATAAACATTACGTCTCAGGTAGAAGAGTGTTTGATGGAAAGTAAGATTAAAGAAGGGCTGTGTCTTGTCAACGCCATGCATATAACGGCGTCGGTCTTTATTAATGACGACGAATCAGGGCTTCATCAAGATTACGAGGCTTGGCTTGAAAAACTGGCGCCGCACGAGCCTGTTTCCCGGTACCGTCATAACCATACCGGAGAGGACAACGGCGACGCCCATCTAAAGCGGCAGATAATGGGACGTGAAGTTGTTGTTGCCGTGACTGATGGGAAGCTGGATTTCGGCACATGGGAACGGATCTTCTACGGAGAATTTGACGGCATGCGGAAAAAGCGGGTGCTGGTGAAGATTATCGGAGAGTGAGATTAGAATAAATTTATAAAGATTTTGCCATACATCCCCACATGACTTGCCATATTAATAAGCGTCGATTAAAATACATATCGTAGGTTGACAGTTAAGTTCGGCTTAAAATAAAATTATAAGCTTGGCTATTGACTTTGACCAAGAGGTGATATATTTTTTAGACTGATATTAGAAAACTGACTAGTGATAGATAGTGTTCTATTGCGCCTGTAGCTCAGTTGGATAGAGCAACTGACTTCTAATCAGTAGGCCTGAGGTTCGAATCCTCACAGGCGCGCCATATTAGAGTTTGGAGTCAGGAGTTAAGCGGTATGTTTAGTTGGTTGCTAAACTCTTAACTCTATACTCTAAAATGGTGAGTGTAGCTCAGCTGGTTAGAGCATCTGACTGTGGCTCAGAGGGTCGAGGGTTCAAATCCCTTCACTCACCCCATTTATAGAGTTTAGAGTCATGAGTTCGGAGTTTAGAGAGAAAAACTGCTAAACTCTTAACTCATGACTCTAAAAAATGCGCCTGTAGCTCAGGGGATAGAGCACCGGCCTCCGAAGCCGGGTGTCGGAGGTTCGAATCCTCCCAGGCGCGCCATAATTAA
>CAYMUX010000011.1:0-45048 GCA_964393845.1 uncultured Nitrospiraceae bacterium
TGCCTCTGCCACACCTGTTTTATATTAAGATCATCTTTGAACTGCGGAAGATGGGCTAACGGGGGCGTAATACTTGACCTGGGCAGCCACCACTTCGATCTTATTTCTTTTTTAACAGGTTGCCTGCCGGAAGCAATAAACAATGCCTATAGTGAAAAGCTTAAAAATGAACACAGCGGGTTTATCGACATGACGTATAAGGATTTCAGTGTCTCCATGGTCCTGCTGAGGAATCAGAAGCTGAAAAAAATATGATTACCTGTGCCGGAGACAAAGGTTTTATATTTGCAGATTATGTGGAGAAAGAAGTTGTAATTTCAAACAATCATGCAATCAGGGAAATCAAATGTCCGGCGAGTCATGATTTCAAAGTCATACTCGACAACCTCGTTAAGGCTATCAATAAAAAAGAAAAAATAATAGCAACTGCGGAAGATGGAATCAATTCACTGAAGACAGCTCTTTCAGCATACAAGGCTGTCACGACAAAAAAACCGGCGAAAATATAACGCATTGGTTTGCAGTAAGGCCGCCTACTCTTTCAGATAATACACAACCCCGTCCGGACATTCATACGCCAGGCTAAGGATATCGTTGCTCTCTCTATTATTAAAAAGCTCCGCGATATACTGTCCTTCATAAAGTTCATCCGCTTCCTCGAACAGAGCCACTACTTTCGATCCGAACTTTGACATACGTTCCGGAAGGACACGTTCCATGTCTTCAGGGACATTGATCGTCGGATCGAATCTTTTATGAGGCAAGGCCACCGTCGGATATCCCCCGAAAAACCCCAGGTGAAAAGGTCTGTTAGTGACAATTACGGTCTTTTCATCATAATTCTTTTTCAGCCACCTAAATGTACATGAACCCAGTAGGGTATATGCCTTTTCCTGTTTGTAGGAAAATTCCTGGATGTTTACGATGGTCTTGTAACAGCTGCCGGCAGCAAATATGCTTAGAGTCAGTATCATACCCGCCAATGATAATTTATAAGACCTTTCCTTAATACTGTCCCAAACAAGTGTTATAACATGAATAGAGGTCACGAACAGAAAAGGCACTAACGGGAAAACAAAACGCAGCTCATAACGCCATTGCTGTTTTGCCATCGTAAGACAGATCAGGGCTGTATAACTGAGCATGAAGACTATGGTCAAATCCAGTCCTTCCGCAATGCTTTTGAACAGTTTTTTTCTGATAACAGCACTGAATAAAATAACAGCGATAATCACCGGAACAAGGACTTTTATCAGAACAACCGCATTCGCCCCTAAATTAAACTGGTCGAATATCATTGTCACTGTACCTGCAAAAGCTTCCGACAAAGACCTTTCAGGGGAAGCCTGCTCAAAGCCCCGCAGCGAACCTGAAATTATATAGTTCCGGATAAATATTGACATTGCAGTTATTACTGGCAGTGATATTGCCAGCATGGTTGACAACCGTTTGAACTCCGGCCTTTTATTATTTGCCAGAATAAGCGCTTCCCAGAAAAATACTGGAATAATGGCTATTCCCGCATTCCGGGTCATGATCGAAACGCTGGCACAAAGACCGGCTAATATAAAAGCCCGTCTGAACAGGTAATCACGGGAATTTCGGGACAGCATTAAGAAATACATTGCTGCAACAGTAACAGCAATGAATAAAGGTTCAGTTATAATGTGATTAGTGGCCCACAATAGAGGGTGGGAAACTGAAACGAGTATTCCAGTCAGCAAAGCGATGCCCTTTCTGCCGCATAACTGTTTCATCAGCAGGAAAGTAAAGAGCGCGATTGCCACATGACTGATCAGGTTAAGCGCCTGTGCCGGCAAATAAGATTCATAGGTGAGCCCGCCCATTAGAGCGAAGAGTATCGGCACAAGAGGCAGCTGGTCAAGAAAAGGGATAGCACCGTTCACAGAAAAATAGGTATCTTCCAGTCTGATGATCGGCACCCTTATCCCGTTGCCGGACAATATCTGTTGTGATATCAACCCGAACCTCATTCCATCAGGGGATATCTTGACATTTGACACTACATAAAACGCGGCAAGGGCTGCTGACATTACCAAGATACAATATATCCATACATTGTATTTATTCTCACTTGGCGTCATATGTCTTTATATCGTCTTGATCATATTATAAAAAATCAAAGACTCTATAACTTGCTGTATATCACTAAATTTCAGAAGTCAGCCCCGGATTCCCAACAGAGATATTGCCCCGGAAGCCAGCCTTTTAAATTCCCTGAATGAATTTACCTGTAACAGTTTCTTCCATATAAACCTGGGCCTTAATATAACCTCCTGTAGCTCTGTTCAAGGTACCTGTCCAATTCAAAATCGGTTATCTGGTTATAATCGCGCTTGAAGTCATCCAGTGTGACTTTTCCCAGGGTATAGTCCCTCCGAAATCTGTGCCGGTCTCTTTTTTATAGTCATCGTACATTTGTGTTTTAGGCAACAGGGTGAACTTGTTGAGTTGCATAAAATCCAGGTCAAGTTCAAGCATCAGATTTAACGTCCTTTCTATTCTTTCTTTTGTGTCCTGCGGCAAACCTATCATGAAAAAACCGAATGTCATTATTCCTGCATCTTTGGTCATCTTGACGGATTTTTTTATTGTAGCAATGCTCATGATCCTGTTTGTCGCCTTCAGGACATCTTCATCTCCGGACTCTATGCCGAAATTAATCCGTACGCATCCATTCCTGGCCATCATCCTGATAAGTTCTTCGTCGACACCGTCCACCCCTGGTCCTTACTGAAAAATTGAACCGGATACCCTATTCCTCTATCAAATCAAGGAATCTTTTCATCCTCTTTTTGTTTACCGTAAAGGTCTCGTCATAGAATTCTATTTCCTTAATCCCGTACTTGTTGATGCATTTTTCCACTTCTGTCACAATATGATCAGCCGACCTGGACCTCAAGTTCGTATCAGTGTAGCAATAAGTGCATCTGAACGGACAACCCAGCGACGTTATCATGATGGTAAGGGGTTTTGCCTTTGACGCGATCATGTCGTACTTTTCATTCGGTAACAGATCACGGGCCGGAAAAGGGACATCCTCAAGTCCAACAGTCGTCGGCCTTTCTTCCGTCAGTATAATATTCCCGTCTTTCCTGAAGACGAGGCCTTTAACCGAGAGCAGGTCCTTCCCGTTCTCTAGCGCCTCCAGCAGTTCAGGCAGTGTCTCCCATCCGTCACCTACCACACCATGATCGACACATTCGTGAGTCAGGGTTTCTTTAGGATGTATCTCCATATGCGGTCCGCCGATAATCACAGGCTTTCTGTATTCTTTTATAATTTCCCTTTCCTGGACAGGGTGTCGTGAAGATTGTCGGTAATGGTTTGTACAGCACGTATTCCGGCCTTAATTCATGTAGTTGTTTAATTATCTGTTCTTTGCTCATATAATATTCATCTTTTCCCAGAAAAATATTTTGATAAGGTACGCATTATTCTGATAGCCAGAGCATTCTGTTACTAACAACGTACTAAATATTAACAGTTAAAAAAGATTAATTACAACTTTCGCGACATTTCCGTCTGATCTGAAAACCGGCAGACAGGTTAATGACAGCGGCTTGGTTACCGTCCCGTCTTGAAAGCTTTACCAGGCAGTATTCATTCGGTCGCTATCTGCGGTATCCGTATAATGTTAATCTTTACAGCGCGCCGGTCGGGATAATCAAAGACTGTAATTCGGGATGCCCTTCACAGGAATAAAAAAAGGAAGCCCGAAAATTTTTATGACTGGTGTCTCTATCATTTCGGAAAAGGCTTTGACCGGCATTTCATGATCCCTTACGCAAAAAAAGTATGGACTGTAGATCCGATAAAAATGACCACGGACTGGATCGGCAAGCGTATTTATATGTCGACTCTTGAGCAGGTCCTCGACGGGGCACTGAATAAATCCGACAGGCGCCTGAACTATATAACGAACTTCAGATATCCTCTGAAGAACGGGATGTCCTCGATGATATCCTCCCTGGTAAAAAAGACAGGGCATATAAGAGAACCTGGTCGATATGTCAATCAATAAACTGAAAAAGGCAGGGATACTGAGACCATCAGACAAAATTATCTATCATAATATTACAGACCTGAAATACACGTATGTTATCTTTGACAGGCACAGAAAAGCCTGCGTTAAAAAGACAAGGGATTTCCTGCGCAAACATGA
The DNA here is from genome assembly GCA_964393845.1 of uncultured Nitrospiraceae bacterium. Classification (GTDB taxonomy): domain Bacteria; phylum Nitrospirota; class Thermodesulfovibrionia; order UBA6902; family UBA6902; genus UBA6902. Next base: position 4,187 of record CAYMUX010000011.1, read on the forward strand.
CATAGAGACCTGCGGAAGGTTCGGGGAATGGGACTATCTCTGGATGGACCAGAGTATACTGAGCGGCAAACGAGCCGCCGAGACAATAGCGAAGCAGTAACCGAAAAGGGCTATCTTTTTTGCTTGTATATTGAAGTGAAAGGATAACACCTCTGCGTAAAAGAGAAAAACTTTAACGCTATCGCGGACGTAAACCTTCTTATTTTATAATATTTCATGTATTCATAAATCTTGCTCGGCCTCAGGTAAAATTTCAGATACGCCTGCCTGACGTACTTATCCACCACCTCCGGGGGCAAATGGTCCATCATTATCCTTGCCTGAAAAGGATCATCCTTGTTTGGTTTCAGGAAAGAATAAAACCATTTGGGATCTTTCAGGTAGTTATGCTCTACAGCATAATCATAAAGGACTGTTCCAGGGAATGCCATGGTTGGTGCGACCAGCATTATAAACGGGTCTGTCTTGATGGCAAAGTCAATATTTGACTTTATTGTCTCCTCTGTATCTCCAGGGCTTCCAAACATAAAACTGTAAAGCCTTTTAATGCCATATTTTTTGATCGAAGCGTCTGCCCGCAGCAATTGGTCCATACTGGTACTCTTACCGAGTATCTCTTTAACCACAGGGTCGATTGATTCTACCCCACTGAAAATAAGTGAACAGCCAGATTCCTTCAACGGCTCAACATATTCATCGTTTATGACCTCGAAACGATAGGTTGCAAAGTATGAGATATTCATATTCCTGCTCGCAACCTTATCAGCATATTCCCTAACCCATTTTTTACTCATACTAAAGTTGCTGTCTTTAAAAGAAAACTCATTGATCCCGTACTTCTTCTGAAGCAACTGCATTTCATCCAGAACGTTGTCCACACTGCGGGTCCTCACCTTTACACCATGGATATTTGGAGTATCACAGAAAGCACATCTAAACGGACAACCGCGGGATGTCGTCAACGTAAACATCTTGCCGGTCTTACTGTATGGGTGCTCGCAGGCAGGGTGGCCTTCATAGAGATCGTCGTAGTCAGGAAAAGGCAGGTCATCAAGGTTATGGTTTAGTTCCCTGAATTCATTTGTAACAACTGAGCCGTCCGTATCACGAAAAACAAGATTTTTTATATTTTTATAATGCAACGGCTCATTGATACTCTCAATAAGCTCAAGAAACGCCATTTCTCCTTCACCGCGCACCACAAAATCAATATCAAAATAGTTAAATATCTCGTCAGGGTTTGAGTTGAAATGCGGACCGCCCAGCACGATCTTTGTGGAGTTCAGGCTCTCACGAATAAAAGAACATATTCTATGTGTGCTCTCCAAGTTGGTGCTCATGCATTGTATTCCCACCAGGTCAGGCGAGTATTCATATGCCTTTTTACAGAATGTATCAAAGCCCCAAGGAACAAGTTCAAGGTCAATAATTTTAGTCTCTTTATAACCGTGTTTCTTCACATATGAGGAAAGATACATAAGTCCCAGCTTAGGATTTGTATATGACGGGGAGCTTTCAAAAGAGACTCGTGGAAATATAAGGAGAATTTTCATGTTTTATATTTTACAAGAAAAGTTGCTAAAAAATATAGGTTTTAAAGTTTTTCAATAAAATCTAACAAGCTTTTTATCAATTTGGCAGAAGCTTGCTGTTCAGGTCAAACCTTTTGACTTCGTCCAGAATAACAATGAAGCAAGAGCCATTAAAATCACAATTACATAAAATGTCCCATACAGAATAAACCCCATGGCTATTGCATCATTAGGGCGATAACCTGCTGCATTCAGTGCAAGCGACCACCATGCCGCCTGTGTGCCTATTCCTGCAATTCCCTGTACCGGTACAATTTGAAATATCGCGTAAACACCATAACAATAAAAAATTTGTGAAAGTGTAAAATCAACACCAAATGACATTAATGCCAAATGTATAGACATAACACCTCCGATCATCATAAGCACTGACTGAAACAGTGTTATGGCAAAATGCTTACTCTTGCGCTGTTCTGCTGTGATTTTTAACAATTCGGACAGGTTTTCGCTTGTTTTCAGCAGCACTTTGTTTTCACCCGGTATTCTTTTGATAAGCTTCAGTATAAATTGCTCCCCTGAGCTTAAAAGCACAACAGTTGATAACAGAAACGATCCGCCTGCAAACCATAAGGCTGCTTCACGATAAGGAGTATCTTTGCTTATAAACGCGGCAGCTATAAAAAACAATGATGACAGGGCAAACAGGTCCATCAGACGGCTTAGAAGAAGTATCCTGAACGCACTCAATAAATTAAGTTTTGAGAATCGCTTCAGGACATAAGCTGATGCCGCTTCCCCTGCACCACCGGGTAATGTTGATGTTATTACGTTGTAGAACGCGTTTATATGCCACCAGTGTACTGTACCGTTATTCATGTGGTCCAACTTACAAAAACGAAGCGCTCTTATAAAGTTAGCAAACAAATACACGGCACAAGTAGCTGCCATATACCTCATATCCAGTCTTTGGGTGATCAGTGAAAAATGGTCCCATTCAACCCGTGAATGCAAGAACACCATGGAGAATATGGAAAATATTATGGCAAGGAACAATTTCTTTTTAATTTCCATAGGTTACAAGAAACAATATTTCTATTTTTGATGCTTAATTATAAATTAATACTCAAGTTTTCTCTATGTATAGCATTTATCCGTTATATTAATATAAAAACAAGCCAAATCAATATAGGGGTTCAAACATTGTCACTCTCAGGCAGCTTCCGGGAAAACAAGGGATATTATATTCCACTTTTAATAATAGTTTCTATTGCGTCTCATTTTCGTTTTTTAATCATATGATCCTTATTAAATCCGGTTAAAAGAGTTATGATATTAACAGTTATGAATTATATAAAGCAGGAATAGCTTATAAGGCTGAAATCAACATTTTTGATGATGTTAAATTATCGTATTAATACAAAAGGACAATGAGAAATATGACAGACATGACCCCTTTCAATAAACTCAAAATAATATCCCACGCCGATAAAATACAACAACTGCTTAACGGTAAAATCCCTCCTCCTGTGCGAATCGTTCTGGAACCCACAAATTTATGTAACCATAATTGTATTTTCTGTTTTTACTCAGACTTCAGAACTGATAATAAGGTATATTTATCACGCGAGAAACTATTTGAATTAGCTGAAGATTTAAAAGCACTTGATGTTAAATCAGTTTCCCTGGTTGGCGGAGGTGAACCGATGATTCATCCCGCCATTTATGATTTGATACGCTGGTTCCATGAAAATAAAATTTTAATATCAATTACAACAAACGGATCAGCTTGTAACGATTCTGAAATTGATACTATTGTTCGTGCTTCAACCTATATTAGAGTCAGCTTGAATGCTGCTTCTGTGCAAACTCACAATACAATTAATGCGCCCCAAAGCAGCCAGTTTGAGCGAATTATAAATAATATTGAAAAGTTGAGAAAGCACCGGGATAAAATCGGTGCGAATATGCTGATTGGAATAAAGAATGCTATTTTCGATAAAAACTTTCATGAAATCGAAGAGATGGTCGCATTGGGAGAGAGATTGAAAGTAGATTATATTATGTTTGCTGCTGTGGTGGGGGAATCACCTTCTTCGAGGCAAATAATTAATGATGCTAAGGAAAAAATTGAAGCGCTGAAACATGAAACCTCGGTCCTGTTATTTCATTCATTTTATAAAAAAACACAGAAGACACCAAAGTGTATATCTAATCCACTAATCGGGACCATATCGGCAAACGGCGATATGTATTTATGCGGATTTATGGATCATGCAGACGGAGCATACAGGATCGGTAATATAAATGAAAATCGTTTTATTGATCTCTGGGGAAACAGTAAACATTATGAGGTATATAATTCACAGAACCCTGAATATTGCGCCAAATACACCTGCAAAATGAAAGAATACGACAATGTCATTAGGGATGTGTTTGTTAAAGACAAGATGCATATCTATTCAATATGAAAAAGATCGGGTTTGGGATCATCGGGCTCGGCAGGCAGGGGCTCAGGCTGGCTGAACATGTCAGAAAGGATATAAAGCACGGTAACTTGGTCGCTGTATGCCGCCGTTCAGGAACAGGACATGATTATTCAAAAAGATACGGTGTAAGGTTCTATTCAGATTACCATGACCTGCTGAAAGATAAGGATGTAGACGCCGTTATAATTACAACGCCAAGCAATCTGCACGGCACTCAGGCGCTTGACGCCCTGAAGTCAGGCAAACATGTCCTTATAGACAAGCCGATCTCGTCAACTCTCAAAGATGGTGAAAAAATACTGGCTCAGGCAAAAAAGAAAGAATTGATAGTCGGTATAAATTTTCCTCTCAGAGTCAATCCTGTTTCAACGGTATTGAGAAGCAACATTAAAAAAATCGGCAGGCTGAAGAAAGTGCAACTGTTTGTAAGCCATGGCCCTATACGCACTGATTGGCAGAATGATCTGAGCCTTTCCAACGGCGGAGTAATACTTGATCTGGGCAGCCATTATTTTGATCTTCTTTTTTTTATAACGGGTTGCCAGCCGGAAACGGTACATAATGCACACTGTGAAAAGACCGAAAATGAGGACAGCGGATTTGTCGATCTTGTTTATAAGAATTTTTGTGTTTCCATGATCTTATTAAGAAATCAGAAATTAAAAAAGAGTATCCTAACTATTGCCGGAGATAGAGGGACTATAGAAGCTGATTATGTGGGGAGAAAGGTTGTAATTTCAAACAATCATGAATTGGATGAAATAGAGTGTCCGATGAGTCATGATTTTGAAATGATCCTTAATAATATGGTTAAGGCTATCAATAAAAAAGATGACATAATAGCAAACGGAGAGGCAGGGCTTAATTCTTTAAAGACCGCTCTTTCTGTATATAACACCATCAAAATCCCAAAAATGTCAAACTAATATAAAGCATTAAGCGCTTATGGGTTTTTAGCAACCGCGTTGAAATCCTTCAGTCACGGGTTAGGCCAGTAATCCTTCGACAGTCTCAGGATGACAAGCAGTGTCAAAGTGAAACCGTGAGCATGTCGAACGGTCGAACCATAACATGTTTAACCTGCGATCTGTGAACCATAGTTGAAGGATTACAACCTTGGTTACAGTTTTTTCGGTTTTTTTAGGCTTATGGTAAATCAGTATAAAAATTTAGTACGTCGTAATATCATTAACGAGGCGATAGAAATTAAAATCGATATATACAGTGAAAAATTTAATCAGTCGCAATAAATAACAAATTATATAATTAAATTTAACTTCAACGGATTAATGCAATTAAAACCATAATATTGTAAAATAACTTTATGAAAATTCTCCTGATATATCCAAGAATCTCTTTTAAAAATCCTCCTGCATATACAAATCCTAAACTGGGTCTCATGTATCTTTCATCATATATAAAGAAACACGGGTATAAAGACATTAAAATTATAGATCTCGAACTTGTATCATGGAGTTTTGACACATTCTGCAAGAAGGTCAAGGACTATTCGCCGGATCTGATAGGAATCCAATGCATGAGCACCAATCTGGAAAGCGCCTAGTATATGCCGGTTTGTTCGTGAAAGCCTCAAGGGCGTAAAAATAGTATTGGGCGGCCCGCATTTTAATGCAAATCCGGAAGAAATTTTTGACCACTTCGATGTTGATTTTGTCGTTAGAGGCGAAGGAGAAAAGACATTTCTTGAACTCGTTCAGAGTCTCGATGAGCCTTCACACTACAAAAACATTAAAAGTCTTGTCTTTCGTGATACGGACGGCGTTGTGGTAAAGAATGAATATAGAGAACTTAACCACGAGCTTGACGACCTGCCATTCCCAGATTACGATGACCTTTATGAAGGCACCCCTTTCTGCGGACATCCTTACAGCAAAACAGGCAGGATGATGATGGTGATGACTTCCCGGGGATGTCCGTTCAGATGCGCCTTTTGTGATACTCCGAATATCCACGGCATAAAGGTCCGAACCCGCAGTGTCGACAATGTCCTGGATGAGATGAAAATCCTGAACAGAAAATATGGGATTACAGAATTCTCGTTCAAGGATAGCAATTTCCACATGAATAAAAAATGGGTAAGAGAGTATGCTGAAAAAATTACACGGGATGATTTCAAAATTTCATTTTTTGCAAATTACCGTTTCGAAGTAATAAACGACGAATACATGGAACCTTTAAAACAGGCCGGTTGTTCCCTTATATTCAGCGGTGTTGAATCAACAGATCCCTCTGTTAAGAAAATACTTGGTAAAAGTACGAGCATGGAACAGATAATGAGGGCAGATGCGTCTATTAAAAAATATAACATAAAAAATCTTTACAGCTTTATGTTCGGAAGCCCGGGAGATACCGAGAATACTCTCAAGTCTTACATAGATTTTGCCATTAAGATAAATCCCTTTTTAATACTTATTCAACCGACAATGGCTTTCCCGGGGACAGATCTTTATGAATATGCAATAGAACATAATCTGCTGAACGATCCTAAATGGTTTTATTCTTTCCTGTCGCCAAAGGCTGACGATCCTTTCTAGGCAAGGATGATGATGAAAAACCTACCGCCGGAAGTTGTAGACAAATATATAAAACTTGCATATATGAAATTCTATTTGCGGCCAAGTAAGGTTTATGAATTTCTAAGGTATTATAAATTACGGAGATTCAGTTCCGAGATAGCTATGAAGTTCTTCTCTTTTATGAATAAATTACATCCTTTTACCCCGACATATCGAAAACAAAATTAGTTTATTTGCCTATTGTTATCAGTCTAAAAAAACTATACTGGAAAGCAAGAAATATTTTGAATTATCAACTGCCGGCTTTATTCCTCCAGATTATATACCACTGTGCGGGAACTAAATTTTGACGATTACTCCAGCAACACGGTTATATTTCTTTAAATAATCCGGGCCATAGTAGGATAAAATTCAACCTTGCAAATTAAAAGGCTCTCTTTCATAATACTCGCATGATAAAGAGAAGTATTCAGGGTATTATTGTTCTGAGGCTTCCATGAACAAATGGCTCGTAGCATTGACCGTAATGATCCCCACTCTGATAGAGATCATCGACACCTCTATCGTCAACGTATCTCTCGACCACATACGTGGATCGCTTTCCGCGGGCATTGATGAATCGACATAGGCAATAACCGCCTATCTGGTTTCAAACGCAATCGTCATCCCCATGTCGGGCTGGCTCAGCAGGCTGTTCGGCAGAAAGAAATATATGCTGGGCTCTATTATCGTATTCACCATTAGTTCATTCCTCTGCGGTTCAGCGTGGAGCCTTCAGAGCCTCATATTCTTCAGGATAGTCCAGGGCATCGGCGGGGGCGGTCTGCAGCCGCTCAGTCATTCGATCCTGCTGAGACCTTTCCCCGGAAGCAGCACGGCATGGCAATGGCCATCTTCGGCATAGGCATCATGTTCGGCCCTATCGTAGGTCCGCTCCTTGGGGGTTGGATAACGGACAACTGGTCATGGCGCTGGATATTTTATAACCTGCTTATGCACTTGACTGACCTAACCTCAATATGTAGTATGTATCTACCCGCTAAACATATGTGATTTTTCTATATATTGTATATAGGTTAGTCAAGTGCATAAGCAAGTTTTATAATTGTTACACCCTGCGGTCTTTGCCGCAGTTCCGATGTACTTAGCGCTATTGGAGAAGAGACCTTGAATAACACCGGCTGTTTGTATTCTGACTTTGACGCCCTGTGGTCTCTGCCACAGGGTTCTTCACAGTGTTTTCCCTTGTATTCCTGATGAAAAGGGCAAAAGAGGAAAAAGGCCCTGCAGGCATTCACTGAAACCGTACATCTGCGGTTGATAAATTACCCCAGACCTCGCAAGTTTTTTCATCTTATTCAAACAGCTTTAAATACTCCCAGTATCCTTCTTTTTCCATCTCCTCTTTAGGAATAAAACGGAGGGATGCGGAATTCATACAGTACCGGAGACCCGTTGGTTTAGGGCCGTCAGGAAAGACATGGCCAAGGTGGGAATCAGCGTTCTTGCTCCTGACTTCTGTTCTTTTCGTAAAAAAGCTGCTGTCTTCACGTTCAATAATATTGCCGTGCTCAAGCGGTTTAGTGAAGCTTGGCCATCCGGTGCCGGAGTTGAATTTGTCATTAGAGCTGAAAAGCGGCTCCCCGGAGATAACGTCAACATATATCCCGTCTTTTTTATTGTCCCAGTACTCATTATCAAAGGCCCTTTCCGTGCCGTCTTCCTGTGTGATATTAAACTGCAATGCCGTTAACTTTTTTTTCAGTTCTTCTTTTGAAGGTTTCATATATTTTTTGCTTCCCTCCGCAGGAGTTATTGAGGTGGCTTTCTCCAGATTTTCGGCTGATGCGTTACTCAGTTGCATTATAGTAAGAGGTAAAGATAATAATAAAATTGTTATAAGTTTCCACATCATTCTTCTCTTGTTTATAACTTATAACTTTATCTGCAATTGATACCATGATATAGATCATAGTCACTGAAAGGATGTGGGGGAACGTCAATAAGGTGATTTTAATATCCGACGAAATATTTCGTGTTACAACTGGATGGGCCGATAATACGAATCCCTTTCCACGGGAACCTTTCCTGCCTTTTCAATCAAATTAATTAATTCACTTTTAGTTAAAGCCACGCCAGAGAGCGCGCCTGCGGAGTGGGTGATTTTTTCTTCTATAATGGTCCCATCCAGATCATCTGCCCCGAACATAAGCGCAAGCTGGGCGATTTTTTCCCCTAGCATGATCCAGTAGGCCTTTATGTGAGGGAAATTATCCAGAAAGAGCCTGGAGACCGCAATTGTCTTGAGGTCGTCTATGCCCGAAGTATATTTAGCCCCTTCTATTTTAGTGTTCATCGGATGAAATGCAAGGGGGATGAATGCCTGGAAAGCGCCTGTCTTATCCTGTAGGTCTCTCATTTTTAGCATATGATCTACTCTGTGCTCATAAGTTTCAAGATGACCGTACAGCATGGTAGCATTAGATTTAATCCCTACCCGGTGAGCAGCTCCCATGACCTTAAGCCATCTATTCCCGCTAATCTTTTCAGGGCAAATTTTATTTCTGACTATGCCGCTTAATATCTCGGCGCCGCCTCCTGGCATGGTTTCAAGCCCGGCGTTTTTCAAAGACATGAGAGTGTTTTTCAACGACAAGCCGCTAATCTTTGAAAAGTAATCGATCTCAACAGCGGTAAATGCTTTAATGTGTAAATCAGGGAAAGTCTTTTTAATGGTTGTCAACAATTCAATATAATAATCAAGAGTCCAGTCAGGATGAAGACCGCCGACAATGTGGACTTCGCTATATGGAGTTAAGAGTTTAGAGTTTAGAGTTAAGTTTTTTCCGCTGGATGATGCCTCTCTTTTTCCGTTTTTTAACTCTTGACTCTTAACTCTTGACTCTAATTTCTTTATGATTTCCCGAATGCTCAACTCATAAGCACCTTTCTCTCCCTTTGAGCGGCTGAAAGCACAGAACTTGCATCGGTTCACACAGATGTTTGTCGGGTTTATGTGATGGTTTTGGATGAAATAAGCGCTATTGCCGTTTTTGTCGACAGCAACATGATTGGCAAGCCTGCCTATAGTGAAAATATCATCACTTTCAAATAGCAAAAGCGCATCGTCAGGTGTCAGGCGTTTGCCGGATAAGACTTTCTTTTCGATTTGCCTTAAGGACATGCCTACATTTTACAAAAGAATAAAAATTATTACTTGAATTGAAGAGATTGGGTGATAAGTGATGGGAAAAGATAATAGGCCAAAACCTCTTGTATGATCTTTACATATTATCCAGCGTGGCCATCCTCTCTTCCATAACCGTGTTATTAATAAAATGTTTTTATGCTCCGCAATAATTCTTTATTATTAAAATATTTAATGTTTAAGGTAAGGACGATATATGCCGATAATACATGTAAGAAAAGGGGGTGTGAAATGAAGTATGAGTATGGTCAATGCAGCATCTGTAAAGACAGGTATACATTACAGCATGTCGAGATCGCTCCGGATACAGTTGTTTATGTTTGCTCGGAATGTATAGAAAAAGCAAAAGATAACTTTATTTGGATATGCATGACCTGTGGAAAATCTTATATCAGGCCTAAGAAATTAGTAATAAACAGGATCAAGGATCTTGAACTCAAAAAGGCATATATGCTTTGCGAGGATATGCTTGTAATTCAGGGAATCGATATGTGCATTGCTTGCAGTCCGGAACTGATATATGATTATGCAGAAATGCACGAAACTGCAATGGAATGCTGAGACAGGATTAAGTTTTCCAGGAATATAATAACCCTTTCCAGGATATCTATACTTGAATAAAATTTCCCTTTCTAAAAATTCCTAATCCTCACAACAATACATATTTTAAGAATAAAATCTGCCGGTAACCACTTACGAAATGGCTTAAATATCTATTATTAAGAGTAGAGTTATCTTTTTTCTTGACAAAAATAACTACTATGGTAGTTAATAAAGCCATGAAAATGGCAATTGTTAAACTGACACAACTTGGCTTTTCGGAATATGAAGCTAAAGCCTATATTACTCTTTTAAAAGAACATCCTTTAACTGCCTATGAAATAGCAAAAAATTCCGGTATCCCTACTTCAAAAATATACGAGGTCATCAGGAAGCTGGAAAATAGACGGACCATTCAGTCTATCCACGGTGAACGTTCAAAAATGTATATTCCCCTGTCTCCTGACGAATTTATCCTGGGTTTCAGGTCAGCAATTGAAGATAACCTGCAAGCGGTTAAAGACGAGCTGAAAAATATAAAGGTAGGAATGGATACCAGTTATACGTGGCATATAAAAAAATATGACGGGCTTATTCATAAGGCGAAGCGTATGATAGATACTGCCAGGATGACAATTCTTCTTTCGACGTGGCCCCCTGAAATGAAATTGCTTTCAGAGTCTCTCAACAACGCAGAAGAGCGGGGTGTAAAGATTGCAGTTATACACTATGGCGCTGCAAATATAAAAATTGGACAGCTGTACATTCATCCTATAGAGGACACCATTTATTCAGAAAGAGGTATACGGGGTTTTACGATAGTAGCGGATTCCAGGGAAGCGCTTAACGGAACAATCGTCAGTAACAAGACAGAGGCTATATGGAGTATGAATGAAGGTTTTGTAATTATGGCAGAAGGCTATATACGACATGACATATATCAAATGAAAATAGTGAAAAGGTTTAATCCGCTTCTAAAAAAAATGTTTGGCGAAAGATATGAAAAAATGCGTGACGTTCATATCGATGAGGATTTGTAAACATAAAAGGAAAATCTTATACAAATCTGATTAGTCAAATAGTTCTTATCTCTGAAAGTAACCAAAACAACTTGATTGTCTTGTGAATTTTAACTATCTTGGATATAATGTTTATCCGTTTATAAATACAGAGAGAGGTAAAAGATGCGAAAAAAAATCACTGTTATTGGAGCAGGGAACGTCGGAGCGACAACAGCACAGTTGATTGCAAAAGACGCGCTTGCTGATGTAGTGCTTTATGACATTATTGAAGGAATTCCTCAGGGAAAAGCACTGGATATTGCAGAGGCCTGTCCCCTCTGGGATTCTTCTGTCTCTGTAAAGGGCACAAACAGTTATGATGATACCGGGGATTCTGATATCGTTGTGATTACGGCAGGTTTCCCAAGGAAGCCGCACATGTCACGGGATGACCTGCTTCACGCCAACGCCGATGTTGTGAAAGCGGCGGCTGATGCTATTGCAAAGACGTCGCCGAATGCCATTATTATTGTTGTAACCAACCCGATGGACGCAATGGCACAGCTTGCCTGGAAGACGACAGAATTTTCATGCAGACGAGTAATGGGGATGGGAGGGATACTTGACTCATCAAGGTTCAGGACCTTTCTTGCGTGGGAATTAAAGGTATCGCCTCAAGACATAGAGACGATCATACTCGGTGGACATGGCGACCAGATGGTGCCGATTCCGAGATTTACCACCGTAAAGGGGATACCGATAACAGAGCTTATGAAGAAAAGCACAATTGAAGCGTTGCTGAAACGGACCAGCAGCGGGGGAGCTGAGATAGTCGGCCTGCTAAAGACCGGAAGCGCTTATTACGCTCCAGCCGCAGCGGTTTTACAGATGGTCAAATCAATTATTAATGATGAAAAGCGGTTGCTGCCATGCGCTGTATACCTGAACGGTGAATATGGGGTAAAGGACCTCTATGTGGGTGCGCCTGCCATTCTTGGTAAAGACGGCGTTGAGAAGGTGGTAGAGATAAAACTCGCAAAAGAAGAAAAAGCCCGGTTTAAAGAGTCATGCGCATCTGTAAGGAAGCTGATTAAAAAACTTGCAATATAAATGTGTCCATAAATAGAGGAGGAGAGATTGTATGGTCAGCCAAGAACGCAAACAAACACTTGTGCTTATTAAGCCGGACGCACTCAAAAATTCGTTGACAGGTTATGTGCTTTCTCAACTTTCCGAATTTCATACAGGCTTGCGCTTTGCCGGAACGAAGATCGTCCATGTCAGCAAAATGCTTGCTGATGAACACTATGCCGAACATCGGGGAAAGGTATTTTTCCCCGCGCTTATAGATTACATCAGGGGACTCCTCCATTATCCTGATGAACCGTGGAAGCACAGGGTGATCGCTGTTGTGTATCAAGGCCCGGATGCAGTACAAAAAATACGGGATATTGCAGGACCGACTAACCCACACATTGCCCGGGAACAAAAACCTGGATGCATCCGTGCATTGGGGACTTTGGTTCCAATTAAAGACGCTGAAGGACATGTTGTAGGAGAACGTATGGATAACCTCATTCACGCCTCTGCTACAGACAGTGAAGCGGAACGGGAAATTAAGCTTTGGTTCAAGCCCAATGATATACCGCCATCAATGCAGGTCTACCCTACTGAGGTCTGCGAAGATTACTACTACTTAAAGGACAATAAACTTAGCATGAAACATGAGTCGGGGAGTATTTGCTTTCTTGCACCCGGCAAAACTGCATGGAAGTCTGATCTCGAAATACTGCGTCTGCTGCACCAGGGTATGCCGACAGATTGCTCACTTCAGACTGTGGTTACTAAATATCTTATCAACGAGATGGAGAAAAATTCTTAATCTTTTCTATCGGCTCTTGAGGTTTGATAGCAGCTTCTGATAAAAGATGTTCTTTTTTTCTGTAGTATTACGTGGATTTTAGATCGAGACTGGCGCCGACCTGATCGATAATCTCTTTGCCAATCGGGTTTTGTTTTAGAAGAAAACCTTCAAATATGGCATTGTCGCAAACAGTGTTGATCAGGCGGGGAACTCCCTTTGTATAATGATGAATGGCGCTGATAGCCTCAGGCGAAAATATCTCTTCATTGCAGCCGGCTACGCTGACTCTGTGTTTTATATATTCCCGGGTGACATTTTCATCAAGGCCGGATAATTTATACTTAATAGCTACCCGTTGCTTCAATGGCTCATCCAGGGCCAGCACATCATCAAGTTCGGGAAGCCCGAAAAAGACAAGTGTTATAAGCTTCCCGCCGGGTCCTTCCATGTTGAGCAGGCCGCGAAATTCCTCCATGATCTCCCTGGACTGGAGCATTTGCACTTCGTCCATAAGGACAACCGATTTGCGCCCTGATTCGTATATTTCAAGAAATTTTCTGTATAGCTGACCTAATATCTCTATTTTATTATCGCTTGCATTTTCAATACCGAGCTGTACGGCAATTTTTTTCATCAGCCAGTCTGTTGTAACTGATGTATGGATGACAACGAGTAAGGCGGCCTCGTATTTGTCTTCACTCAATTCGTTTAACATCCTCCGTGCAAGTGTTGTTTTGCCTGTGCCGACGCCCCCGACTACTACTGCAAGCCCTTTCATTGTGTCCACGGCATATTTCAGGCGAATGAGCGCTTCAGAATGCTGTTTGCTGTTGTAAAAATACCTTGTGTCTACCGCATTGGAAAAGGGATGTTCTTTTAAATTATAAAATTCCAAATGATCCATTATGAAAAGAATGAAATGTAAAAATTACAATGCAATATTGTTGAGGTGTATTATACTAGTTATTTTCAAAAATTTGATTTATTATCTTTGATCTCTGACTTTAAATATACGATACCCTGTCCCTTTTTGGTTTCGGTTTTTCTTCCCGTGCCGGAGCTGTTTGTCCCTTGAGAGAATCCACTTTATCGGAGACGTCTTTAAAGTCAGGGTCCTGTGCCTGAATTTGAGAAAAAAGCTCAAGAGCCCTATTATCTTCTTTATTATTTAAATGAGCGTTGGCCAGTTCATATTTAACGTGGAGATATGTTGAATCAGAAGGAGTCATTGATTCAATGATTTTATTAAACTCTGCAATTGCAAGGGAGTGAGCTCCTTTCTCCACATAGCATAATGCGAGCATTGTTGAATTGCGCTGCAGTTTATACGGATCTTTGGATGCTATCTGCAATTCCTTTATAGCTTCATCAATATGCCCTTTTTGCTTGAATTCAAGCCCGGCTATATAATGGGCCTCGTAATCTACGGTTTTTCCCTTTGGTTTTTCGAACTGGTCAAACAATGCCTGCAAATCATCATCTATTACAGCTTTAGTCGCTTCTGTTTCAGGGCCTGAGGGCATAATATTTACGTCTATTGCCGTGTACTCTTGAAGTGATGTTTCTGCCCGCGCATGACCGGATTCTTCTCCGTGTTCAGCGGGCGTTAATACATTATCTCCAACTTCTATTTGCAATTCGGTTACTACTTCTATGTTTATTAAAGGCCCTGCAATACCCAGCTTGATTTCAAGTTCTTTAATTTTTTCTGAAACTGCTTTGTCATCAGGGTTTAACTCCAGTGCTTCTTTATATAACTGATATGCATTGTCATTTGCCCCTTCATTCTCATTGAGGGCTGCCAATTCTTTTAATGCACTGCTAATAGTATAATCGTCACCCTGAGCCTTGCAGATACGTAATAAACGCTGCTTTACCGGTATAGTCTTCAGGTCCTTAAAATAATGCAGAAGTTCATGTGCTTCCGACCACTTTTCCTCATTAAATGCAGTATCAATACATGGCAATAATACTTCCCATGCTTTTTCAAGATGGCCTTCATTAAGATAAAGGGTGCTTAGAAGTTTTTTAGCCTCGAGACTTGAGGGACATGATTCCATTAATAATACTAGAGCCCTCTTTGCGTCGTCTGTTTTATTTACTTGAATTGCCAGTTTTGAATAAGTCAGAAGAATATCAATATTGTTTGGATCGTAAGACAGGGCCGTGTTTAAGTGCGTAAATGCCTGATCAATATTGTCTTCTTTCACTGCTATGCTGCTCAGACCGGCTAATGCAGGAATACACTCGGGATCATATTCAATTGCCTTGTTATAAAATTCCTTTGCTTTTTCAAAATCATTCTTTCCCAGGTAAGTTGAGGCAATTGAGGCATATTCGTTGGCTGCTCTTTCCTTGAGGCCTATCCTGAAATACAAGTATGCAATTTTAGATCTTGTACTTGTATCCGCGGGCGCTAATTGCAGCATTTTCTCAACTACCATAGTAGCTTTTTCTGTAGAGCCGTCCCTGTGGTATATTTCCGCTGCCCTATAGTAATTCTCTATGGCATTGCCTATTAAACCTCTGTCCGCATTAAGTTTAGCTAAAGCAATGAGGGCATCCACGTCATTTGGCGCAATATTCAGGACTTTTTTATATATTGCGATTGCCTTGGGATAAAAACCGTCTTTTCTGAATATCTCGGCTGCTTTTGTAAATGATTCTTTGGCTTGCTGTTCAGATCCTTTTTTCAGGTACAAGTCACCTATGGTATTTGTAATGTTTCCGTCTTTACGTTCAGTTAAGAGTTTTTCCCATTCTGAAATGGCCTTGTCAATCAAGCCTTTGGCAGCAAACTTTTGTGCGGCATTAATAATAGCTGTTTTATCGTTCATCTTCTTACCTTAAAAATTATCTTATAGGCTTATCCACTCAAAGTCAATTATGATAAGGGTCACATATATATCGGTATAAAAGAGAGATTTATTTAGTCCCTGGACAATAAACTCATTGTTAACATGGCCTGGCTTTCATTTTACGAGAGAGGTATTTTTAGAAGGCAACTGTTAAAATAAACCAAACTATTTCCTTTTGTCCCTTTATGGGTGAATTACATGGTGGTTTCTGAATGCAAGGATTATAGGCTGTGAACATCATTAAAGATTTGCGGGTATATATCGATATTCTGAAAAAAGAAAATGAGGTAATCTTTATAGACACTTCCGTTGATCCTTATCTCGAGATAGCTGAGATCCATAGAAGGGTGATCGAAAAGGGCGGGCCTGCCCTCTTTTTCAGAAATGTCCAGGGGAGCAGATTCGCTGTCGTCACAAACCTGTTCGGCACAGAGCGCAGGATCGAACTTGCTTTTGGGAAGCGTCCGGTCAGATTTGTTAATGACGCAGTGAAACTCGCCGAGAAGCTCCTGCCTCCGGACATGAAAAAGCTCTGGAACGGAAAAAGTCTTTTTATGCAGGGTCTGAAGATAGGCACAAAGAAGAATAAAAGCGCGCCCATACTGGAAAACATCCAGCGTCCGGCCCGCTTAACTGAACTCCCGATGCTCACTTCATGGCATTCAGATGGCGGGCCTTTTGTTACATTGCCGCTGGTTTATACAGAACACCCTGAAAACAAAGGGCATAATCTGGGAATGTACAGGATTCAGAGATATGATAACACCACTACAGGGATACACTGGCAGATCCACAAAGGCGGTGGGTATCATTATAACGTTGCTGAAAAAAGAAGCGCCTCCCTACCGGTCAGCCTATTTATTGGAGGACCTCCCGCCCTTATCCTTTCTGCTATAGCCCCTGTACCCGAAGATGTTCCCGAATTGATCCTGGCGTCACTTTTACTCGGGAAGCGGCTTGATATGGTTGATGATCCCCTCGGAGGACATCCGCTCGTTGCGGATGTAGAGTTTGCGATCAAGGGTGAGGTACCGCCCTTTGTCAGGAGACCGGAAGGTCCCTTCGGCGACCATTTCGGCTATAACTCATTGATGCACGACTACCCTGTATTTCATGTAAACAGGCTCTATCACCGCAATGACGCAATCTACCCGGCCACAGTCGTAGGCAGGCCGCGCCAGGAGGACTTCTATATCGGTGACTACCTGCAGGAGCTGCTCTCTCCGCTTTTCCCTCTTGTTATGTCCGGGGTTAGGCAGTTAAAGACATTCGGGGAGACAGGCTTTCATTCCCTTGCTGCCGCCAAAGTTTTTGACCGTTATCCCAGGGAAGCCTTTGCATCTGCGATGAGGATACTCGGAGAAGGGCAGTTGTCCCTCACAAAATTCCTTATAATAACTGACGGAGAGGTCGACGTATATGACTTCCCGGCGCTCTGGACGCATGTCCTTGAGCGTGTAAACTGGCAAACTGACCTCTTCGTATTTGATAATGTATCGCAGGACACCCTTGACTATACCGGACCGGAAGTGAATAAGGGCTCAAAAGCCATACTCATGGGGTTGGGTAAAGATCCTGTAAGGAAACTGCCACGTGAATTCAAAGGGACTCTGCCTGAGGGCTGTGACAAACCCGAAGTCTTTCTGCCCGGCACACTTGTGCTTCAGTGCAGGCCCTATGAATCAGACCCGGGAATGGGCAGTAAAGTAGCGAATGACGGTGGACTTGAAGAATGGCCGATTGTTTTGCTCGTTGACGACAGCAGGGCTGCAACTGTAAGTTTGAAGGAGTTCCTGTGGACCTTTTTCACCCGTTTTGAGCCTGCCGGTGATATTTACGGTAACAGTCCCGAATGCCGCCGCTTCCATACCCGCATTCATGAACCTGTGGTTTTTGACTGCCGGATGAAACCCTGGTACCCGCCGGTCCTTGAGGTGGATGAAGAAACAAGAAAAAAAGTCGATGGCAAAATAGTCAGGATAGTGCCTGCCAAGTGGTTGTAGCATTAGGTCATTTCTTATCTATTGAGTTCTTCTTTTGTCAATCTATTAAATTGATTCTGTTAAGACGCCTGATAATTTGTTCTGCTTCTATAAAATGTTCTTCTTAATCTGGTAAGATATTTAGCAGTCAATCTTGAACGCACGGTCTTATCTTGACACATGCGTCCTCATGATGTTAAATTTTGTGTTTGCAGGTGCAGACCTGTGTGTCTGCCCTCATGCTTAAATTAATGTATCGATGGGAGCGAAGGCACAAGTTCGCCCCTGCACTGGAAATAATATGACTACCGATTATAAGGACACTTTAAATCTTCCCAATACAGCCTTCCCCATGAAGGCCAACCTGGCTCAGAAGGAAGTAGAACTACTTGAGTTTTGGGACAAGAACCGGATTTACCAGAAGATGCAGAACAAGGACAAAACTAAAAGTTATATCCTGCATGACGGACCTCCTTATGCTAATGGGCACATTCATTTAGGCCACACACTTAATAAGGTAATAAAGGACATGATTGTTAAGTTTAAAACTATGAATGGCTATTACGCGCCTTATGTCCCCGGATGGGATTGTCATGGCCTGCCGATTGAGCACCAGGTGGATAAAAACCTGGGCTCTAAAAAAGAAACCACTTCAGTGCTTGAAAAGAGGAAGCTTTGCAGAGAATACGCTGAGAAATTTGTTGATATTCAAAGGGAAGAATTTAAAAGGCTGGGCGTATTCGGAGATTGGGAAAAACCATATATTACAATGGATTATGCTTATGAGGCATCTATTGTCAGGGAGTTCCACTCTTTCATGCAGAAGGGATATGTATATAAAGGAAAGAAGCCCGTTCACTGGTGTCCGACATGTGTAACAGCGCTTGCAGAGGCAGAGGTTGAATATGCTGACAAGGAATCACCATCTATTTATGTCAAGTTTAAGGTAATTAATCCCAAGGGCAAATTTACTCCTGACTCAGTGGGGGGAACATACTTTGTAATCTGGACTACTACTCCATGGACTTTGCCTGCAAACATGGCCCTTGCTCTCCATCCTCAATTTGTATATCGTCATGTTAAAACTCCAGACGGAGAGCTTATTATTGCTCAGGACCTGATTAAGGATTGCATGGAAAAAATCGGATACAAAGATGGTGAATACTCTATCATCGAAGGTGGATGGACAGGCAGCGAGCTCGAAGGAATTGTCTGCAAACACCCTTGGATAGACAGGGAAGTTAAAACCATTGTGGGCGAGCATGTTACTCTTGAACAGGGTACCGGGGTAGTCCACACAGCGCCGGGTCATGGCGAGGAGGATTACGAGATAGGGTTGAAATATGGATTAGATGTATATGCCCCTGTTGACACAAAGGGGCGCTTTACTAAAGAGGTTACAGATTTTGCCGGCCAGTATGTATTTAAGGCCAACCAGGAAATAATTAATAAACTTAAGGCAATAGGCGCACTTCTCGGTGAAGCGCAACCGATATCCCATTCCTATCCCCATTGCTGGAGATGTAAAAAGCCGGTTATATTCAGAGCTACCGAGCAGTGGTTCATTTCTATGGAAAAGAATGACTTAAGAGGGGCTGCTCTTGAAAATATAAAAAGGACGGTCTGGATTCCCAAGTGGGGTATGGAAAGGATCTTGGGGATGGTGGAAAACAGGCCTGACTGGTGTATTTCGAGACAGAGGGCATGGGGAGTGCCGATCACATTACTGCAATGTAATAAATGCAAAGAGGTGATAAACGATAGGGCGGTAATGGATATAATTGAAAAAGAAGTCGAGAAGGCCGGGGCAGACATATGGTTTGAGAAAGACGTAAACGAGTTAGTGCCGCCAGGCTATAAGTGTCCCAGATGTAAATCGAGTGAATTCTCAAAAGAAATGGATATTCTCGATGTATGGTTTGACTCTGGGGTAAGCCACGCTGCAGTAGTAGAGGCGGATCCAAGGCTCTTTAGTCCCGCAGATCTTTATCTGGAAGGAAGCGATCAGCATAGAGGGTGGTTTCAGAGCTCACTCCTTACATCAGTAGGAACAAGGCACAGGGCGCCATACAGGGCTGTACTCACGCACGGCTTTGTTGTTGACGGCCAGGGCAAGAAGATGTCCAAATCTTTAGGCAATGTAATTGCCCCGCAGGAGATCACAAGCAAACAGGGCGCGGAGATATTGAGACTATGGAGCTCATCTGCGGATTACAGGGAAGACATGAGGATTTCAAATGAAATCATTTCCCGGTTAGTTGACGCATACAGAAAAATCAGGAATACGTGCAGATTTCTACTGGGGAATATATCTGATCTTGATGCATCAATGACAAAACTTGACGATATTAATAAAGAGGAGCTTCCTGAAATTGACAGGCTTGCACTCAGCCTGCTTCAGGGTCTTGTAAAGAAAGTCAGTAATTCATATGAAACTTTTGCATTTTATGAAGTTTATCATGCTATCTATCAGTTCTGTATTATGGATATGAGCTCCTTCTATCTTGATATATTGAAAGACAGACTTTATACATACAAGGCTGATTCTAAAGAAAGAAGAGCAGCACAGAAGGTGTTATATAACATATTGATATCATTGACAAAAATGATAGCGCCCATACTTTCTTTCACTTCAGAAGAGATATGGCGGCATATCCCTGGTGATAAAGAGGAAAGCGTATTTCTTTCTGATTTCCCCAAAGTAAATCCTGATTTCGTAGATAATGAACTCGAGAGGAAATGGGAACTTTTGCGGAAAATTCGTGATGAAGTTAATAAGGCTTTAGAGATAAAGCGTCAGGATAAATTTATTGGAAATGCACTTGAGGCAAAGGTTACACTGTATGTTGATGAGGCAACAAATGAGATACTTGAGGCATACAGACCCTTTCTTCCCACTCTATTGATTGTTTCAGCATCCGATACCGGCAAAATCTCAGAAACACCTAAAATCGTTTATAAAAGCACCGAAATTGACAATATAGCCATTCTTGTAGAAAGGGCCGAGGGTGAAAAATGTCAGAGATGCTGGAACTGGAGTATTAGTGTTGGAAAACATGATGATCACCCCGACCTTTGTCATAGATGTTATGAAGTGTTGACAGCATGAATAAAGGGGCCTTGATCACGGCGATATCTTCTATTATAATTTTTCTCGACTATCTAACCAAGAAGATAATTGTTTCAAAGATAATGCTTAATGAGAGCATTAGCGTATTGCCTTTTCTAAATATAGTGCATGTTCAAAACAGAGGGGCTGCTTTTAGCATATTATCAAATCTTGGCAATAAATATTTTATCGGCATTTCAGTTATTGCTATAATTGCCATTGTTGTGTACCTGTCCAGGCTCCCAAAGGGACTTGAGCTCGTTGCCCTTTCTTTAATACTTGGGGGAGCGGTAGGCAATCTAATCGACAGGATTAATATAGGCAAAGTCACTGATTTTATAGATGTTTATGTGGGAGAATGGCATTGGCCGGCATTTAATGTAGCGGACTCAGCGTTGACTATAGGCATCATACTTTTTCTGCTAGTTAATATTAAGCAAGGGAAAGTTACTAAGGATACGTAACCAGGATTTTGAAGGATGAGACTGTGGAACCATTCTTTTATATATTAAGATTAACGAGGATAATTATTAGATCAAATAGACGGGAAATAATATGAAGCACAAATTAAGAGACATCAAAGCTTCATGTGATATTAAGAGTAGATCAAAGATTAAGGATTTGCTGAATAGACAGATCAATAAAATCAAACAAGGTTCTTTTACATGTCCAATATGTAAAGATGCTTTTACCGGACTTGCCGCATTTGGGACCCACCTGAAGAACCATTGTACGTGATAGAACCTCAGAAGTTAGCCGTCGGCTGACGTAAGCGAAAGATAAGCCTTTGGATTCAAAGTAAAATCAGCTAAATTACCTTTAGCAAAATGGTTATACCCGGCAGCAGCAATCATTGCTGCATTATCGGTACATAAATACAGTGAAGGCAGAAAAAGATCAAATCCATCCTCTGTAGCCCTGTGACGCATTTTTTCTCTGAGAGTGCTATTAGCGGATACGCCACCCGACAAGACAACCCTTTTAACCCCTTCTTTTTTTACAACTGAAGAGACTCTATCGATAAGGACTTCTATAACAGCAGATTGAAAACTTGCGGCTATATCTTCCTTTTTCGCTTCTGGATATTTTCTTACATAATTTAAAACAGCAGTTTTAAGTCCGCTAAAACTAAAATCATAGCTGTCCATAATGTTCGCTTTCGGAAAAGTTATTGCATGCGGATCACCTTTTAAAGATATTGCATCTATTATAGGACCCCCGGGGTAGCCGAATCCCAGGAGTTTAGCAACCTTATCATATGCCTCACCGGCTGCGTCATCCCTCGTACGCCCGATTTCTTTATACAAACCGTAATTATCAACTCTATATATACTGGTATGTCCGCCGGATGCAACAAGGGCAATAAACGGAAAATCAGGATTGGCCTCCAGGAATATCGCATTTATGTGACCCTCAAGGTGATTAACTGCAACCAGAGGAATACTATTTACAAAAGATATTGACTTAGCAAAGCAAACACCTATAAGCAGTGAACCTATAAGTCCCGGTCCATTGGTAACAGCAATTGCTGCAATATTACCAAATTTTATATTTGCCTGATTCATCGCCTCCATGACCACTGGCCATATCAGTTCAACATGTCTTCTAGAGGCGAGTTCAGGGACTATACCTCCGTATTTTTTATGGATCTCATCCTGGCTTGAGACTACATTAGAAATGATTTTTCTGCCATCCTCAACGATTGCAGCCGCGGTATCGTCACAAGATGTGTCTATTCCTAAAATTAACATTTTTTCAACAATTATACAGGCAAGGTAATTTACAAGAAATTTATCATAACCCTTAGTAAATAGTCAATTTTGTAAAAATAAATAAGCAAGTTCCACGTGGAACACACATATATGTGGATATCTTTAGGTTTTTATTAACAAAATTTGAAAGGTTTGTTAATAGTAGCAAAAAAACGTGGCATTAACTAGTGTCCCTACTAAAGTTAGATAATAATATAGAATCAGAATCAAATATGGCAGAAGTTATAAGGCATTTATATATATCGTACAACATTAATGAAAAATCGCAGAAAAAATAGCGAATTGCCTAAAAGATAATATCTAGTGCGGTTTTAGATATGGCAAGTTGTTAAGATAATATAAACAGTTGTGAATATCTATTTATGCTCAATATAGCGTTAAAATGGCTAAAACTCCTAGTTAATCTAAAAGAGACCCGGTACAACGCTCATTCTATTATGCGGATAAATTTCTTCCCACAGTCTGTTCCACGTGGAACCGTAGCATAACGACACTCGATAAAGAAGTGTCTCATGGAAAATGCGATGATGAACAGTTATTTGTGATAAACTCATATCGTCTGCTCGCATTTTTCTTTTGGTGCTCTGTTCGTAGATGCTATGCCAAGGGTGAAAATGTAATCTAATTGAAGAATTAATAAGTGGTAGCAGTGTTACGCTTTATTGGAAGAACGTAGAGGGAAGGGAAGTGGCAGCATCTGGGAGAAGATAAGTTTATGGTTTGGGTATAAGCTGCACCTGTTGGTGGATACGACCTATTAACTGCATGTCGGCTATAGAGTGACTTAGGCATCAAGTACTGACATAGAAGAAATACTTCCGATGGTGGAAGAAGCAAAGGAAAGACATTAAGACGGTTTAAGATCAAATTGCTTCTTTAATGGAGAGGTATTTTATGTTAATTTGGGTAGACCTTTCTTGTTGATTTATTTTAGAATAAACAACTTGAACCTGAACTTAGTAAATTATAACAAGAATAACTTAGCCTGTTAATTTAAGAAAAAATGATGCTCTTGCTTACTTTCTAAGACATTAAAGGAAAATTTAATTTGAATCCACTTTGTGTTCTGATCTACCCCAAAACAGCAGAAATTGAGTTTTCCCATCCTGATGTTCCATATTCAATCCTTTTTATCGGAAGCTATCTCAAGGCAAATGGAATAAAGGTCAAGCTCTTCGACCAACGTATTTCATCCAATAAAGAGATTCTCCACTATATTGATTCTAACCCTGTTACTCATGTTGGCCTTTCTACAATGACAGGTCCTCAAATTATCTTCGCAATGGATTTAAGCAAAAAAATTAAGCAGTTGAAGCCGAAAATAAAAATTGTTTGGGGAGGAATACATGTTACTGTTGCGCCTGATTCGGTACTGAAACATGATTTTATCGACTATATAGTTTATGGAGAAGGAGAAGTCTCACTTCTTGAACTGATACAGAATCCAGACAGGAAGTCAATCAAGGGGGTTCTCTGCCGGAATGACAGTATTGGAGATCTTGTCCCGAGAGAATTTATGGATATGAATACAATTTCTCTGGACTGGTCGTTAATCAATCCCCAAACATATATTTCGGTTCGAGACGGTCGCCGCTATATGTCTTTTGTTACTTCCAGAGGTTGTTCATTCAAGTGCCAGTATTGCTATAACAGTGTCACAAAAAGCCGGTGGCGTTCATGGAGTGTAGAGAAAGTACGCCAGGAAGTAAAAAAAATCCTGGAATTCGATATTTCATATATTTCTTTTATGGACGACAACCTTGCTGTGAATATTAAATGGCTTTCAGAAGTTTGCAATATTCTTGAAGAAAAAAAGATTAATTGGTATGGAGACATTCGTGCCAATGTTGTAACCTCTGAAAACATGGACCGTTTCAAAAATTGTACAATGGTGTTTATAGGTGCTGAATCCGGTTCCCAGAGAGTTCTTGATGACATAGAGAAAAGAATTAAAGTTGAAGATATCTATAATGCTGCCAGGGTGCTGAAAGAACGGGGTATGACAGGGACCTTCAGTTGGATAATCGGGTTTCCCCAGGAAACCATGGAAGATGTCATGGCTACAATCAATGCTGTAAGAACCGTTTCTAAAATAATGCCACGTGCTGTGCAAAGACTTAAGATATTCTCTCCTTATCCGGGCTCAAATCTGTATAAAATGACGGTCGAGAAGGGATATCGCGGACCTGCAACTTTGGAAGAATGGGGAAAATTTACGCGTGAACACTGCGAGCTTCCATACATCAAGAATCCGTGGTGGTATAAGTGCATCAGTTATGTCACATTTTTTAACTTTTACAGCCAAACCGATATAATCGGTAGTATTGGAACCAGCAAACCTATCTTTCGTCCTGTTATCGCGGTTTATAAAATATTTTCGTCTTTGAGATGGAATGCAAATTTTTTCAATTTTCCTGTTGAATTTATGATATTGGACTTGATGCGAAAAATTTATATGAAAATAGCAAGATAATCCCCCCTGGTTTTTTTCTATAATGAATTATGAATATTGAAAAGAAAAACAGCTACTCATTAAGTTTTAAAACAAGTCTGACCGCTCTTATATTCGCACTGCTTGTATTTTCTTTGATGGTAATTACCAAACATCACTATGTGAGATTAACTGCTGATTCCATGCTGTATTTCAGTCTTGCACAAAAATATATTAGTGGTGATTTCAGCAATGCGGTTAACGGGTACTGGGGGCCGCTTCTTGCATGGCTACTAATCCCATTTTTGTATTTCGGAACAAGCCATGTATTGGCAATAAACGCGCTTAATTTGATTATTGGGATTTTAACTTTCATAGGGGTATGGATATTAGCTGACAGATTTGAAATAGCAGGAAAGATAAGAGTCGTTTTATTAATTTCTCTGCTGCCTATTGTTCTTAAATTTTCATTGGTTCAGCCGATGGATTTTCTTCTTGTATGCATATTAATTTTCTATCTCGGTATTGTTTTCAACGGAGATTATCCCGAAAAGATAAGTTCCGGCCTGTTCAGCGGAATACTAGGATCTCTTGCATATTTCACTAAAGCATACGCATTCCCTTTCTTTATCGTGCACTTCTTTATTATGAATATATTGCACTACTTAAGAAAAGTTACAAAAGAAGACAGGAAAAAAGTGCTGAGAAATTCAATTGCGGGTTTTGTTCTGTTTTTCTTAATTAGTGGTGCGTGGATTATGATAATAAGTGACAAGTACGGTCATTTTACTTTTTCAACAATGAGAGACACTAATTTCAACGCACCTGGACCGGACGAAATGGGCGGAGGGCTGGAATTCGGCGTGCCGGTATTTTCGGAAGGGTTTTTTGCACCGCCAAATGAAACTGCCTTTGTTGTCTGGGAAGACCCGAGTTATCTCAGGGGAAAGCCCTGGAGTGCGTTGAAATCGTGGTATTACTTTAAACATTTTATAAGGCTTGTGCTAAAAAATGTTTCCGAAGGACTAAGGATATTTGAGGGATTCTCAACGCTCTCAACTGCTATAATCATTTCGTATATATTGTTGCTGGTTGCGCAGCCGTTAAACACCTGGCTTCATAAGGGCTCCCTGCTCTTTCCTCTGTTTACCGTGATATTGTTTTCGGGCGGATATATTCTGTTCCACGTGGAGGAGCGATACTTATGGCTTTCTAATGTGCTGCTGTTGATTATGGGGGGATACGTGCTTAATATATTGCTCCAGAAAAAATTTTTCAATCATACT
The DNA here is from genome assembly GCA_964393845.1 of uncultured Nitrospiraceae bacterium. Taxonomy (GTDB): domain Bacteria; phylum Nitrospirota; class Thermodesulfovibrionia; order UBA6902; family UBA6902; genus UBA6902. The sequence continues at coordinate 30,793 of CAYMUX010000011.1, forward strand.
ATAAAGAAGGTTATCTTAATAACATTCTTTATTATTTCTTTCATCTTTACCCCGTCAAAATATGTCATACAGGCTGGCAGGGGGGGGATGGATAGTGATATGTATTATGTAAGTACGGATTTAACAAAACATAATATTAAAGGGAACATAGCATCCAACAGGGAATATGTTCCTGTTCATGACGCATGGCACAAAACCTTTCGTCTGGCATACTGGTTGGACAGCAGGTATTACGGACAACCCCCCATCGGTATCAGCGACATTGATTTGCAAAATGAATTTAATAAATATGACATTGCTTATTATTTTTTCTGGGGTGAACCAAACACCCTTCCACATTTTTTATCTCAATATAATGAATTGACCAATGGTGAGGTACCCGGTCTGAAGATATTCTCCCTGAAAGATAGAATAAGTCGTTCAGTACCAGTGTTTTAGAGCTGGCCGGGTAATAACTGAACAGAGAGACCTGTGATAAAGCTGCTCTAAAATAAGTGTCAACGAAAGGAGCAGCATGCAAGGCGATGGTAGCATTGGAGACGATCAAAGGGGAGTAGACACTCTGGAGATGTCAGAGAACATATTTCTTTTCATCTATCAATTATCGAAGTTCAACCGCCTCTGCAGCCCTTTTACCGCTCAGTATGCTCTGATCCATCCATAGATAATCCCATTCGCCGAACCTGCCGCATGTCTCAATACCATGTTTGTGCAGGAATTCACTTATTCTCTTTACGCACACTTTTCTATATTTATCAAAGATAACATAGGCATACTTCTGATTAATGATATTTTGAAAGAGAATTTTGTCTGATGATCTTAATATCCCGACATTTTTCAATTTCTTCAATGTCAAATCAAATATTTTCTCTTTTTCAAGAAGAGGCCGGAAGCGGGAATATGCAATCTCAATACATACAGCCCCTGCCCCCTTGGGAGCGCAAAACCTTGAGAGGTTGGACGGGAAATGTACTCTATAAAAAGGCTCGTCTCCGTCGAAGTATATCCATTGAAATTCCGACAGGTTGGAACGATCTACGCCGATGTTGATTATTAAGACGGAGTTATTTATCAAACGTTTCGCAGCGTCACGGACTGAAGACGGGGCCTCAGGGATCATATTTATCATTTCAGGCAAAGGAATTGTTGAGATGGCCTTTTCATAATATGATGAAGTCCCATCCTGAAAAGTTAACTTTTTGTTCTTAAGATTAATCCTGACAATCTTCTTATTATAGTGTATTGGCTTGGTCTTCTTTGTTAACCCGGCTATCATTGAAGACATTCCGCCGCGTACAGGATACTTAAAGGTTGTAATATAATTAAGCATCCTTTCCGATCTATGGAAGGCCCCTTCCAGGATTTGCTCAAGAGTCGGCATGACAATACGTTTTCCTATCCAGTCAACCGTCATCCTTTTCGGGTTTACAGTCCATATTTTTTTTGCATAGGGGAACATAAAATGCTGGGCGTAGCCCTTTCCAAAATGGTAAAGACACCAGTCATGGTATGTCCTGGGCATCTTTTTAGTGCCCTTATACTGCGCATCAACAAAACCTAAAATACATTCCTTGATTACTTCCTCCGGCGCACCGTAAAGATTGACATTATAGGGATATCTTAAATATCGTCCAAACGAATACTGGCCCGCGGAACTTTTAAGCTCATGAAGATTTTTTTTCAGGAGGTCGTTAAGAAAGTTGCGCACGTACTCATTCTTGCTAAAAAAAAGGTGCGGCCCGTAATCAAAAACAAACCCGTTCTCTTTAACCGAACGACAAAGCCCCCCGGCTTCAGACTCCGACTCGAAAATCTCATAGTCTTCATTAAGATGGTATGCGGCGCTTAGCCCGGTCAGTCCCGCCCCTAAAATGGCAACCTTCATCTTGCTCCTTTCTCTTCAACTGCATACAATTCTCGTCTCAACAGCATTAAGTATCTTACCATCTTAAGTATTGTTCGCGGCAATGTCCATGGAATATGTATGCTGCTGCCGGCTTCCCTGGGAAAATGCTGCACCGGAAGCTCTGCCATTTTATAATTGCGAAGTTTGCCCCACACATAAATCTCCGGCCCCACTGAATTCAATTTGTGGTGGATTTCGATCTGCTCGGCAACCTGCCTTGTTACGGCCCTGTAACCACAATTTATATCATGATATGGATAGTTGAGAATCAATCTTGCAAGAAAATTTAAAACCCTGGTTATTACAATCCTCATGGCAGGATCATTTCTTTTCACTTTCCATCCGAAAAGGATGTCGTAGCCGGATTCTATTTTATCTACAAAAGCGGGAACGTCGGCAACTGTATGCTGCCCGTCTCCGTCAATGACAATGACAATTTCACCGACACTGTTCTTAAACCCTGTTAATGTCGACATTGCATAACCAAGATTCGAAGGGTGATGAATTACTTTAACAAAAGAGTAGGTCCGGGCAAGCTCCTCGATAATCTGTCCGGTATTGTCGGTGCTGGCATTGTTGACGATTATTATCTTATATTCATACGGCATCTCCTTAAGCTTTAAGATAGAGCTTTCTACTAGTCCCTTTATAGTGTCCTGCTCGTTTAAAACCGGAAAAACTATACTGATCTCCTTATTCATGAAAATCCTTCTCTTTATTATAGTTATACCACCGGATGGTCTTTTTCAGTCCCTCCATTAAATCGGTTTTAGGTTCCCATCCCAATAACCGGTTGGCCTTGCCGATATCAGCTTTTACGCGCCATCGTTCATTCTCACGATATGGAATCGCTCCCATATGTACCTTTATAGAGTCGTCAAATAATGACACAGCCTTTCGGGCAACATCGGCAAGTGAAACTTCCTTACCAGAAGCAATATTGATAATTTCACACTGTGCTTCCTTAATGAGTGCGGCCTTGATGCAGGCATCGACAAAGTCATCTACATATAGAAAATCACGTGTCTGCTCTCCGGATGTCATAGAGAAATCTTGTTTACTTAGTGCCGATTGTATTAATTGTGGAATAAACATGTTAGGAGACTGTCCTCCGCCATAAACTATAAACGGACGTAATATTAGCCACGGGATTTTGTATTGTCCGGCAAGATACCTACAGAACAGTTCCGCAGCCGCTTTACTTGCCCCATATGCAGAAATAGGATCAACAGAGAAATTTTCTGAAAAAGCCGGTTCTGCAAAGCCATACACATCACTTGTCCCAAGATAAACAAACTTTTTAACGCTATCAGCGTCAATGACTGCCGTTAAGATATTAACCGTACCAAGCAAATTGATGTCGATTAGAGATTTGATTAACTCAAAACCAGACCCGACGTTCACCTTTGCTGCAAGATGAAAGACCAACGTCGGCTTGATCTCCCTCAATATTTTCAGTAAAGAATCAAGGTCTGTTAATTCAGATCGGTAAATCCGGATTTTATTCTTTATGTCACCAATAAGATTGAGCGAACTGTCTTCTCTCGCTAATATGGAAACCGAAGCGCCTTCGTCAACAAGTCTACGGCTTAAATAAGAACCTATAAAACCTGTTCCACCAGTAACAAATACGGATTTTCCTTTTAAGGAGTCAGTCATTCTTCACAGACTTTGAAAAGAATTCCCTATACCATGAAATGGTTTCCTGTAATCCCTGATCAAGCGTATATAGTGGATGCCATCCCAGTTTTTTTCTGGCCTTCTCGGCGGAAAGATACTGGTGTCTTATTTCACCGGAAACCCTGTTTTCAATGACAGGTTCAAGGTCTTCCCTGCCGGTCAAAGATAAAATCTTCCGCGTCAGATCAAGAACCGTAATTTGTATTTCATTGCTGAAGTTGAACGCCTCGCCGAGCAAGCTTTTATCTTCCATCTTTTCCGCCAATAATAAATATGCTGAGACGGCGTCTTTAACGTATATGTAATCACGAATATAGCTGCCGTCGCTACGTATCACAGGGCGCTCGTTATACAGCACCGATCTGATGGTCCCGGGAACTATACGGTTAAAATTAGTGTCTCCGCCTCCATAGAAATTCCCGCATCGTGTTACACAGACGGGAAGGTTATAAGTATTGAAATAAGCATATGCCAGAAGATCGGCGCAGCTCTTGGAAACGTCATAAGGATGGGTTCCCTGCAGTGGAGTGTTTTCATTGTAAGGCAGATTGTTCTGAGCACCGTAGGCCTTGTCACTTGAGGCGATAATTATTCTTTTAACAAGAGGATTTCTCCTGCACGCCTCAAGCAGGTTCCATGATCCCTTAATGTTTGTCTCAAAAGTAGAAATGGGATTTCTGTTGGCTGTCTCAACGATAGTCTGTGCGGCTAAATGAAACACGACCTCTATTTCATATTCATTCAATATCCTTTCGAGTAAGCTATAATCCTCAATCTCTCCCCTTACTACATTCACCTTTTTATAAGTATCGGTAAAGATAAATCTGGAATTGGAAACCCAGTCACGTATCAGAGACGTAACAGAAGCCTTTCTCCTGATCAATTCAGCCGTCAGATATGAGCCGAGAAAGCCAGTGCTGCCGGTGATGAATACATTTCGGTTTTCCCAGTAATTATTCAATTAGTCCTTCCATATTTTCCACGGAGCCTGATTTTGTTTCCATAGATTGTTCAACAGGGACATGTCCCTTATAGTATCCATACACTGCCAGAAACCGTTGTGAAAATAAACCATCAATTCCCCGTCATTCACGAGCTTCTCAAGAGGCTCTCTCTCAAGATGAGAATCGTCATCTTCGGTCAAATAATCAAAGATGCCGCGGTTAAATACAAAAAAGCCGCCGTTAATACATCCTTTTGCGCTGTTCGGCTTCTCGGCAAACGACTTGACCTGCTTGCCTTCAACCAGAAGCTCTCCGAAACGGGACTGCGGATGTACACCTGTAAGTGTGGCTATTTTTTTGTGAGACAAGTGAAAGGAGACCAGCTCATTGATGTTGATATCGGCTACTCCGTCTCCATAAGTCATCATAAACATATCGCCTTCGATGTAACGCTCGATCTTCTTTATGCGGCTTCCGGTCATGGCTTCAAGCCCCGTATACGCCAGGGTAACTCTCCAGTGATCTTCGGAACTGTTCCCGTTCAAATGGATCTTGTCTTTTTGTCCGAGCGTAATAGTAAAATCGGAATTCATCGTTTTATAGTTAAGGAAATATTCTTTTATCATTTCCCCCTTATAACCCAGACAGATCACAAAATCATTGTAACCGTACCTGTCATACAACTTCATAATGTGCCAGAGTATAGGTTTCTCCCCGATCCTGATCATCGGTTTAGGCCTGAATTCGGACTCTTCAGCGATCCTTGTACCCTTGCCGCCGGCAAGAATTACCACTTTCATTTTGTTCATTTTTGCGCTCTTCAAGAATTTATAACGTTTTGTATAATTGAAATATAATAACAAATACAACGGATTAATGGGTAGTATATGAACCATTTGAAAGTTGAAAGTGAAAAATTTTAATACCAAATTCATAATTCATAACGCATACTTCTTTTCTTAAAATGATAAATTGTAATTACCCCGGTTTTATTGTTAATATTTATTTAAAGCAAAAAATATTATCATCTATAATCAAGACAATATTAAAAAGGCCGGTATCCGATAAAATGAAAGTCTGTTTTTTATACCCTCCGAACCAAATGGTTAATAAGTGCTTTTATACTGCCAGCATCTGGAAGAATTATAGTAAAAATGCGATCCTGGCGCCACCACTTGGAATGGTGTATCTGTCCGCTTTGTTACGGGATAAGGGATATGGCGCGAATTTCATTGACGCGAATATTCTGAATCTAAGCAAAGAACAGATAATCAAAAAACTTCAGGATCTTAAGCCGGATTATGTCCTGTATAATGCTATCACCGATAATCTGCAGGATACTATTTCCTGGATCAGGGAAATAAAAAAAGCATATAACAGGCCGGTTATAATCGGTGGACCGCATATGGAAATATATCCGAAAGAAACCTTGACTCATGAATGTATTGATTACGGGGTTGTCGGCGACGGCTGGGAAACCCTGCCGGAGTTATTAGACGCGCTTGAGCATAAAAATGATTTGACAAAAATTCAAGGACTTGTTTATAGAAAAAACAGCAATGTAATTTTAACTGAAGCAAGACCCAAAAGAGTCAGCCTGGAAGATGTTCCCTTTCCTGCACGCGACTTATTACAGAATGAGAAATATGATACGGTGCTATCAAAAGCAAGGCCTATTACAATTATGATCACTGCTTTGGGCTGTCCCTTTAAATGCACTTACTGCTGCACTGATACGAATTTAAGAGCCAGATCAGCCGAGCATATTGTTGCAGAAGTAGAAGAATGCGTTAACAAGTACGATATTAAGGAAATAGAGTTTTATGACGAGACCTTTACGGTGAACAGGAAGAAGATGAACAGATTCCTCGACCTGGTTGAAGAGAAAGGGCTCAAGTTTTACTGGTCCGTAAGAACGAGGGTAGATTGTGTCGATAGGGAGCTTCTCGAAAGGATGTCGAAGAATGGATGCATAAGGGTTAATTTCGGCATTGAATCCGGGGATGAAGATGTTTTAAGGGCCATTAACAGAAACATGAGCATTGATACGATCAGAAAAGCGGTAAAATGGTCAAAGGAGGTCGGGATAATGACGTTTGGATTTTTCATGATCGGATTGCCGCAGGATACAAAGGAGAGCATAGAGAAGACATTAAACCTCATGCTTGAGCTCGATCTGGATTTTATGCAGCTCAATAAATTTACCCTACTGCCTCACACACAAATGTATGAAGATTATAAAAAGGAAACCGGCAAGGATTTCTGGCGGGAATATACCCTGGGAAAAGTCACCCTGGATAATTTTAAGCGCGATTATATAAATATATCAGAGGAAGAATTGGATGCATATCTTGAGAGAGGCTATAGACAATTCTATTACAGGCCAAAGTATATTTGGAAAAAACTGATTGCATTATCATCTTTCAGAGAATTTAAAAGATTGGCTTCCGGCGCTATATCTCTGCTGGGAAGCAGGGGCTGATATTCTTATTCTTTACCGATTGTCAAATAACAGGCGGTTATCTTTAATTATCCCTGCAACTCTTTCAAGGTATAAAAACCATTCCTTATAATAAAAAATGGAACTATGCAATCCCTCTTCCAGAAACAGATTTGAAATATGGGCATATGTCATATTAATTGCAGCCTCCGGCCTTGCAGCATTTCTTGCGGTTAAAAATATAAAGATATCTCCCGATTCAATGAGGTTCGGTCTCATCTCACAACAGATATTATCCGGCAATGGAATAAGGGTGCCGATCATCAGGCTGGAAGACAACTATATGCCCGTTAATGGCGCCATTCCATTCCTTGATCAAATGCCTCTTCTGCCGGTGCTTTTCGCAATAATGGGCGGGCTAACGCATCAGAATTATATGCCGGCGCAAATACTGAATTTAGTTTGTCATGCAGTCTTGGCAGTTTTTACATTTTTATTAGCAAAAAATTTGTGCAATAAATGGATTGCCTTACTGACCGGTATACTCGTCTCTTTTTCCTATCCCCTGCTTTTGAATGTTCATCATATCTGGGGCGAACCTTTGTTTATCGTACTAATAGCGGCGGCTATATATTTCCTGATATCATCAAGGAATCCTGATAGCCGTTATTTCAGGCGAAATCTGTTCATTGCCGGTGTCTGTGCCGGAGCTGCAATTTTTACAAGGAATGCAGGTATAGCCTTGATACCGGTCTTTTTATGGGAAGTGTTTATTGTAGTAAAAAATAAAAGACCGGAATTCAAATCGATATCAACCATCCTGGCATTAACCCTGCCTGTAATTGCCACTGCTACAATGTTTATTCGCAATTATATAATTTCGGGCTCGACACGCGGGTTTAATCAGGCTTCGCCTGGAAGGTCGTATCTCGACGCGCTTACAGGCACTGTAGAGACGATATACCGGCAATTCCATTTAAGTAAAAATATTTCCCCCCTGCTCTTACTGCTTATGATGTTAATCATGCTTTACATTCTTATAAACACGCGTTTACGAAAAGAGATATTAAAATATTTCTCCTCAGGGCTTGATTCGATTATCGTTTTTCAAGTCAGTTATACGGCGCTCATTGTCATAACAATGGCAAAACAGGCGTGGCGATTTGAAATACGTTATGCGTCGCCATTAGTGCCTTTCCTGTTTATAACGACTATTTCTACCCTTGTCTTTGTATGGGAAAGAACGGAATTCAGGAAATTCTCAAAACTGTCATTCATCGGAATGATTTCGACTCTCGTCATAATTGCAACTGCCAGTCTCTATAAAACCTATCTGAACTTACCTGAGTTTTCCTATAAACAGGAAAAGGCATCCATTACGGGGTCCTGCGCCTATAAGTGGATAAAAGAGAATTATGGGACAAATATAATGATAGTAACCAATAGACCATTTCATCTTAGTTTCTTTGGGGGGTATTCCACGATAGCATTGCCTCACAAAAGGTTCGATACGACTGTTACTGTTCCTGATGACATGGAGTCAGTGCTGCCGCAGCGTATGTCAAAATTCGGATCACGCGTACTTGCCTTATTCGAAGAAGCGGATGAGCAATATGAGGGGCGTTATATTGCAGATCTCTTCAACAATAGAGAAAATAATAACAGCTTTGCCAAGGTATACGAATGTCCGGATGGTGTTGTATATAGTTTGAAGGAATAAAGCAAGGTCACGATCTATTCTTCCCCCACAGCCGGCGCGGCAGTAAAGAAAATCCCATAGAAGCAATAAACATATAGAAGATTCCATGCACAAAACAAATCCCAAGGCAATTGCATCAGGAACGTTATAACCAGCTGCATTCAATGCAAATGCTTAACAGGCCCCCGGTGTACCTGTTACAGCAATTCCCTTTAATTTGTTTTAAATTATTTGCTATACTTATAAAGTTGTATATTAAAGAGCCATTATTATGCCTGTAAGACTTTAAATTTATTAATTCTATTAATCAGACCTATTTAATTAAGATGACTCTGAGTCTGATGATAAATGAATATCGTGGTGAAACGGATTAATGAACAAAAACGCTTCCTCAACAGCATTATCCATTTTAATTCCCGTTTACAATTCTGAAAAGACCATCGACAGGCTGGTTGAAGAGCTTATCAGGGATTTAGGGTCTCTTTTCAAGCTTGAAATAATACTTGTCAATGATAATTCGGTTGATCACTCGGAAGAGGTGTGTATAGCTTTATTCGAGAAACATAGAGAAACCGTGAAATTTTATTCTTTGTCTAAAAATGTCGGGGAGCATAGCGCAGTAATGGCTGGATTGAATAGAGTCACCGGGGATTTTGCTGTTATCATGGATGATGATTTCCAAAATCCTATAAGCTCGGTTGTTAAACTTGTCAATACCGCTTTGGAAAATAACTATGATGTTGTTTACTCGTATTATGAAAAGAAAAGACATAATCTATTTAGAAATATGGGAAGTTGGCTTAATGATAAGGCTGCCAATCTTATGTTGAAAAAACCAAAGGGTTTATATCTTTCAAGTTTTAAAGTTTTAAATAATTTTTTAGTAAATGAAATCATTAAGTATCAGGCGCCATTTCCTTATATCGATGGATTAATATTACAAATCACAGATAAAATCGGTACGGTCAAGGTAGAACATCATGAACGAAAAGAGGGAAGATCAGGATACACTTTAAGAAAGCTAATTTCATTATGGTTGAATATGTTTACTAATTTTTCCATTTTACCATTGAGGGTATCAATTATTTTGGGTCTACTTTTTGCATCTTATGGATTTGTGTTAGGTGTTTATACGGCTATTGAAAAGTATTTGAATCCCGACATACCGATGGGCTTTGCAAGCATTCTTGTAGCAATTTCAATGTTTGGCGGCATACAATTAATAATGCTCGGCATGGTTGGCGAATATATTGGACGGGTTTTTCTTTCTCTCAATAAAAAGCCTCAATATACGATCAGACGAGCATATGAATATCGTGATTCAGATTCATTATAGATTTTAAATCAAATTGTTACATTTAGTTTCCGTGTTTGCATAGTGTAAATTATAGAATCGATCTTCATTATGAAAAATTTAATAGAACCGGAATTGTTCAGGGACAAAAAAGTCATTATAACCGGGGGCTTGGGTTTTATAGGTTCTAACCTGGCTCATCGCCTGGTTGATTATGGTGCAAAGGTTTTATTGGTTGATTCACTTATTCCGGAATACGGGGGTAATTTATTCAATATTAATGATATTGAAAAAGAGGTTGACGTAAATATTGCCGATGTACGGGATATATACAGCATGCGATATCTCGTTCAGGGGAAAGACTATTTATTTAATTTAGCAGGACAGACAGCTCATGCCGATTCAATGAAAGATCCATATACGGACCTGGAGATCAATTGTCGGGCGCAGCTATCAATCCTGGAGACCTGCCGTAACTGCAACCCTTCTATAAAAATTGTGTTTGCCGGCACCCGACAGGTATATGGAGTGCCTGATTATTTGCCCGTTGATGAGCGACATTTGCTCCATCCTACAGATGTAAACGGAATAAACAAAATGGCCGGCGAATGGTATCATATTCTTTATAATAATGTTTATGGAATCCGTTCATGCTCGTTGCGATTAACTAATACCTATGGTCCCCGTATGCGAGTAAAGGACGCTCGCCAAACTTTTCTGGGTATTTGGATAAAACAACTTATCAATGGGGAAGAGATTAAAGTATTTGGCGATGGAACACAATTGAGAGACTTTAATTATGTAGAAGATGTAGTAAATGCTCTTTTGATATCGGCAGTAAATGAAGAAGCTTACGGCCAGGTTTTCAACCTGGGTTATAACAATCCTATCAACCTCAAGGATTTGGCCGAACTCTTAATAAGAATTAACAAGACTGGTTCATATTCCCTTGTTCCTTTTCCACCTGAACGGAAACAGATAGATATCGGAGACTATTATGGAGATTATAAGAAAATCAATGCAAGATTAGGATGGGAACCTAAAATTTCACTTGGAGAAGGAATCACTCTCTCATTAGAATATTACCGGAAGTACAGAAAACACTACTGGGAAGATTGATATAAAAATATACGTTGCTTCAAGAAAGTATTCCCTGTTTAATAAGAGCCAAAACATATCCTGAAAATTACCAGATAAAACTCAAACTGACAATAACTTAATTGAGGGAAAAATGGAAATAAAAGTGTGGGATTATCTCAAGGAGTATGAAAATGAAAAGCATGAGATTCATGCTGCGATTGAAAAGGTGTTGAGTTCAGGGCGCTTAATACTGGGAGATAGCGTAAAAAACTTTGAAGAAGCATTTTCTGGGTATTGCGGCGTGAGTTTTGGAGTAGGAGTCAATAGCGGGACAGATGCGCTCTTTCTTGGTCTCAAGGCTTTAGGAGTAGGCGCCGGCGATGAGGTAATTACGGTAGCAAATACAGCGGTTCCAACAGTCTCCTCTATTGTTGCAACCGGAGCTAAGCCCGTTTTTATTGACATCAATCCTGCGACATACCTTATGGATACCACGCTGTTAGAGACAGCAATTACGGAGAAGACAAAATGTATTCTGCCGGTTCATCTTTATGGTCAGTGCGTTGATATGAAGAGTGTAAACGATATAGCTAGTGCCTATAGTTTAAAAGTTATTGAAGATTGTGCCCAGAGTCATGGAGCGTCGTTCAACGGTAAGAAAGCCGGTTCTATGTCTGACCTTGCCGCTTTTTCATTCTACCCTACCAAAGTGCTTGGTGGATTTGGCGATGGCGGCATGATAGTAACAAGCGATGAAAATCTTTACAGGAAGATGCAGCGACTTCGCTTTTATGGTATGGAAAAAACGTATTATTCAGAAGAACATGGCTATAATTCAAGACTTGATGAACTTCATGCCGAGATTCTTTTGCGTAAGTTGTCTCACCTTGATAAATATATTGCTCGCAGAAGAGAAATTGCACATGAATATGATCAATCTTTAGCAATGACAAGCCTCTTTCTACCTAAGACCATGCCAGGTAATGAGCATGTTTATCATTTGTATGTTTGCCGTCATCCTAAAAGGGATAAGATTATCTCCCAACTGAGAACAAAAGAAATTGTTGTTAACATAAACTATCCATGGCCCATTCACTCCATGACAGGTTATCGATACCTTGGGTACAAAATTGGAGACCTGCCGCATACAGAAAAAGCTGCCAATGAAATCTTCAATTTGCCAATGTATCCTTCATTAACTAATGACGAACAAAAAATAGTCATTGCCGCGCTTCGTGAAATTTCAAAAGACATTGACTAAGTCTGCACGCCGGTATTAGGAAAACATGCAATATAGAGAAGGCCATAATGCTTAAAAAAGAATATGAAGTTATGTTTAATATAGAAGATGATTATTGGTGGTATATCGGATTAAGAGATTTAGTACTGCGTTATATTGAAAGGATAAATAAAAAAGGGGAGAGGTTAAAAATATTAGACGCGGGTTGTGGTACTGGAATGATGCTGGCAAGCTGTATGAATCATCAGGCCTGCGGGCTGGATTTTTCGAAAGAAGCATTGAAATATTGCAAGATGCGAAGTTTAACAGATATCCTGCAAGGTTCAATTAATGCTCTTCCTTTTAAAAGTAATTACTTTGATATAGTATTTTCTTTTGATGTCTTAGGACAGGAAATAGATTTTTCAGGTAGCAGTAGCAATATACTTATAGATAATATTGAAACATTAAAGGAAATCGGCCGTGTAATGAATAAGAGTGGAATTTTAATATTAAATCTGCCGGCATTTAATTTTATTAGGAGTAATCATGACAAAGCTGTTGGTGTAAATAGAAGATATACAATTAAGGACTTGTGCGAGTGTGTTCAAAAGGCCGGTTTTGAAATCGAGAAAATTACATATCGTAATACCTTTCTCTTTCCTATCAGTGTTGTCAAGAGAATTATAGAACGTAGGTTATACATCGAGGAAGAGGATCCTGAATCAGACTTGAAACCTTTACCATATTTGATTAATATATTATTAACGCACATATTATTTATTGAAAATAAACTAATAAGATCTGGAGTAAACCTCCCCTTTGGTTTGTCGGTTTATTGTGTAGCACGAAAAAAGAAATAGAAAATATGAACAAAAAAATCTATTTTTAATTCCCCTTTTTATTATTACACGATATTTTAAAAGACCTTGATTGATTTTAAGATGGAGCAGTGTAATTTAATATGCAAGACATAAAAAAACTGCCCCTGCGGCTGTTCTATTACGCCGTGGGTAAGCTTTACGGAGAAGACGACAGGATCGCAATGAGGTTGTTTAGGTATTTCCCGACATATCGCTCAGCCCTTGTCGAAATACGGAACCAACTCCATAGGGTCTTCCGAAGGGCATCGTCCTATGACGTGCAGGGTGTGCAGATTGAACCGACGAATATCTGCAATTTAAGATGCAGGCATTGCACGACGCAGAAAGCGTCAAATAATAAAAAAGGCTTCATGAGCCTCGAGCTCTTCAAAAAGATTCTCGACGACAATCCACAGATCACGTGTCTGATCCTGACGCTAAACGGCGAACCCCTCGCCCACCGTAAGATATTCGATATGATACGGTATGCCCGCGACAAGGGGATATACGTCAGCATCTATACCAACGGGATGCTGTTAAACGATAACAATATTCCCAGGATATTCGAGAGCGGTTTGAACGAAATTACTTTCTCCATGGAAGGAATTGGAGAATACTACGAGTACAACCGTGGAAAGCCTTATGTCGCGATCAAATCGATAATCAACAAGGTACTTGAAGAGAGAAATAAAAGGGGCGCTCCGCTGATAGTCGTAATCAATGCCACAGTAACCGAGGAAATCCGATACGCAAATATTGTCAAGGAGACATGGAAAGACATCGTCGATTACGTCATGTTCGAGCCGCTTATGGGCCAAAGCAGTGAGCAGCGAAAATTACCGTGCCGTACGCTTTGGCGAAATCTTGTGGTTATGTGGAACGGCGACGTCATTCCGTGCTGCGTGGATATGTATGGAAAACTCGTGTTGGGTAACGTGACCCAGCAGTCGCTCAGAGAAATCTTCAATAGTCCAAAAGCACGAGCGCTTCGGAAACATCATTTGCAGGGTAACTTCCCAAAAGTGTGCAGTTCCTGCCACTCTATTATGTGATCTTTGATTACACATGGACAACAATAAACCCAAATTACGCAATAGGATGCATTATAGAGAATGACACCGGCAGTGAAAA